>JBBRCX010000011.1:0-61834 GCA_038204465.1 Tepidisphaerales bacterium | reverse complement strand
GCTGCTCATGCAACACCTGACGCAGGGGTTGGCGCCGGCGAAGGTGAGCGGCGACGTCGAGTGGACAATCAACCAGTTGGATGACGGCGGCTGGCTGATCGGATTGCTGAACAACAAGGGCGTCGACAAGCCGCAGCACGGTATGAACCCAACCGACCACGCGCAGGCGCAGGCGGTGACGATCACCGTGCCGTTCAAGGTGGCAAAGAGCACGGAGTGGGTAACGGAGGAGAGCATCTCGTGGCAGGTGGCGGCGAAGGGGAGCACGCTAAAGATCACGGTGCCCGCGGGAGTGGTGAGGCTGGTGGCGGTGACGCCTGGGTAAACGGGTATTCGTTGGAAGCAAGCGCAGCGGGTGGTCCCTCGGGTCCGCCCGCTGTTTTTTTCTGATTACGGGGAAGGGCAAGCTTCGGACGCACTGTTTCTCGGTGCGCGGGAGGCGCGCGGGCGGTTTGAAACACGGCCCTACGAAGAGATTGCCGCACGGGTTAGGATGCTGCGACGTATGGGCGAAGCTTCTTTTGTGAGACTTGGAAGCCTGCGTGATGTCGACGCGTTTATGGCACATGTCCGCGGCGCGGGGATGGAGTTGCCTTGCGATCGGGAGTTGGTGGCGGGGGAAGCGTCGCCTTTGCTGCATTCGTTGCGGCGCGGGGACGTGTCGGTCGGGAACCGGATCGCGATCCATCCGATGGAGGGATGGGACGGGACGGCGGACGGCCGGCCGAGCGAGGCGACGGTGCGGCGCTGGAGGCGCTTCGGTGAGTCGGGGGCGAAGCTGATCTGGGGCGGGGAAGCGGTCGCGGTGAGACATGACGGGCGGGCCAATCCAAACCAGCTGTTGATCAACGAATCGACGGTGGGGGAGTTGGCGCGGCTGCGCGAAGTGTTGATCGAGGCGCATCAGGAGACGAGCGGATCGGCGGAGGGATTGCTGATTGGGCTGCAATTGACGCACTCGGGGCGATATTGCGTGCCGAATGTGAAGGGAAAGCCGGAGCCGCGAATTCTCTATCACCATCCGATCCTGGATCGCCGCGTGGGACTGACGGCGGATTCGCCGCTGATGAGCGACGGCGACATTCGCGAGCTGATCTCGGACTTTCATGCCGCAGCCCGGCGAGCAGCGAAAGCGGGTTTTCAGTTTGTGGACGTGAAGCACTGCCACGGATACCTCGGGCACGAGTTCCTGAGCGCGCACACGCGCGAAGGGGATTACGGGGGAAGCTTCGAGAATCGCACCCGCTTCCTGCGCGAGATCGTGGAAGGAATTCGGGCGGTGGCGCCGGGACTGAAGATCGGGGTGCGGCTTTCGGCGTTTGACATGGTGCCGTTCTGGCCCGACCCGAGCAAGTCAAAGCCCGGCAAGCCGGGGCCGGGAGTGCCAGAGCCCTACGAGTCGCTGCTGCCATACCGATGGGGGTTTGGCGTCGACCCGAATTGTCCGACGGAGCCGGAGCTCTCGGAGACGGGAAAATTCGGGGAGTTGCTGCGGAAGCTGAATATTCGGCTCCTCAATCTCACGGCTGGGAGCCCGTACTACAATCCCCACATCCAGCGGCCGGCGTTTTATCCGCCATCGGATGGTTATCTCCCGCCGGAAGACCCGCTGATCGGGGTGGCGCGGCAGATGGGTGTGGCGAAGCAGTTGAAGGAGAAGTTCCCGGACCTGCTGATCGTCGGCACGGGATATTCGTACCTGCAGGAGTTTTTGCCGAACGTCGCTCAGGCGGCGATCCGGGAGGGGTGGACCGACGCGATCGGGTTGGGGCGGGTCGTGCTGTCGTATCCGCGCGTGTTGTGGGACGTGGCACAGGGGAGGGAATTTCACAAGAAGAGGGTCTGCCGCACGTTCAGCGACTGCACGACGGCGCCGCGAAACGGGTTGCCGTCGGGGTGTTATCCGCTGGATGACTTCTACAAGGACTCGCAAGACGCCGGGCGGCTGAAGGCCGCGAAGGCGAAGCGGCGGGAGGCATGAGCTTTGGCGGAAGAAAAAGTGAGTTGCGATCCGTTCTGAAGAGGACGCGTGATGGACATTGAAACGATGATGGGGTGGATTCGCCCGCGGCTAAAAGTTGAAGGGATGGCTGCCGCGCTGTTGCCCTTCGAGGCGGACGGCCGGGTTGCGGTGGAGGCGCTGCAGCGGCATCTGCAGGCGACTCATCGCGCGGGACTGATGAACGCGGTCAACATGGACACCGGATATGCCAACTATCTCAGCGACGAAGAGAGGCGGCAGGTGCTGACGTGGACGCGCGAGGCGTTGGGCGCCGGCGCAGCGTTCGTCGCGGGGGCGTACATCGAAGGACGCGAGGGCGACACCGTTTCGCTGTACCGCAAGCAGATGGACGAGATCGTGGAGTGGGGCGGCGTGCCGATCCTGTTTCAGACCGCAAGGCTGCACGGCAAATCGGGAGCGGAGAAGGTTTCGACGTATCGAAGCACCTGCAAAGGGTACGCGCGGGTGATCGGCTTCGAGCTGGGGAAAATGTTCGCGCCCAATGGCGAGATCTTCGACGACGAGACGGTCAAAGGGCTGATGGAGATCCCGGAGCTGAAGGGGATGAAGCACTCATCGCTTGACCGGCTGGTCGAGCTTGGGCGTCTGGAACTGCGGGACAGGACGCGACCGGACTTTCGGATTTACACCGGGAACGACCTGGGGATCAACATGATTGAGTACGGGTCGGACTACCTGCTGGGGCTGGCGACGTTCTGTCCCGAAAAGTTTGCACAGCGCGATCGGCTGTGGGAAACGGGCGACCCGGCGTACTACGCTCTTTCCGATGCCCTGCAACACTTGGGAAACGTCGCATTTCGTGCTCCCGTCCCGGCTTACAAGCATTCGGCAGCGGTCTTCCTGCACCTGGCGGGCAGGATTCCGACATCCAAAACGCATCCGAAGAGCCCGGTTCGGCCGACATGGGAAGCAGAGATCCTGAGCGACTGCATGTTCAGGATTGGGAACTAAAGAGGCGTTGGGCCGGTGCAAAGGTTGCAGCGAACTGGGTGGCGTTTTCGGCCCCTTCCCGCGCGTTTTTTGCGAGTTTTCCACGCATTTTGATTGCGAGAAATAAACGCTATTGATAAGTTAGTGCAATCACGTCAGTTAGTTTGCAAAAAGATTGGGGCGTCTCACCTCCCCCGGAGGCCCTGTATGTTGAGCTTTCAACGGCGACGCGGCGTTTTGGCATCAGATAGAGATCGGCGGACCAGGTCCGGCGGTTTCACCCTGGTCGAACTGCTGGTGGTGATCGCGATCATCGCGGTCCTGATCGGTATCCTTCTCCCGGTGCTGGGAAAAGTGAAAGAGCGCGCGCGGCGAGTCAAGTGCGCAAGTAATTTGAAGCAGATCACAATCTCGATCTTTGCCTACGCCAACGACAACGGGGGGAAGCTGTTCAACCACTGGGCCTCCAGCGCGGAGGCCAGCGAGAGGCGGAGGCTGGCACTGGCGGGGAAGAAGATGGGTAACAAAATCCCAATTTTTATATGGGATGTCTATCACATTTCGCCGCCATCCGGTTATTCCCCGTACCCGTACCTCCCACCGGAGCAGCGAAGTACGAGTCCGATTATCACTGCAGATGTGCCCGTGGGTGGAGACGGGAAGCCGTACAACGGCGAGACCAAGTATGGCGGTGGAAACACGAATCCGTGCGCATGGCCCTTCATGAACATGGGCGGCCCATATGGCATGCTCGAAGCGTTGTATCCGAAGTATCTGCCGAGTCTGGGCGTGCTGGAATGTCCGAGTTCCAAGGACTTCTGTTACGCGGACCTGATGGTGTCTCCGCAAGATTACCGTCCTTATGTGGACTGGCGCGTGTTGGAGCAGGCGCTCAACAACAAGACGTATTACCAGTACTTTGGCTGTTACGCGGGCGATATCTTCGGGAGGCTTGGCACGCCCATGGCACTATGCGGCAACGGGTGGTTTGATTCGTATTACATTCAGGGCTACTACAGCGGGTATGGAGGACAGGAGAAGCGCAGCCCGCCTGGTGCGATGCTGTGGGATATTGGCTCGTTGTGGTTCTGGATCAATATTAACGACGGGCGGGTGCCGCATGCCAACGAAGGCTGCCATGGGATTGGCGGCAACTTCTCCTTCCGCGACGGCCATGTCGAATGGCGCGATTACAACTGGAGGAAGCAGGAGTACAAAGGATGAAATTCGGGGGATGCGGCGACGTTCGCGCTGGACCCTGGCCTGTGGGCTGAACGTCGCGAAACCCGCATTTCTTCGATCCGCGCTAATGCCGTGGAGATCGTGGAAGCCGCGTACGGCCGTTAAGCGTTTGGAGGCTCTGATGATTTCGTTTGTTCACGCTCGGCCGAAGAAGCGGGGCTTTACCTTGATCGAGCTGCTGGTGGTGATCGCGATCATCGCGGTCCTGATCGGCATCCTTCTCCCGGTGCTGGGAAAAGTGAAGGAACGGGCCCGGCGGGCAAAATGTGCCAGCAATCTGCACCAAATCTCATACGCGATCTTCGCCTATGCGAACGACAACAAGCAGAGATTGTTCATGCATTGGCAGTCGGCTGCGGAGCAAGCGGCAGTTATCCGGCTTGCCAAGGTGGGGAAAAAGCCCGCGAATGGGCCGGTGAAGATGTGGAACATCAACCACTACGCGCCAACCAGTGGGTACGCTCCCTATCCCTATGTCCCCCCGGATCAGCGTGGGAACCACCCCTTCGCAAGCTCGTCGTATCCCCCCAACTACGACCCGACTTACAAATACGGACAGATCGATCTGACTAATCCGAGCAATCCGCAGAAGGTTTCCAATCCAATAAACTGGCCGTGGATGAATCAGGGCAGTCATGTGGGGATGATCGAGGCGCTGTACCCGAGATATCTGCCGAGCCTTGCCGTCCTCGAATGTCCAAGCGTACGCAGCTTCATGTTCGCCAACGTACCTGATGGCTACAAGCCGGTGATGGACCCGCTGGTGCTGCAGAAGGCAATTGATACGAACAGCGCTTACGAGTTCTGGTGCTCATATGTCGGTGACGTTTATGGCCGGCTTGGTACGCCCATGGCGCTGTGCGGCAACGGGTGGTTCGATTCGTACTACATCCAGGGCTACTACAGCGGATATGCCAAGCCGGGTTACCGCAGCCCGCCCGGCGCGATGCTCTGGGATGTCGGCTCATACTGGTTTGGCTTCAACATCGACCACCCGGCGATGCCGAATGCCAACGAAGGTTGCCATAGCATCGGCGGGAACTTTGCATTTCGCGACGGGCATGTCGAGTGGCAAGACTACGGCTGGAGGAAGCAGGAGTACAAAGGATGAAATTCGGGGAATGCGGCGACGTTCGCGCTGGACCCTGGCCCGTGGACTGAACGTGGCGAAACCCGCATTTCTTCGATCCGCGCTAATGCCGTGAGATCGTCGAAGGCGTGTACGGCGGCTAAGCGTTTGGAGGCTCTGATGATTTCGTTTGTTCACGCTCGGCCGAAGAAGCGGGGCTTTACCTTGATCGAGTTGCTGGTGGTTATCGCGATCATCGCGGTGCTGATCGGCATCATGCTCCCCGTCCTCGGCAAGGTAAAGGAGCAAGCCCGGCGGTCCCAATGTGCCAGCAACCTACACCAGATTGGCATCGCATTGATCAACTACGCGAATCAGAATGGGGGGAAACTGTTTAAGCACAGGCCCTCCGTCGAGGATGCACGGTTGTACAGGACCCAACCGGGTTACAAACGAGTGGGATTGTGGGACCCGACCAAGGCGAGGCCGGACAACAACGGGATTGTGGCCGGTTATCAAACCCCGGAAAAGCGACTTTGCTATCCGATTGCCAATTACTCCGGGCATCTTTGGTCTCCGCCCTATGATGCCCAGTGGTACAAGGAATGGGCCGAGAACCTTGGCGGCGCCGACGGTGCGCTGGAGACACTCTACCCCAATTTCCTTGGATCACTACGGGTGTGGGAGTGTCCGAGCGTGCGCAGCTTTGCCTTCCTGGACGTGCCGGACAACTGGAAGCCTTCATTGGATGCGCGGGAGATCGAGAAGGTCGTGATAAGCACGCCGCGCTCAGGCTGGTACAGTTTCTGGAGCTCTTACGTCGGTCACTTGTATGGCCGGCTGGGAAGCAAATGGGATGACAACGGAAGGGCGTACTACGACTGCTACCTAACGCAGGGCTACATGCAGTATTTCGAGCCGGGGATGAATCGCCGCTCGCCGCGCGGAGCACTCCTGTTTGACGTCGGCAGCTATTGGAACTTTTTCAGCATCGGGCATGCCCTCGCGCCCAACGCCAACGAGGGTTGCCACGGTGTCGGCGGAAACGTGATGTCCATCGACGGCAGCGTAAGCTGGTGGGATTATCCCTGGCGGAAGAACGAGTACGGCTTCGGCGGCCAGGGAACGTAGGCCCCGGCACGAAGGACGAACCAGTCCGTGTCATTTGCTGCGCGCATCGTTGGCGCGGTTTGAAAGGTCCAGTCGAAGGAGAGACTACGGCCGGAGAAAGAATGAGCCCCAGGCGGTGGTCATGACGGGAAAAACGAGGGTGAAGCCATTTTTTCACGAAACTTTGGAAGCGGACTTGCCGTATAATCTCCATTGAGAGGCGGACCCCGCGCGGGCGGTCCGGACGAGTTGGATTCGGTGTTCAGGAGATCTGTCATGCGTGGCTTTCAAACCGGCAAGAAGCGGGCTTTTACGCTGGTCGAGTTGCTGGTGGTGATTGCCATCATCGCGGTGCTCATCGGCATCCTGCTACCCGTCCTTGGGAAGGTGAAGGAGCGGGCCAGGCGAGCGCAGTGCGGAAGCAACCTTCACCAGATCGGGATCGCGATTTTTTCTTACGTGAACGACAACAAGGGAAACCTGTTCGTTCACTATTTCTCATACCTCGATGAGCAGGCGATCAAGAACAAGCCCGGTTATAAGCGCTATGCCGATTGGAACCCAAAGTTTTCGAAGGCGGACGATTGGACTGGACCCGTCCAGTACATTCCGATGGATAAGCGCGGGACTTGGCCGATCGCAAACGGCGACGGCACGCACTGGGGTGGAGCTGGGGAGTATTGGAAGCAGCACTGGATGCAGCAGGGCGGTCCGAACGGGATGCTGGAGGCGCTGTATCCCAGGTACATCTCGACGCTAAAGCCGTTCGAGTGCCCGAGCGTGCGCAGCTTCGCGTTTTCGAACGTAGCCGCAAACTACCAGCCCTCTCTTGATCCGCTGACGATCGAGAAGGCGATCAACTCGAACCCGAGACAGTTCTATCAGTTCTGGTGTTCGTATAATGGGGACGTCTACGGCCGGCTGGGGAAGAACCTGGATCAGACGGGGTACGGTTTTTTCGACACGTACTGGACGCAGGGATATACCGCGGCGGGCGCGCTGGGCCTTTCAATGCGTCCGGCGAAGGGCGCGATGATGTGGGACATCGGCAGCTATCGATTTTACTTCGATTACAACAGCCCACTCTGTCCGAACGCGAACGAGGGCTGCCATGGCATGGGCGGGAACGTGCTGTATCGCGATGGCAGCGTGAGCTGGTGGCAGTATCCCTGGAGGAAGGGCGAGAACAGCCTCGGCGGCGCTGGCGGCTGATCAACTGCACTGAAACCGAAAAACCCCGGGCGGCGGCGAATTCAACTCGAATTGCCGCCGCCCGTTTTTGCGCCCTCCGGAGCGGGCGGCAACGCTGGCTCCTTTTGCGATGATGGGTAGAGTTGTGGGAGTGAGAGATGATTTCACGCACAAGCGCAGAGGTGGAGCGGATGCGACGCCGGACGCTGGGGATTTGCGCCTTTGCGGCGCCCTGCTGCTAAAATGCGCCGGTGCCTACCTTCGGGAGATTCCCAATGAAGTACGTGCTGATCGTCGGCTTACTGGCGGCGCTGGGCGCGATGTCCTGCGGCGAAAACGGGCAGCCATCTTCCCATTCCGCCGCTCCGCTCATGAGCGCCCAGGCGCCAGCGGACGCGGGCCCCGGTGCTAGCGCCGGAAACCAATCCAGCTCCAGCGGCGGTGGAGACGTTTCAGACGCCCCGGCGCCGCCGAAGGGGGCGCAGTGGACGATCTTCTGCGTTCGGATTCTGGGGGACGATCACGTCGAGCGCACGAAGCGAATGAAGCAGGAGCTTCTGAAGAAGACTCAAATGCGCGACTGGTACCTGATCCACAGCGATGAGGAGAGCACGCTGTACTACGGCTACTACGGGAACATCGAAGAGAAGCAGGACGCGAAGGAAGCGCGGCGTGCCAGGAACGATCGCAGCCGGATCGTGGCGATGCTGGATGAGATGGGGAACCGCCCGTTTGAAAGCAGCATGTTTCTGGCGCTGGAGTCGCCGGATCCGGAGGCGAATTCCGAATGGAATCTTCAGAGCGCGCCGCGCGATCACTTCTGGACGCTGGAGATCGCGGCGTATGCCGACAGCCCGGATCGCAAGCGTGCGGCGGTGGAAGCGGTGAAAGAGGCGCGGCGGCAGGGGATTCGTGCGTTTTTCTATCACGGCGTCAATGCCAGTTCGGTCTGCATCGGCTCGTGGCCGCTGGAGGCGGTGAAGAAACAGGAGAAGGACGCCGGGCGAACGCGGGACCCGCACCAGACGTTCATCGTGAGCGCGGTCAAGCTTCCGGCGAGCGTGATGCGGAACCTGCGTGACGAGAACGGGAAGAAGATCGAGGTGATCGAGCCGGTGCTGGAAGTGCAGGACACGAGCTTGATGAACATGATGCGGCAGTATCCCGAGCACGCGGTGAACGGCGAAGTGCGGATGTTTCGGACGCGCAGCGGAATGAGGCCGGAACCGTCGGCGGTGCTGATGATTCCGGGACGCGAATCGCTGTTGCATGACGAGGGCGATGCGCGGCCGGGGGTGGCGGAGGAAGGCAGCTTGGAGCAGCGCGCCTTGGAGGCAACCGGCATTGGCGGCGAGGCGGGGCCGGCGCCCAACAAGGGCGAGCGGGGCTCGAGCGGGGGGCGCTAGCCTTGGAGTTGTTGATCGCCACCGCGAACCGGGGTAAGGCCCGCGAGTTTCGTGAGATGCTTGGTAGCGGCGGCGGTCTTGCGTGCCGAGACTTGGCCGAATTGAAGCCGGTCGAGCCGATCCAGGAAACCGGCGACACCTTCCTGGCCAACGCCTGCCTGAAAGCGCGCGGGTATGCGTTTCAATTCAAGATGTGGGCATTGGCGGATGACAGCGGGCTTTCGGTCGATGCCCTTGGCGGCAAGCCTGGCGTGGTCAGCAGCCGCTGGGCGCAGCTTCATGGCGCAGGCGAAGGCGACGCTGCCAACAACGCGCTGCTCCTCGAGCAACTCCAAAGCGTGCCGGAGGAGAGTCGCACGGCCCGGTTCGTCTGTGTGCTGGCACTGGCAGACCCTCAGGGCCGCATCGTGCTGACGGCGCGGGGCGCGGTAGAGGGGCGAATCCTGCAGGGTGCGCGTGGAAGCGGCGGTTTCGGGTACGATCCATTGTTCCACGTTGACGGATTGGCCCGCACCACCGCAGAATTGCCGCCCGTGGAGAAGCACGCGGTAAGCCACCGCGGCAAGGCGCTGCGGCGGCTGCGGGAGCTAATGTCGAAGGCCGGGTTGGCGGGCTGAGATCAGTCCGCAGGAAGTTTGTGGTGCGCGTAGCGGCGGGGCAACTGCCGAGGATTGCGAATGAGCCGAATCCTGGTCGCCGTCAGCAGCCCTTGGGCCGCCCAGAAGGTCCTCGATTGTGTCTCGGATCTCGCGAAACGGCTGTCGGCGGAGGTGATCGTCGTACATGTGTCACGGCCGAGCGGGGGGCAGATGCGCGAACAGGAACAGGCCGATGGCGAGGCCGCAATCCGGCTGCTTCGCGAAAAGCTTCAGGAGCGCGGGATCACCGTGCAGGACCTGTTGATGTTCAGCGACGACATTGCCCGGGCAGTGCTCAACACGGCGGTGGAGCGTGAGGCGACGATGATCGTGCTGGGCCTCACGGGAAAGAACGTCTTCGCGCGTCTGCTCGCCGGCAATGTGCCGGTTGAGCTGATCAAGAACACGCGCATCCCGGTATTGATTCTCCCGCCCGACTGGAACCGCACCGTTTAAGCCGGGGACAACGCCTGCAGGCGCGGGACTCCATGGCAGTTCTGGCGCTCACTGAATGTCCGCGCCGGCCTGGAGCTTCACGGGAATCTTCCTGGTCGCGCCGTTGCGCATCACGGTGAGCGTGACGGTGTCGCCCGCCTTGTATTTTTGAAGCACGTCGTTCACTTCCTCCATCGTTCGCACAGGCTTGCCGTCGATCTGCTGAAGGACGTCGCCGGCCACGATTCCCTCCGGAGTGCGCACGGTTCCGATGAGCCCTGCTTCGGCGGCGGGTGATCCTGGCTGCACGCCGAGGACGAGCACGCCCTCAATGCCCATGCGGCGTGTGATTGACGCGCTGATCTGATCGTCGCTGGAGATGCCGAGTTGCGGGCGGACAACGCGGCCGTTGGCGATGAGCTGTGGAACGATGCGGTTGACCATGTCGACAGGGATCGCGAAGCCAATTCCGGAACTGGAGCCGGAGGGGTTGTAGATGGCCGCGTTCACGCCGATAAGTCTCCCCGCGCTATCGAGCAGGGGGCCGCCGGAGTTTCCGGGGTTGATCGCGGCATCCGTCTGGATCACGTCCTGGATGGGGCGATCGGTCATGCTGCGGATGGTGCGGCCGAGGGCGGAGACGACACCGGTCGTGAGGGTTTCGTCGAGGCCAAAGGGGTTTCCGATGGCGAAGACCTTTTGTCCCACCTGGAGGTCGCTGCTGGTTCCGACTGGAATGGGGCGCAGCTTCGCTTTCGGCGCGTTGATTCGAAGGACGGCCAGGTCGTGCTGAGGCGCGACGCCGACCAGCTGCGCGGGGTAGGTTTCGCGATCCGCCATCGTCACCCTGGCGGCGTTGGCGTCCTTGATGACGTGAAAGTTGGTCACAACGTGCCCGGCGTCGTCCCAGACGAAGCCGGTGCCGGTGCCCTGCGGGAGCTCGGTCACGTTGCGGGTGTTGAGGTCGACTCGCTGGGAAAGGGTGGTGATGAAAATGACGGAGGGGCGGTTCTGCTGGTAAAGCTGGATGGTGCTTCGCTCGTCTGATGCGAGGTCGCCGCGCGGAGAGATCGCGCGGGGCTCGGCTGGGGGCCTGGCGGTGCGGAGGAGGCCGTTGTAGAGGATCCAGCCGGCGGCGGCGAAAAGAAGAATCGCGACCGCGACGGCGAAAAGGCGAAAGCGGACTGGCGTGCTGGGAATTGCTTCCATTTCAATTTCCGCCAGAGAGCTTCGCTGAGTCTTCCGCTTCGGGCAATGCGGAAAGACGGCAGTCGGGCGTGCTGAGGTTCGTCTGAAGGAAACCGCTCGTTAAATTCGCGTTGCTTCTTTGCGTGCAGAGTGAGGACGCTATAATCCCGCGTCACCGCCAGCGGTATTCTCGCCGGGCGGGGCTCGTTAGGCGAGCAGGAGAATCGATTGATGCTCGATGGCAACGACATGGTGCCCAAGGAGTGCTTCTTCACCAAGGGCGTGGGGCGGCACCCTCAGAAGCTGATGAGCTTCGAGCTGGCGCTGCGGGACGCGGGGATCGAGAAGCAGAACCTGGTGCGCGTCTCGTCGATCTACCCGACAAGCTGCAAGATCGTTCCCGTCCGGGAGGGCCAGCCGCGGCTCAAGCCGGGGCAGATCACCTTCGTGGTGCTGGCTGAGGCGGCGACCGACGAGCCGAACCGGCTCATCTGTGCAGGCATCGGGCTGGCGATCCCGAAGAATCACGCGCATGGGTACATCGCCGAGCATCACGGTTACGGAATGAGCGAGAAGAAGACGGAAGACCTTTGTGAAGACCTGGCGGCGACCATGCTGGCGACGACGCTGGGGATTCCGTTCGACGCCGACAAAGACTGGAACGAGCGCGAGCAGCAGTACCAGATGAGCGGTGAAATCGTGAAGACGCGCGCGGTGGTGCAGACGGCGGAAGGGGACAAGACCGGGATGTGGACCAGCGTGATCTCGGCGGTGGTGATGATCCTGTGAGCAGCTGATCCGACGGGATTGAAGCTTTGCGCGAGAGGCGAAGGGCATTGCGAAGTGGGGCGGCGCCTGCCTGAGGTCCGTGGCACCGGCTGGCGCGTCGCACACCAGATCGATTCGGGACAATGCCTCAGAATCTCGGCTGCTGCTGGGTGAGGCAGTGGATCGCCCCTAATCCCCAGATCAATTGCGAGCAGTCGATGCCGATGACCTTCCTGCGCGGGAGATGCCGCTGCAGGATTTGGAGGGCCTTTCTGTCATTGGACCGGTGGCGGTAGGTGGGAACGAGAAGGGCGCGGTTGACGAAGTAGAAGTTGACGTAGGTGGCGGGCAGACGTTGGCCATCATGCTCGACGAACCCGGGCATCGGGACCTCGACAATCTTGAAGGGGCGGCCGGCCTGATCGCGAAGGGCGTCGAGCCGGCGGCGGTTGTCCTTGAGGACCCTGTAGTTGTCATCCTTCGGATCTTCTTCAATCGCGGTGACGATGGTACGGGGGTCGATGAAGCGGGCGAGGTCGTCGATGTGACCATCGGTGTCGTCGCCGGCGATTCCTTCGCCGAGCCAGCAGACGTGGGATTGGCCGTAGTAGTCCTTGAGATACTGCTCGATCTTTCTCTTCGAGAGCCTGGGATTTCGATTTTTGTTGAGCAGGCATGACTCGGTGGTCAGCACGGTGCCCGCGCCGTTGAAGTCGACGGCGCCGCCTTCCATAACGATCTCAGGATAGAAGACCGGAAGCTTGAGCTGTTCGGCGATCCGCGTGGGGACCGCGTCGTCATCGTCATACGGCGGATACTTGCCGCCCCAGGCGTTGAATCCCCAATCGAGGATTGCCACCGACCTCTTTGTGCCGCGGCGGCGAAGAACAAAGGCAGGGCCGTGGTCGCGGCACCAGCTCTCGTTGGTCTTGATGTAGTGGAAGAAGAGGTTGCGCGTCGGGCAGCGATGCTCGCTCAGCTGCCGGCGGACGATGTGCTCCCAGTTTTCGTTGGGAACGTTGATGTGCACCTGCTCGCGCGACTGGATCGCGCGGATGATTCGGGCAAGGTTTTCAGGGACGGTGTGATATTTGCCGGGGAAGGAAATGCCCTCAGGCCGGGGCCAGCTGAACCAGGTAGCGGCGTGCGGGGCCCATTCGGCGGGGAATTCATATCCGAGCGCGGCGGGCGTAGCATCCAAAACTTTGAGCTTCGCCATGGGCATCAACTGCGCGAACGGCGGGACCTGTTTGATCTGGGTTCGATGCGGTCGATGTTCTGATAGCCCACGACTTCATACCCTTTCGCCTCGCGGCTGTTCTCATTCTTGACCCCCTTCATTACCAGCAGTCCGCTGTTCAGCGGCACCGCGACGTGCCTGAATGGAATGTCCAACGTCTTGCCGTCAACTTTTCGAAGACGCAACGGCACGAATGGGCTGCGCTTGAGAACAGTTTGAACTTCCTCGAGAAGCATCGGTATTCCTGGTCCGGCGGCCTACAGTTGCTCAATGCGCTCGATGTTGCGCAGCGAGACGATGTCATAATGGCCCGCTCGCTCCCGTTCGATCCGCGGATCTTGAAGGATCATGACGGCATTTTGCAGCATCCACGCCGCATAGGACACTTTAACGTCAATTGTCTTTCCACTCACGAGATGGAATCGGAGCGGGACGAAGGGGTTCTTCTCCAATTCAGACCTGATGTCTTCACTGGTCACTTGGTCACCTGATTCATGTCAGGAGCGTCAACAAAACGCTTGGTGAGATCCCCGTAGGCATCGATGCGGCGGTCGCGGAGGAAGGGCCAGTGGGTGCGGCTGAATTCGACGCGCTGCATGTCGCAGGGAACAACGAGAACTTCTTCCTTGTCGACGGATGCGCGTTGGATCACCTGCCCATCGGGCGCGGCGACGAAGCTCTGGCCCCAGAACTGGATTCCCTCTTTGCTGACGGGCTTGCCGTCGGCGCCGAGGATTTTTTCGACTCCGACGCGGTTGGGGGCGCAGACATAGCAGCCGTTGGCGACGGCGTGGGAGCGCTGGATGAGTTCCCAGGACTCGTGTTGGGCGGTTCCGTACGAAGTTTTTTCAGCCGGGTGCCAGCCGATGGCGGTGGGATAGAAGATGATCTGCGCGCCCTGCAGGGCGGTGAGGCGGGAAGCTTCGGGAAACCACTGGTCCCAGCAGACGAGCACGCCGATCTTGCCTTGCGCGGTGTCCCAGGCCCGGAAGCCGGTGTCGCCGGGGGTGAAGTAAAACTTTTCGTAGTAGAGCGGATCGTCGGGGATGTGCATCTTTCGATAGACGCCTTTGATCGACCCGTCGGCATCGATGACGACCGCGGTGTTGTGGTAAAGCCCGTCGGCGCGCTTCTCGAAGAGGGACGCGATGACGACAGCCTTGTGCTTTTTCGCCAGCCTGGTGAAGGCGTCGGTGCTGGGGCCGGGAATGGTTTCTGCGAGCTTGAAGAAGCGATGGTCTTCGACCTGGCAGAAGTATTTGGAGCGGAATAGTTCCTGGGTGCAGAGGATGCGTGCGCCGTCGGAGGCGGCGCGCTCCAGCAGCATGACCTGTTTCACCAGGTTCTGGCGGGCATCGTCGCCGCAGCTCATTTGCGTAAGTCCGATGCGGACGATGCTGGAGGAGTTGCGCGAGCCAGGAAGGGAGCCGCGCGCGGTGCTGGATATCCGTGCCGTGAACTTGTGTCGCTTCTTTGTCATTGCATCAGGAGGACGAAATCGCGGCCCGCCGGTTCGTTCACAGGACGCCGAGGGTATAGCCTTGGCGCCGCGAGAGGGCAAGGCGGCGGCGAGCGCAGAGCAATCGATCCGGCGGATGCCGGGGGTTTCATGGATTGTATTCCCGCCGCGGGGGGCGAATAATCGTGTGCAATCAAGATTACCTGAAACACCATGAGAGCACGCACCATTCGCAGCCGGATAATCGGAATCGCCGCGACGAGCCTGGCGTTGTTGGGTCTTGCGCGTCCGTGTGCCGCGGTGACCTCGGCGGAGGTTGATGAGGCGATTCGCCGGGGCAAGGAGTTCCTCTACAGCAAGCAGGTGGTCGCGGGGCGGTGGGAGCCGGATGAGAAGCGCATCGGCAGCGAGCACAATGGAGAACAGGCTCAGGGTTTCGACTATGGCGGTTTCACCGCGATCGCGACGTACGCGCTGCTGGCGTCAGGGGAGAGCCCGCAGAGCGAGCGAATCACGCCGGCGATCGAATTCCTGAAACGATGCGACATGGTCGGTGTGTACGCCATCGCGCTGCGATGCCAGGTGTGGACGTTCATGCCGCGGCCGATGTCTGCGGAAATGACCAAGCTGATCCGCGCCGACGCCCAGCGGCTTCTGGTCCTGCAGGAGCAGGAGGGGCCGGCGCGTGGATTGTGGCATTACGGGCCCGCCGCGCGCATCGACCACAGCGTAGGGCAGTATGGCGTGCTGGGACTGTGGGCGTGCGCACAGGAGGACGTGCCGATCGATGACCGCGTCTGGGCGATCATCGACGAGAGCTGGCGGGGCCATCAGTTTGCAGACGGAAGCTGGAATTACAATGGCAACGGCAAGGGAGGATATGTGGGCTCGCAGCCGAACGCGGCGATGACCGCCGCCGGAATTGCGACGCTGTTCATCACCCAGGATTACCTGCACTCCAACGAAGGGGTGGAGTGCCATGGCAACGTCACCAACCCGAACATTCAATCGGGTTTGGACTGGATGACGAAGAACTTCGCGCAGATTGGGGAGAACAATTACGCGTGGTACGGCGTCGAGCGCATCGGGGTGTCCAGCGGGTACAAGTTTTTCGGACAGACGGACTGGTACGCGGCCGGCGCACAGTCCCTGGTGAAGAGTCAGAAGCCCGACGGTTCGTGGTCGACCATGTTCCCGGGCCGCACCGTGATTCCGGACACGGCTTTCGCGCTGCTGTTTTTATCGCGCGGGCGCGCGCCGGTGATGATGAACAAGCTGGACTACAGCGCGATCGCGAACGCGCCAAAGCCGAATGCGACCGCGCCCTCCACCGCTCCGGAGGCGGCAGAAAAGGCGGCGCCGGCGCCGGCCCCTGCTCCGGCCCCGGCCCGGACCGCGAATGCGAGGGCGAATAAGGCGGGGCCGATCCGGGGGAAGGCAGCGGCGGGGAAGAAGAGCGCTACTGCGCCCGCGGAGACGCAGCCGGAAGATCTGACGCTGCACTGGAACCAGCGCCCGCGCGACGTGGCCAACCTGGTGCGGTGGTCGGGGCGGCGCACCGAGCGTTACTTGAACTGGCAGATCGTGAACCTCAAGGTAGGGGCCGACGATCTGCGCGATGCGCCGATTCTTTACATCACCGGGGACCAGGCGATTCCTTTCGATGACGACGAGGCCGCGACGCTGAGGGCGTTTGCCGAATCGGGCGGGTTGATCCTGGCCAACGCCGACTGCGGCAGCGAGGCGTTCGCGGAGTCTTTCCGCGAGCTGGGGAAGAAGATATTTCCCGATTACGCCTTCCGGGAATTG
Organism: Tepidisphaerales bacterium; assembly: GCA_038204465.1. Classification (GTDB taxonomy): domain Bacteria; phylum Planctomycetota; class Phycisphaerae; order Tepidisphaerales; family Tepidisphaeraceae; genus JBBRCX01. The sequence continues at coordinate 45,326 of JBBRCX010000011.1, read as the reverse complement.
CCCGCGGACCATCCGATTTTCGTGCGGCAGCAATTTGTGAAATGGCGCCGGCCGGTGCCGGTGCAGGGGCTGAGCAATGGGGTGCGCGAGCTGATGATCCTGATTCCGCAGGACGACGCGAGCAAGACATGGCAGTCCGGCGATCGGCGCGAAGAGTTGTATCAGGTCGGCGCCAACATCTACCAGTATGCGGTCGACAAAACCGACATCCGGAAGAAAGACGAGAGCTACGTCCTTCGCCCCAGCGGGGCGATTCCCTCCGGCGCGATTCGAATCGCGCGGCTCAACGTCGGTGGCAACTGGGCGCCCGAGCCGGGCGGGTGGCGGCGGATGGCGATCTTCATGCTCAACAACCAGAAGGTCGCGCTCGAGCCCCAGGTGGTCGTGCCGGGGGAGGGAAAACTGGATGGCTTCCGTCTGGCGCATATGACCGGCACGACCGCGATCAAGCTGAGCGATGCGGCCCGGAAAGAGATCCAGGCATTCGTCGTCAACGGAGGCACGCTCATCATCGACGCGGCCGGCGGCTCGGCGGAGTTTGCCAAGTCCGCGGAGAGCGAGCTGACGGCGATCTTCGGCGTGCAGGCGGTGACGGCTTCTGAAGCCCTGCCCGCGAGCAGCAACGTATTCAATTGGCCCGGCGCGAAGATCGAAACCTTCAATCACCGACAGTTCGCGCGCAACATGGAAAGCGGTCTGAAAGGTCCGCGGCTGAAGGCCATCTCGGTGAACAACCGCCTGGCGGTCTTCTTCAGCCGGGAGGATCTAAGTAATGGACTGGTCGGTCAGGAGGTGGATGGAGTCTACGGGTACGACCCCGCGACGGCGACCGCGATCATGCGCAACCTGATTCTCTTCGGCGAAAACAGCGGCCGCCCGCCGACCTCGGCGCCGTCAGCGGTGGGCGCGGGACGGTGAGAGCAATTCGGTTGGTCGGGCGCAAGCCATCTGCGGCGGGTTGTACCCGAGTCTCGAGGTGACAACGCCGCCTCGTATGGCGATTGACGATGTGATATTCTGAAGGAGGGTGTTTGTTGAAATCGAATGTGCCCCTCAAGCTCCGGGTGCCGATCCGAATCGTCTTCTATCGAGAGGGCGATGAATGGATCGCTCATTGCCTTGAATTTGATTTGATGGGCAATGGCGGGAGTCAGGAGGAGGCAATGGAAAGCCTCAAGACTGCGATCACGCTTCAAGCCGCTTTCAGTGCTGAGCATCAAAACTGGTCCAACCTGTTCACGCCGGCAGACGGAAGATTCTTTGAGATGTTCGCCGCTGGCAAAAAGATCGCCAACGTGCTTGTGGGCCATGAGTGGGAGCCGGCAATCATTGAGAGTGTAGACGCTCGGGAATTTGACGATGCGCAGCATCAATCAGAAGAAGCGCACCCCGCACTCGCTTGACGTTCATGGCAGACCATCCGCTGCAGTTGAGGGAGCTTCGTCGAATTCTGGGCAGATTTGGCATTCTTGAGGATACTGGCCGGGGCAAGGGTTCCCACACGTTGTTTTACCGCGGTTCGCTCAGCTATCCGGTCCCGAGCAAGGGGGGCCGGACGGTCTTGAGATGCTATGTGTCCGGAGTTCGCAAGAAGTTCAGCCTGCGAGCTCAGGACGGTGTGACCGACCAGCAGTTCTATTCTTGAAGTGGGTTTTGCGTCGCGCTGATGGTTACGCTCGATGTAGTCCCCAGGCACATGATCCGTTCTGCGTTGAACTAGCGGCTGAAAGAAGTGCGAAAGCCGAATCCACGTCATTCCGGGGGGCCAAACTCGGCGGCCATTCGGAGGATGAACTGTTCGACGTTGGTGGCGGCGTCGCCGACGCCGGATTTGGATTGGTGGTCTACTTCGACGAGGAGATCCAGGGCCTTGGAGACGCCGCGATCTCCCAGGGTGTCGACGGTCTTCATGAACGGGGCCTGAATCTCGCGCGGCCCGATACGAAGCTGTTGGGCGATGGCGAAAGGGTTGAGCCCCTTGCGCTGCAGCGCCTGTGCCTTGCGTACGTTCTCGAGCCACATCCCGAGCCAGGTGACCGCGCGGAACTCAGCGGAGGGGTCGAGCTGGACCAGTTGCCGCCAGCGGCGCAGCGCCTCGGAGGGGTTGCCGGCGGCGAGCTCATTGGTCATGTCGCGCATTTCCTGCTCGCGCTGGAAGGTGACGGTTGCGCTGACGTGATTCGCGGTGACCTTTCCCTTTTCAACATCAATCGCGAGCTTGGCGAGTTCGCTGTCGAGGCGGCCGAGGTCATCGCCAATCAGTTCGGCCAGCAGATGGGCGGCATCGGGTTCAACGGCGATGCCGTGGACGGAACGCCCTTGCTCGACGATCCAGCGCGACAGGTGCATGGGTGGATTGCACTGAATGATCTGGCCGACTTTGGCAATGGCTTTGTAGATGCGCTGGTTGGAGGGCAGCGATGCGAGGCGCAAGACGAGCGTCGCGCTGTCGGAAGGGTGGGCGACATACCCTTCGAGTTGCTCGCGAAAGCGGGTGACGAAGGCCTCGGCGTTGCGGACGGCTACCAGCTTGCCGCCGCCGAACATGGCGAAGCTGCGCAGCTCATCGAGCACCTCCGCGAGCTCGGCGCGCTCTCCATCGGCGTCGATGCGCTGCACCTCGGGCGGCATCGTCTGGAGGATTTCCGCAAGCTTCTGCAGCTGGACGAAGGAGTCGGAGCCGACCAGCGCATACACGGGCTTGGCCATGCTGGTGTTGTACGGGGGCGAAAAATGGGGGTCAACGACCCGCCGCGCCGGCGTTTTCGGTTTAAGAGAGGGCGGGGTCGAAGGTCCGGCTAAAGGTTATAGGGCGTTGCGACCGATCTTGAAGCCAAGGGCGCCTCCTCCGTCGGGACTTGGGAGACTGTATGACCCATCCGTATTCGGCGTTTTGCGAAGACTTCTACGTCAACATGCGGCTCGGCTCGCAGTTGGCGCTTCCGCACAACCGCGAGACGCTGCTGCATTTTTTCGAGCGGGTGCAGAAGGCGTACCCGGCGATGTCGCGCTTCCGCAAGAATGACGCGGGGGAGTTCAACCTCGAGGAGGACCGCAGCGGTCAGGGCTATCGCTGGCTGAGCCTGGAGCCGAAGCGCCTCTCGAGCGGCCACGTGAATCCGGAGAGCGTCGAAGAGGCGCTCAAGCTGCACACGCTGCTGCTGGAGAACGCGCCCCACCACCTGGGCATCAGCCCCATCGAAATCGATTACCTCGACGTGCTGTTCGGCTTCGACCTTTCCTTCGGCGGCAACCACGACGAGATCATCGCCGAGAGCCTGTTCACCGAGTCGCCGCTGACCTGCCTGACCGAAGAGGCGGGGGCGAAGGCGGTGGATTTCCAGCCGACGGTAACCGTGGCATTGAGTGACGACTGCCGGCTGCAGGCGCGGATCGACGTCGTGACGCGGACCAACAGCTACCAGGTGCGCACGGGTGATTATTCAGACGACGTGATCAGCATCTACCTGATCCTGCGGCGCTACTGGGGCGACCGGCCGCGCGAGCCGATGGCGCAGCTCTTCCAGCAGATGGCGGAGCGCGCGGATGCGCTGTGCACGTCGTACATCATCCCGCGCGTTCTGCGGCCGATTTCTTCGGCGATCGCGTCGCGGTCGTAGAGACAGATTTCAGCGGCGCGTTTTCCACGGCTTGGATTCATCGGCGCTGATGAGTTTTCCTGCGTGCCCCGCCAGCACGGGCGAGACGCCCGTGCCACGACAAAAGGGCTTTCATCGACCGCCGCGTCCTGAAGAGGGCATGCGCGCAAACGACTACTTTTGACGTTTAAGCAGGGGTATCGCCACGACGCTCGGCATTCTGTAGCTGCCGATCGATTAAACTCCGTGTGGACTTTGTACTTTCGGGCTAAGTCAGCAATCCTTTGCCAACGGTCATCTTCGTCGGGATGTGGCGCCACCGCTGCTATCAAAGCTGCAGATCTCGAGATGGCCGGGGCCGACGAGTTCCGGGGCATTCGGGTCGTCAGCGCTTCGGAGGCTGGTGATGCGGCCGCCCGATTCGGCGCTGATGGCCGCGCGGCAGCGAGGGTTTGCGAGCTGAAGCTTGGACACGGGGGAGCGTTGTACAGGTGGTGGTGGGGGCGAGCAAATTGAGTGGATAATGAGTGCCAGTTGGGCGCACAGGTATTGGGGAGCGGTGATGCGAGCCGGTGTGGCCTGTCGCCGCTGTGGAAAAGCAGTTGTCTTGCTGATTCAGATGGTGGGGGCGAAAAAATGTGGCGTTCCCCTCCGGCGGCTTCGGTTGAAGCGATGGATGATGTCGGAACCACGGATTCGTGAGGTGGGTTGCGGAAGAAGCAGGCGCAGAAGTAGGCGGCGCCGCTCCGCCGCTTCGCGGGGAGACTGCTGGCGGCGCGTGCGTGTTGCATTTGCCGGTGCGATACCGACCGGGCGATCGGGGCGAGTTTCGGAAAGGGGAGGTCGAATGTACAATTCGCGCGATGCAGGGGCCGGCGGTGAGCGATCAGGTTTTGCTGGAGCAGGCGCGGCAGCGCGCGGGCGCGGTGCTCGCGTCGCTGGAGCGCGACCGGGTGGGGTTGGTGGAGTCGTCTTTGGAGGGCGAGGCGCTGGCCGCGGGGTGTATGGCGGTGGATGGGGCGATCGCGGCCGTGCGGCAACTGCTCGATGGGTTGAGCGCTGAAACGACATCGGATTGATAACGCCGGGAATGAAACATGACTGAGACGGTTGCCAGGACGAGTGAAGAGACGATCGTCGCCAAGCCGTCGGGGTCGTACCGGTTCAAGTGGATCGTGATGTCGCTGGCTCTGATTGGTTATGGCGGATGGTCGATCTACGATGGGTTCGTGCGCTATCCGCGGGAGAACGATCACGCCACGCGTCCGACGGAGCAGGGGGGACTGGGGCTGGAGAAGGCCCCGCACCCTGGGTATGACGTGCCGTTCAACCGGGTGATTGGGATCCTTCTTCCGCCGTTGGGTTTAGCGGCGCTGGCGTGGACGATTTACAACTCGCGCGGGGAGTACCGGCTGGAGGGCGAGACGCTTCGGATTCCGGGGCATCCGTCGTTGCAGTTGAGCGACATCCGCGAAGTCGATAAATCGAAGTGGGAGCGAAAGGGGATCGCGTATCTGGAGTATGAGGCGGCGGGGGGCGCGGCGAAGGCGAGGCTCGACGACTACATCTATGAACGACGGCCGACCGATGCGATCATGGAGCGGATTGAAGCGGCGATAGTGCCGAGTGGGCTGGTGGACGCCGGGGGCGGCGGGGATGGGGGCTCAGCGGTTTGAAGAAGTGAAGGGGGCGCCGAGTCGAGGGCGGATGAAAAAGAAAGCCCGGACTTTAGGGCCCGGGCTTCTATCTTTCGGGGCAGGCTGATCGTCGCGCTTCAGGCGGCCTTGCTGACTTCGATGATCGCCTGGGTCTTGATGACCATCTGGTTCTCATCGAAGAGGTGGAAGCTCTGGACGAGCAGTTCGTGGCTGCGGCGCTCGATGTCGAGGACGCTGAGGAAGCCGCCGCTGTCGCCGGTGCCGGCGCCCTCGGCGGTCATGAGCTCGCGCTTGGAAGCGTAAGTGCTGATTTCATGGCGCGTTGCATCATAGAGCGTCTGGCTGAGCTGCTCTTCCTGGGTACTGATCATGTAGCGAATGTTTCCGCCGACGGTCATCTCATGATACTTCTCGCCGCGGCAGGGGATCGACTGCAGGAGATTTCGATCGGTGAGCGGCTCGTTATTCGTGACGATGACTTCAGTTAGCGTATTTTTCCCCGCGGTGAAGGAGATCACGTGGCCACCCTCGACGAGCCAGATATCGGCCTCGTAGGCGCGGCGGCTGACCTGCTCGCTGGCGAGGATCTTGAACAGTTCGGGATGAAGCGTGCGCTGGTAGAGGAGGAGCGTAAGCCCTCCCGATCGGCGCTGCTTGGTTCGATTGGTGCTACTCATGGCGTCCTTGCTCTTTCTAGAAGAGTACGACTCTTCGGCTGGAACGATCAAAGGTAACAGGTTGACGTCGTTAACGTCACGGCACAACAGATGGGTGCCCATTAGGGACCTGTTAGCCGGTCATCCTTTCCCGGCCTCTGCCTTGCCATCTGCGTTGGCCCGCCCAATGCGAGCTTTGAGGATGCGATTATAGGGCGATTCCTGAGCCCTTACACGAAATAAATTTCTAGCGCGAAGCGGCAGGCATGTAGAGGAGGAGGATGACGAGGTCGTAAGCGGCGTGGCTGCCGGCGGTTATGCCGAAGCCGCGGAACAGAAACATCACCCCGAAATAGAGTCCCGCGAGTGTGCGAAAAGCGAAGGTTCGAAACACGAACGTCTCGCTTCCCAAGTAATGGTAGGCCGCGAAGAGAATCGCGGATCCAACCACAAGTAATAGGTAAGCGGTGCGTTTGGGAAATCGGAACACATCGCGCAGAAGGAGGCTGAGGAGGGTGAAAAGGATGAGACGGAAGATGAGTTCTTCGTAAACGCCGGCTCCCAACCGCAGGATGACCGATCCGGGCTCTGGCACGCGGAATGAGTTCCATGCGGTGTGTGGAATGATGTAGATGAACGAGCCGAGCGCGATCAACGGGAGGCAGAGCAGGAAGCTCTCGGCGGCCATGAGAAGAAGGGTGGGCGGATGGAGTCTCCAGCGATCATTTCGGGCGATGTGCCATGCGAGGAGGATGCCGACGATCGCAAGCGCGGGCAGATGCCGGCCGCCGGCTCCGAAGAGCGAGAAGAAGCGGCGCATCAGGATGAAGGCGACGATCTGTTGCGATTCGCCATGAGGCGCATCTGTCCAGTGGAAGTGAGTGCCGACTTCGTACAAGACGATCAAGGGCAGGAGAAACAGAAGGCTGGTGAGCGGCAGCTCGGAGCGGGTGAAGTAGCCGGCGTGGGACGCGTCATCGGAAGGTATCGCCGTGGAACCGGCCGTCGCGGCGCGGCTCATCGTTTATCCCCTGATATGCTCTCTTTGCTCGGCTCGGCTGAATCCTGACATGCCCGCGTGATCTTCACGGAGCGATTGCCCCGCAGTTGTCCGACCTGGCCGAGGAACTTATTCCGGCCCTCAACCTGGATCAGCACGTCGCGGCTTGTCGCCTTCTCGGTGGTGATGACGTCGCCGACCTGGAGCGAGAGCAGGTCGTTGAGGCTGACGGTGGTCTGTGCGAGGAAGGCACGCACCTGCACCGGCGCGTTGTTGACGTTGCGGGTCAGCTTGCGGACGTGGTCCTCCTGGCCGCCCTTGCGCTGATAGCTGAACCAGTTCTGCGCGGCGAGGACGCCCATGATGGGCTCGATGACGTTGTAGGGGATGCACAGGCTCATGGCGCCCGCTCGGTTGCCCATCTTCAGCTCGAAGCCGACGACCACCACGGTTTCGTTGGGGGGAACAATCTGTACGAGCTGAGGATTGCTCTCGAAGTCCTGCACGCTGAAGGTGACCGGCGTGAGATTGCTCCAGGCTTCGGAGAGGTGGTGGGTGGCGCGGTCGGTGATTCGCTGCACGAGGCGCTGCTCGATCTGGGTGAGCGGACGCTGCGGGATGAACAGGTCCGCGTTGCTGCCGCCGAGGAGACGGTCGATGATCGGGTAGATGATCAGCGGGCTGATCTCGAGACACAGCTGCCCGTCAAGCTGCTCCGCCTTGAGCAGGTTGAAGCAGGTTGGATTGGGGAGGGAATGAATGAATTCGCTGTAGGCGAGCTGCTCGATGTGGGCGACGCTGACCTCGATGATCGTGCGGAGGTAGCCGGAGAGGGCGGCGCCGAGGTTTCGGCCGAAGCCTTCGTGCAGCGCCTCGAGAGCCCGCATCTGGTCTTTGGAAACGCGCTCCGGACGCTTGAAATCGTAGACCTGGACGTCGACGGCGGCGCTCCCGTGCGAGCCGAAGACATGCGACGACGGGTCATGCTGCTGGACCTGCCCGGTATCGACGGCGGCCAGCAGAGCGTCTACTTCAGATTGGTCCAGAACGTCGGTCACCGCGCGCGACCTCCCTGTCGCCCTCGTCCATTATCGGACGCGTGATGTGTTTTCCTGCACCTGTTACGTCCGGCTCAGGGGCATGGGCCGCCTGCGGGTCACCAAGCGCTGCGCAACCTAAAGCTCAACGTGCGCGGCTCAGGGCCTCATACCCGAGGTAGCCGATGATTCCTACCGCCACGAGGGCCGCGATGGAGAGGAAGATCGCGATGGCGAGCAGGGTTGTGAATCGAGTGCCCTGATGGTGGAGGACGCGCTCGAGCTCGCCGTCGCGGTTATCGATGTTGTCGCGCAGCTGCTGCAGCACCTGAGCGCTGGTCTCGGAGTGCTTCCCGACGGCCTGCATCGCCGCGCCGACGCTGCTGAGGTTCTCCGAGATCTTCGCGTCGTGCTCGTTGAGAGTTTCGACGCGATCCTGCAACGCGTCGAGCGAGCGGCCGTGCTGCGAGTCGGCCTGGGTGATCCGCTCGAGGATGTCGGCCAGCTGCGACTGCTTCTCGTGTTGCCGCTCCATCTGCTGGTGGATCGCCTTGAGCGTTTCGCTCTGCTGCCGCGTGTTTTCCGGGAGCGATTGAAGGGCCTGCGGAAGGTGCGAGAGGTATTGCAGCAGTTCGTCCTGCCGCTTCGATTGCTTCTCGAGGTGCTCGCGGATGCCCCCCATCAGGTCGGCCAGGGCGCCGACGCCGTTCTGCACGTTCTCGATGGCCGCGTCGCGCTTTGCCCACGGACGGAGGAAGGTGCTGCGCGACTCGACAGGGCCGGATAGCGCATTGGAGGACGAGAGGCGGCCCAAATCGTTGTCGGGCTGCCCATTGTCATTGTCGAGGACGACGGCGCCTTCTTCGCGCTGCCCGCGTTTGAACCATCCGCCGATCCGTGACAATAAAGTCTGTTCGCTCATGTGCACTCCATCGCGTTGTGAGGTGTTGCGTCGCCCAATGAATCAAAGCCGTCCGAAGCTTTACACTGTCACGGCCTCGGTTTGACAGTGATTTGCCCCAAATCTAACATCCGCGCCCAATGGGTCAACCCGCCGGAGGCACCGTCTTTGCGCTTTTTCTTCCGTTGGCGATGATTCTCGGTGCCGGATGCGAGCGCACAGGGGGCACTTCCGCGACCACCGAGCCCTCCACCCGTCCGGCATTGACCGTCGCCTCGCTCTCTCCGGCGGCGACGGACATGATCCTCGGGATGGAGGCGGGAGAGCACCTGGTCGCAGTGAGCAAGTACGATCTGGGCAAGCCGGGATTGCGCGACCTTCCCGTCGCCGGTGACTATGAATCGATCGATTGGGAGCGGCTTGGCCGGCTTCGTCCGAGCGTGATGGTCATGCAGGTTGCCAAGTCGCGCGTGCCGGCGGGGGTGCAGCAGCGCGCCGATCAGCTGGGGATCAAGATCCAGAACATCGGGATCGACAAGCTGGAGGACATCCCGGTTGCCCTGCGCGAGATCGGCAGCGCCATCGGCGAGTCTGCCAAGGCCGCCGCCGGAGAAGCGGCGCTGCAGCGGAAACTGGAGGAGGTTCGCAAGCGCGTGGCGGGATCGCCGGCAGTTCCAACCCTGATCGTCACGGATGACAGCGGCATGGCGGTCGCGGGGCGCGATAACTTCCTGGACCAGGTTCTCACCCTCGCCGGAGGCTCGAACGTTGCCGCGCCGGCCGGCGCGGGATACTTCAGCATCGACCGGGAGAAGATCGCGGCGCTGCAGCCGCAGGTCGTGCTCCAACTTCTTGGCGATGCGTCGCCTCCCGCGGTCGAGCAAGTGCGGCGTTTCTGGAACTCCATGCCCGAGTTGCCTGCAGTGAAGCAGGGCCGGGTCTACTACCTCACCGAATCATCCATCCTCATGCCGGGCTTGAAGGTCGGCGAGACCGCGGAGGTCTTCGCATCCAAGCTCCATCCGCCTGACTCAAGGCCGTCGAGCGCCCCCATTCAGCAGGGTAACTTGTGAAACGCTGGAGCGTCTTGCGCCTGCTGATGACCGTGCTGGCATGCACCGCCGGCTGGGCGCTGGTCGCGATGCTGTGCATGTCATTCGGCTCGACGGGCTTCGGCTGGCCGGACGCGTTTCTGCGACCTTTTCGCGAAGACAACGTGCTCATCGCCTCGCTCGTGGGCGCGGCGCTCGCGGCGGCTGGCGTGACTTACCAGGCGATCCTGCGCAACCCGCTGGCCGACCCCTACCTCCTTGGCGTGAGCAGCGGTGCGTCGCTGGCGGTGTACCTCTGGCCGCTGCTCTTCGGCCTGGCGCCGGCGCTGGTGAGCAGCATGAGCCAGCAGGCGTTCGCATTTGTGGGCGCGGCCGTCGCGGTCTGCGTCGTTTTCCTGCTGTCGCAACGGGCCGGGCTGCTCGATCCCATCACGCTCCTGCTGGTCGGCGTGATCGTCAATGCGCTGAACGGCTCGATCTACCTGCTGCTGTATCACCTCAACCTGCAGCACGACCTGACGAGCGCAACGGGCGGGCCGTTCCGTTTCCTCGTCGGCGGCATCAACACCAACCTGACGCACGAACAGCGCAACGGGGCGGCGGTGTGCATCGCCGTCGGGTGGGTGGTCCTCGCTTACGTCTCGGGGCAATTGAATGCGGCGACGCTCAGCGAAGCCGAAGCGGAATCACTCGGCGTGCGCATCCACCGACTGCGCTGGGTTGGAATGATCGCGGCGTCACTGGTTACCGCGTCCGCGGTGGCGGTCAGCGGGCCGATCGGATTTGTCGGGCTGATCTGCCCGCATCTGGCGCGGCTCGTCTGCGGCTCTGATCACCGCCGCCTGCTCCCGGTCGCGACGGCGCTGGGGGCGTGTCTGCTTGCGCTGGCCGATGCCGCCTCGCGGGCCCTTCCACTGGTGCGCTTCCATGGATCATCGCCGTTGCAGATGCTGCCGGTGGGGGTTCTCACCGCGCTGCTCGGCGGGCCGTTCTTTCTGTTCCTCCTGCTGCATTCACGCCGATCGACCATCGCGCGCTGAAACGGGCGGCAATAGCCGTGCTATTTCGGGTCGCATTGATCTTTGGAGCGCCGCGCTATGTAGTAATGACGGATGGTGATTGACGTTCACAGCCACACCTGGCGTTACCCCGAGGACTCCAGCGACAGCTTCCGCACGCAGGCCCGGCGTGCCCGCGCGGGGCTCGAGGTGGATCTTTCCGTCCGGTACGAGGAATACCGACGCCAGGCGACGCCGGACACGAAGACCATCGTCTTCGGCGGGAAGGCGAAGCGCTCCGGGCTCTGGGTCGACGACCATTACGTCGCGAACTACGTGAACCAGCACCCCGAGAGCCTGATCGGTTTTCTCTCGGTCGATCCGACGCAGCCGGGCTGGGAGGCGGAGCTGAGGACCGGGCATCGCGAGCTTGGGCTGCGCGGGATCAAGCTGCTGCCCATGTACGCCGGGTTTTATCCGAATGACCCAAGCCTGGACCGAATCTGGGAATATGCCCGCGAGCACAACCTTCCGGTGCTGTTGCACACGGGCACGACCTTCATCGCCGAGGCGCCGATCGACTGCACGCTTCCGCGGCACCTCGATCCTGTGGCGATCCGTTTCCCCGAGGTGAAGATCATCCTTGCGCATCTCGGTCATCCGTACGAAGGCGAGTGCGTCGCGGTCATCCGCAAGCACGAGAACGTTTACGCCGACATCAGCGCGTTGCATTACCGCCCGTTTCAGCTTTATCAAAGCCTGATGCTGGTGCAGGAGTATGGCGTCTGGCACAAGGTACTGTTCGGCAGCGACTACCCAATCACCACCGTCAGCGCCTCGATTGACGGCTTGCGCCGCCTCAACAACATGCTCGAAGGCACGCAGCTTCCGCGGCTGAACAGCGAGCAGATCGAGGCGATGATCCACCGCGACTCGCTCGCGCTGCTTGGCTTGAGCTGAAGCTTCCGGAGAACCCGATGATCTCCCTCGTTCAACTGCGGCACCCGCGCGAAGGCAGGGCGGTCGCTCGCGTCGAAGGGGGTGCGCTGCACCTGCTGGAAGGCTACCGCTCGATTTACGATCTCGCGCAAGATGCGCTGCGGCAGTCGCAGCGCCTCGCATCGCTGGCGCAGCCAAGCGGAAAACTGCGGCCACTGCCCTACGACGAGATCTACCAGGGCCGTTCCGATTGGCGTCTCCTGCCCGCCTTTGATCACCCGGACAATCCATCCGCCTGTCTCGTGTCCGGCACGGGGTTGACCCACAAGGCCAGCGCCGAGCGCCGCCAGGCAATGCATGCCAAGACCGCCGGCCGCGTCACACTCACCGACAGCATGAAGATGTTCCAGTGGGGTTTGGAGGGCGGACGCCCGCAGGCCGGGCGGATCGGCTCGCAGCCGGAATGGTTCTACAAAGGCAACGGCTCGATCCTGCGCGGTCATGGCGATGAGCTGGAGGCGCCCGGCTTCGCGGACGACGGCGGTGAAGAACCCGAGGTGGCGGGAATGTATCTGGTCGATCAGAAGGGCCAGCCGCGACGGGTGGGCTTCGCAACGGCCAACGAATTCTCCGATCACATCATGGAGCAGAAGAATTACCTGTACCTCGCGCCCTCGAAGCTGCGCGCCTGCGCGATCGGGCCCGAGCTGGCGGTCGAGGCCGATTTCAGCGATGTCCGCGGCACGGTTTCGATCGAACGCGAGGGGCGCACGCTGTGGTCGCACGAGGTGGCGACGGGGGAGGCGAACATGTCGCACAGCCTGGGGAACCTCGAGCACCATCACTTCAAATACCCGCAGCACCGCCTGGCGGGCGACGTACACATCCACTTCTTCGGCGCCGATGCCTTCAGCTTCGGTGAATCCCTGCGCCTGCAAACGGGCGACGTCATGCAGGTCCACTGGCCCGCGCTGGGGCGGGCGCTGCGGAACCCGCTTCGCGTCGGCGAGCGCGTCGAAACGCCGACCGAAGTGCTCCCCATCTGACGATTTCGCGCTGAAGATCTCCTCGGCGCATCTGCTACCATGCCCAGCTGGAGAAGAACCTCGTGCAGAACATTGAATTGACCGGCCGGCATCTCATCGCGGGCGAGTGGGCCGCCTCTTCCGGGCCCGAGTTTCGCGCGGTCAACCCGGCCACTGGCGATCGAATCGGCGCGACCTACCACGAAGCGGGGGAACGCGAGGTCGCGCGCGCCGCCGACGCTGCACGCAAGGCATTCCAGCTCTCGCGCGCTTTCCCGACGCACTTATCCGCGAGGCTTTTGGATGGCATCGCCGATGAAATACTTGCGGCGGGCGACCCACTGCTGGAAGTCGCCGAGCAGGAGACGGCGCTTCCGCGTCCGCGCCTGATCGGCGAGCGGCAGCGCACCTGTAGCCAGCTGAAACTCTTCGCGACACTCGTGCGCGAGGGAGGCTGGCTCGATGCGACAATCGATCGCGCCGATCCGAACCGCAAACCCGCGCCTCGCCCGGACGTCCGGCGGGTCAACCGGCCGATCGGTCCCGTGGCCATCTTCGAAGCGAGCAACTTTCCCTTCGCCTTCGGCGTTTGCGGCGGAGACACCGCCTCGGCATTGGCCGCCGGCAATCCGGTCATCGTGAAAGCGCACCCCTCGCACCCCGGCACCGCGGAGCTCTTCGCAGGGATCGTGCTGCGTGCGTTGCAGAAGTTGGATCTGCCGCCGGGTCTGTTCAGCGTGCTGCAGGGGCAGGGGAAACAACTCGGCGCGATGCTCGTGCAGAACGATGCAATTGAAGCGGTCGGGTTCACCGGTTCGCTCGGGGCCGGGCGGGCGCTGTTTGATCTGGGTGCACGGCGCCCGCGTCCGATCCCCGTGTACGCCGAAATGGGCAGCCTCAACCCGCTGGTGATGCTTCCGGGCGCGATCGCCAGCGGCGCCACCCTCGCGCAGCGACTCACCGAATCGGTGGTGATGGGCTGCGGCCAGTTCTGCACCAAGCCCGGCGTGGTGCTGCTTCTCGACTCCGATCAGAGCCGAGGGTTTGTCGGCGCTTTGCGCGACCGGCTCGCGTCGATCGGGAACCAAGTGCTGCTCAATGCCGGTATTCGCGACAAATTCGTGCAGCAGATCCAGCAGCTCACGAAGGTGGCTGGGGTGCAAACGCTTCTACCGCCGGCGCCGTCGGGGCACGCGGCGACGACCGCATCGCTGCTGCAGGTCGACGCCGCCACGTGGCTCGCACGCGAGGAGCTGCGCCACGAAACCTTCGGACCTGGCGTGGTCATCGTTTTCTGCCGCGACGCCCGCGAGATTCGCGACGCCCTCGACGCCGCCGGCGGCAACCTCACGAGCACGATCCACGCCGATCGCGGCGACGATGCCACGGTCCGCGAGCTGCTCCCCGAGCTGGAGAACATCGCGGGCCGGGTGATCTTCGGCGATTTTCCAACCGGTGTTGAAGTCGGCTGCGCGATGGTTCACGGCGGGCCCTATCCCGCCACGACCGCGCCTGCCACGACCTCGGTCGGCGCCGCGGCCATTCGGCGCTACGTCCGTCCGCTCAGCTATCAATCGCTTCCGGATCACCTGCTCCCGCCGGCGCTGCAGGACGCAAACCCGCTGGGGGTCCTGCGAACGGTGGACAGCGCCATCACCCGCGACGCAATCGCTCGTCCCGTGGCATAATCACCCGAGGAGTCCGCGCGATGCTCTGGCACGAGCAATCCTGGCCGCAGATCCAAAAGCTCGACAAGCAGTTGCCCGTGGTGATCCCGCTGGGCTCACTGGAGCAGCACGGCCATCACCTGCCGCTGTTCGTCGACACGATCCAGGTGAGCGCGATCGCGGCGGCCATCGAGCGCGCGATGAAGGATCGTGTGCTGCTGCTCCCGACGCTGTGGCTCGGCGCCTCGGACCATCACCTCGATTTTCCGGGAACTGTCTCGGTTGGGGTTTCGCTGTACAGCCAGATGATCGCCGCGATCACCACGAGCATTCTGCGGGCCGGTTTCCGGAGGTTGTTCTTTCTCAATGGACATGGAGGAAACGACACCCCCGCGACGCAGGCGCTGACGCAGTTGGCCGGCTCCGACGACACCGCGGACGGCGCACACCTGGCGTTCGCCTCGTGGTGGAACGTCGCTCAGGATGCGCTGGACCCGCAGCGCCACGGCATGGCGAGCGCTAACCTGAGTCACTCCTGCGAATACGAAACGAGCTTCATGCTCGCGCTGCGCCCCGACTTGGTGCACCTCGATCGCGCGGCGGAGGGAACGCCCGCGATCGCGAACGAATGGCATCACAGCGAGCGCGGCGGAAAGGTGAAGATCTTCAAGCGCTTCCACCGGCTCACCGCTTCCGGCAGCCTCGGCAAGCCCAGCGCCGCGACAGCGGCCAAAGGGAGCGCGATGTTCGACGCCGTCGTGGGGGAGATCCTGCGGTTCCTGCAGGATTTTTCAGCGTGGGAAGAATTGCGACCGCGCGGTCCAAGTTGATGAGCAGCAACGCGTTGCGGCGGTGCCGCGGTCCCCGGGGGGAGGCGGCGGCAGGGCGAGGAAAAGCTACCGGTTGACTCCATGTTGAAAGAATGTATAATGAATATTGGCTCCGCTGGTGCTGAACGCCGTGTTCGGAGCGCTCTTTGACAATGGAGACTGAGCGGGGGAGAAGCCGGCGCGAGGGTCTGTGAGCTGATTCACCGCAGAAGGCCGGCGCCTGGCTTTCCAGCGAAAAGTGGAGGCGGACGAGGACGCCAAAGCCCTCGAAAGCCCTCCAAAGCCCTGCATGGTCGTTTGAGGCGGTCGCGGGGCGTGTCGTGCGCGGAAGAAGTCCGCCGAAGTCCGCTAAAGACCCTTTGGTCGTCGCGACGATGAGCAGCGGCGCCCCGCAACGGACTATTCGACGGGTTTCTGAAGCTGGAGATGATTCAGCTGCAACGGCCTTGCAGTGGCGGCGTTGCGCGGGTCGAATGTCGTTCCCTCATCCATGAGCATTCGCATCCGTTCCATCGATACGCGCATCGTCAACCACGCCCTGCGCCCCGAGCGCGTGATCGTGTCCCATGCCGGCCGGCATGATACGTCCCGGTTCCTGAACGTGACCGTGCATGGCGACGAGGGGCTGCGCGGTTATGGAGAAGCGGCTACGACACCGCTGTGGAGCGGCGAAACCGCCGGGAGCGCGCAGTGCATCGTGCGCGAGTTGCTCGCTCCCCGCTTGATCGGTCACACGTTCGAGCATCCGGCGGAGGCGCTCGCGCGGCTCGACGCCGCCACTGTGGGAAACGCGTTTGGCAAAGGCGCTCTGGAGACGGCCGTGTGGGACTTGTGGGCGAAGAGCAGGGAGGTAAGGGCGCTCGAGCTATTCGCCGATCGCGCGCCACCCGCCTCGATTCCGACGCGCGCCAGCGTGGGCGTTTATCCGCCGGCCAAGACGCTCGAGCTTGCGAAAGAGTTTTGGGCCGCGGGAATCCGGACGCTGAAGTTCAAGACAGGCTCTGACGACGACGTGGAACGACTGAGGATCGTGCGCGAGCAGTTGGGCGACGAGCCGATCTTCACGATCGACTACAACGGGTATTTTCGCAGCGCCGCCGAAGCGGTGAGCTCGATCGAATCGCTGCTGCCTTTTCGCCTGGCGCTGGTGGAGCAACCGACGCATCGCGACCGCATCAGCCTCCTCGCCGAGGTGCGCCGCCGCGTGAACGTGCCAATCCTGGCCGATGAAGCCATCTTCACGCCCGATCAGCTGGAAGAAGCGCTCGCGCTGGAGGCCTTCGACCTGCTCTCGATCTATCCGGGAAAGAACGGCGGGTTCGGGCATGCGCTGGAGATGTCGCGCCGCGCCCAGCGCGCCGGAAAGGCGTGCACGATCGGTTGTAATCTCGAGACGGACCTCGGTCAGGCTTCGATGATCGCGCTGGCGGCGGGTCTTTCCGCGTTCCCGGTCGACACCGTCGCCTGCGATTTTCCCGCCGTCATCTTCTACGAGCGCTCGAGCGTCACCCGGCCGCTGGGGTTTCGCGAGGGTCGGGTTGAGGTCCCAGAAGGAGTCGGTTTTGGCGTCGAGCCGCTGCCGGAATTCGCATGAGTCAGGGCCGGATGATCGACGCGCACGCCATGCTGGGGGAGGAGAACCACCTGCGCCTCGAGGCGGATGAGTTGCTGCGGCGGATGGATGCGAATGGAATCGAGCTGGCGCTCGCCCGGCCGATGGGGAGCGAGCTGGCGGTCAATCATCGGGCCGGCAACGACCGCGTCACGCGCTCCCCTTCGCGCATCCGCGGGCTGGTCAGCGTGAACCCGTGGTTTGGGCAGGCTGCTCTGGACGAGCTGAATCGCTGCCGCGACCTGGGCGCCGTGGGACTGTTCCTCCATCCGTCGCGCCAGGGGTTCATGCCGACCGAGCCGATCGTCGACCCGATCGTTGGGCGCGCTTCTGACTTCGGCTGGCCGATCATGCTTCACACCGGCACGTACATTCAATCGGACATCCTCGCCGTGGCCGAGCTCGCGCGGCGGCATCCGAAGACCGATTTCATCGCCGGCTTCAGCGGCTTCACCGACATGTGGTTCGAGTTGCCGGGCGTCTTCGGCTCCGTCGCCAATCTCTACATGGACTGCTCGATGATCTGGGGCGTCGCGATCGAAGAGATCGTGTCGCTGCACGGCTCCTCGCGCGTGCTCTTCGGCGGGGCGGAGCCGCGCAATCGCTACTCCGTCGTGTTGAAGATGATCGGCAGGCTGAAGCTGTCGCCCGAGCAACTGCGCGATCTCGTCTACAATAACGCCCAGCGCATTTATCGATTGCCATGACCGTCATCGACTTTCACACTCATCTGGACAGCAACTGGTTCGAGCGCCCGTTGATTGACCGGGACTCATTCATCGCCTCGATGGATCGCTGCGGGGTCGACATCGCATGCATCTTCACGCTGATGGGCTTCTATACCGATTGCCCCGGGGCGAACGACCGGCTGGCCGCGCACGCGCGGGCAAAGCCGGACCGTCTGGTTCCCTTCATTACGGTCGATCCCAAGCTTGGCGCGGCGGCGGTGGAGGAGCTGGAACGGTGCCTGGCCGATCCGATCTTTCGCGGCGTGAAGTTCCACAACTGGCTGCAGGCGGTGGCATGCTCGATGGTGAAGGAGACGATGCTCGAGGTCCTGCGACGGTCGGCACGGGCCCAGCTTCCGCTGCTGTTTCACGATGGGACGCCGCCCTATTCGACGACCTTTCAGATCGCGGACCTGGCACGATGGGTTCCGGAAGCGACGATCGTTCTGGGACATGCGGGGCTTGCGGATTATGTCTATCCGGCCGGGCAATTGATCCGCGAGCTTCCGAATCTGTATGCGTGCTACTGTGGTCCGAAGGTCGGTGATTTGCGATACCTGCTTGAAGCCGGCGGGGCCGAGAAGGTTTTGTTTGGCTCCGACTTCGGCTTTGGCGACTGGCGGATGCTCGCGGAGCGCATGGATGACGTGTACGAGGCGGGGCTTGGGCCGCGGGAGCTGGAACTGGTGATGGGAGGGAACGCGCGCCGACTGCTGCGCCTGCCGGAAAGCGCGGCCGCGCAGGGCCGGCCGCGAAACGCTTCATGAAGAAATACCGACTGGCATTGATCGGCTGCGGCGACATCGCCGAGACGGGACATGTTCCGTCATTGCTGGCCCATCCGCGCTTTGAGCTGGCGGTTGTGTGCGACGTTCGCCGCGAGCGCGCCCAGCTTCTGGCGGATCAGGCCGGCGGCGTTTCGTGGTGCACGGATTATCACGAGTTGCTCGATCGCGCGGACCTGGATGCGGCGCTGCTGGCGCTTCCGCCGGAGTACAGCGTGGACGTCGCAATCGATTTTCTCACGGCGGGCAAGCCGGCGCTGGATGAGAAGCCGCTGGCGACGAGCCTCGAGGCCGGACGCAAGCTGGCGGCGGAGGTGGAGCGCACGAGGGGCGTTTATCAGATTGGTTTTGTGTTCCGGTACAGCGCTCTGGTCGGGCGGCTCGCCGGCATCGCGCGGCAGATCGGAACGCCGGCGCTGTATGAGATCGGGATCTACGATGAGCGCCGCGACCCGGGCAACCCGTCGCACTTTGCGCGGATCAACGGTTTTCTCAAAACCAGCTCCGCGATCACGCACGAGGGGTCGCATCCGATCGACTATTTCACGCTTTGGAACCCTTCGCCTTTCGTGCGCGTCAGCGCCGCAGCGACGCGGACCGCGGCTGACCTGCTCGGACCGAACGCCTGGTCGGCGACTTTGGAGGCGGCTGATTCATCGATTCTCCAGCTCAACATCACCTGGCTGACGCCGGAGTTGCCTTCGTCATACATGCGCATCATCGGGCCGCGTGGCGCACTTCAGCTGGACCTCGCCAGTGCAATGGGAACGTTGCACCAAGCGGGCCGTGCGGAAACCGTTGGGTTTCCCAGGTTGGCCCAGAACTGGAAGGGGCAGTTGGATACGTTTGCGTCGGCAATCGACCAGGGTAAAGCGGGCACGGCCACCGTGCAGGACGGCTTGCGGGCGCTGGCGGCGACACAAGCCTGCGAGACGGCGGCGGCATCTCATCAGACGGTGCAGATCTGATCGGCGTGGCGGGTGCGTTGGCTGGCGGACCGGTGCGGATACAATGCCGGGCTCGCCAAATCCGTGATTCAAGAATACGGGCGAGGAGGATGAGCGTGAGCGAGATGGTTCGAGTGGGTGTCATCGGCTTGCAGCATGAGGAGCACGTCGGCTCGTTCATGGATGCGGTGGTGGCCGACTGTCCCAACGCGCGGCTCATCGCCGCGGCTGATGCGGATGAGCGCTACCGACGCGACCTGGAGAAGTATCCGGGCGTGAAACCGTATGAAAGCTGGGTGGAACTGCTCGATCGCGAGCGGCCGGACGCGATCTTTGTCGACACCATCAACAGCGAGAAGGCGGGCGTCGCGGCGGAATGTCTTTCGCGCGGCATCGCTGTGCTGGCGAACAAGCCGTTGTGCACCCGGTTCGAGCATCTCGAGCAGATCATCAGCGTGCAGCAGCGCAAGAAGGGGGTGCTGTCGCTGCAGCTGACCGAGCGGTTCAACCCCGTCTTCATGGCAATGAAGAAGACGATCGACGAAGGGACGATTGGCAAACCCGTCGCGTTTCAGGCGGCCAAGCCGCACCGCCTGCACCGCCCCGGCATGTTTCGCCACGGGAGGCCGGCGTGGATGTTCGACAAGTCGAAATACGGGAGCGTGCTGATCGACCTGGCCATCCACGACGTGGACCTGGTTCGCTGGCTGAGCGGCGCCGAGGTGGAACACGTTTCGGCGGTGACCGGGCTGTCACGGTTTGCCGGGGAACATCCGGACTTCACCGATTACGGAATGGCGTTTCTCGGGTTGTCGGGCGGCGGATGCGCGAGCGTTGAAGTCGACTGGCTCAACCCTGCGGGAATCCACAGCGTGCGGTTCGTCGTCTATGGGACGGAGGGATTTGCGACATACGATTCGAGCCTCAAGCCGGGCGAATTGATTCGAATCGAGAAGGACAACGAGACGAGCATCGTGCCCGGCACCGCGGTCAACTCGATTCGCGCGAATGCGATGGAGTTTGTTCGCGGCGTGGGGGAAGGGAAAATTCCCGAGCCGAGCGGCAAGGACGCGTTGATCGCAACGCTGGTAACGCTGTGTGCGCAGGAAGCGGCTGAGACGGGGAAGCGTGTTTCCGTGGCGGATAGCGCGCTGTTTCGCAGGATCCAGGAACTTCCCTGTTGAATTATGCAGCCATCAACCGCTCCCACGCAATCCCCAAACTATACTCACGCCCATGCCTTCCCAACTCACCGCGCAAGACATGCACCTGTACCGCCACCCGCAAATCCAGACGGGGCGGCCGTACGCGTTTGACGTCGATGACGATGGCGTTCTGTGGGAAGGATCGCACGATGGCCTGCTGACGCACGACTCGCGCACCGGCGAGTGCAAGCATGTGCACGTCAACGCGTTGCACCATCGCGTCATCTGCTCCGCGATTTGCTTCGACGGTAAGATCGTGGTGCTGCACCAGGTCGCGGACCACCTCACCGCGTACGATCCGGTGACGCAGCGGGCGCGGCGCCATCCGCTGCCCGGGAGCGCGCCGAATGTCTGGTACGGCATGATCGCCGCCGGGAAACTGCTGATCTTCGACCGGGCGCTGGACGGCGGCATCCTGATCTACGACAGGCTGGACGCTCCGCCGCGAAAGATTCCCAAGGGCCATCCGCGCGACGAGTTCAACAGCCATCGCGTGCTGGCCGATGGGCGGGTGTTGCTGCTCATCACGGGCGCGAACCTGCAGGTGCTGATCTTCGATCCGCACCGCGAGGAATTTGTCGAGCGCCATGAATTTCCCGGCATGGACAATGGGCCGACCGGGTGCGTCGAGCACGATGGGAAACTTTACTTCGCCGACAGCGCGGGTGGGCAGTTGCTGGTCTACAGCCTCTCCGGCGCCAAATGGCTCGATCCGATTCCGACGCCGGATTACGGCAAGATCTATGGCTTCATCGGGGGCGGCTTCCAACTTGGGAGCAGAGGGTACTGGTGCCTCAGCACGTATCGATTTCGCTCGCGCCTGAACCCGGAGACCGGCGAAATCATCACGCCGCCTGGATGGGATGTGGGGGTCGATGGGCACTTTCCGCGCTTTCTTGACCGCTTCCTGACGTTCGACGCGGCGACGAAGAAGTTCGACTATCTGACAGTCCCGCAGCAGCCGGATGGGATTCCACTGGCCTGCTACTCCGCTGTTAAGGGCGACAAGGCATTCATCACCGGGTATGTGATTCCGTTTGGGCAGGAGAAGAAGCCGACGATGACAGCGGGGGATTGGATGGTCTGGCAGAGTTTTCCCGCCGAGGTGCAGCCGTTCGACGCGTCGGTTGCGTTGTCGCAGGACCCGCGTGAGCACCTGCAGCGCGAGGCCCGCAGCGCGCCGCTGAGTCGCGGGCTGTTTATCGCGGAAGAGACGCATACGCCGCCGGTGAAGAACATGCAGGGCCCGTCGTTCGAGTACCCGCCGGGCCTCGAGCAGGCGTTGCAGCGGCGCGTGACGGCGACGGATGCGGCGGCGTACTGGCGCGACTTGGCGCCGCTGGTGGTGGGGACTGCCAAGAGCGAAAAGGGCCGCGTCGCGCTCGTCGGCTGGTTCATCCAGCACCGGCTGTATTACAACCCGATCTCGACGCATTACCTGGGCCCGATCGCGACGCTGGAGTCGGGGGATTCTCGATGCGGGCAGAGCGTGCAGGTGGCGCAGGCGCTGTTTGAAGCGCTGGGAATACAGAGCCGGTTTGCGGCGCTCCGCAACCACACGGTGGGGGAAGTCTTTTACGACGGGGCGTGGCACGCGCAGGATTCGCTGACCTTCGGCGGCAATCAGCCGGAGCGCGACGGCCATGTCCTGAGCGCAGAAGAACTGAAAGGGGATCCGTATTTTGCGGATGCCTGGCCGCTCGAGTGCTTCGCGTATCGGCCGGAGCAGTTGCGCAGCGCAGATGATTTCTACGTGCTGGGTTACACCTTCGGCGAGTGGGGGTCGATGCCGTACTACTCCGGCTACTACGGGGCCGAGTGGGATTATCCGCCGACGCTTCCGCTGACGCTGCCCGCGCAACGGGTCGATGACGACACAATCCGGCTGCGCTGGGCCGAGTCGATCAAGAAGGGCGGCGGAGTTGTCGAATACCGGGTGCAGGTTTTCGAGGACCGTGCGATGCAGAATCAGGTGTCAGAAACGACTCTGAGCACGAACTCGCTGAGCTGGCGGCCACCGGAGCGCAACACGATGTATCACTACACGGTCAGCGCGGTGGACGCTCATCGGCGCTTGAACGCGAACAGCTGGTATCCCGCGCAGCGCGGCAACTTCGTGCTCGCGCCGAAGCAGCAGTACGGCTGGTACGGAGTCATCTAGCATCGCGCACAACCGGAGCTGTGTATGCCCGCGCACATCACGATGTGGAGCTATCTCTGGGACCTGGTGGACGACGGCATCGATGACGTGCTGCATGAGATGCAGGACGAGATCGGACTGACGGCGCTCAGCCTGGCGACGCACTACCATTCGGTCGAACACCTGCGGCCGCACACGGAGGGGCCGTTCATCTACCGGGCCGATTCTTCGCTCTACTTCCCGCCGGACCTGTCGCGCTACCGCAACACGAAGATTCGCCACCAGATTGCCCCGCTGGCGCAGCGCGGCAATCCCCTGGCCAGGGTTTGCGAGCGCGCGGCGTCGATCGGGCTGGAGGTCGTCTCCTGGACGCTCGCGTGCCACAGCTCTCATCTGGGTCAGACGTATCCGGAGTGTTCGCAGCTTAACGCCCTCGGTGACCGCTACCCCGAGGCGCTTTGTCCTGCCAACCCCGACGTGCGCGGGTTCCTTGTGGGACTGGTGGACGACCTCACGCACAACTACGGCATCTCTGTCGCAGAGCTGGAGTCGTGCCACTATGAGCCGGCACGGCATTATCACCGGCATGAGAAGCTTCCGTTCGATCTGGGCGCAGTGGATCAGTTCCTGCTTGCTTTGTGCTTCTGTGAGCATTGCGTGGCGGCCGGGGAAGGCGCGGGGATGGATGTGCGGCAGTTGCGCGCTTCGGTGGCGGGGTCAATCGGCGAAACGATGCGACGCGGTACGCCCGCGCAGGGAACGGTACAGGGCCTCGTGCAGCGGACGACTGGGCTGGGGAAATTTCTCGAGGCGCGGGTGAACGTGGTGAACTCTTTGATTGCCGACATTGTGAAGGCGAGTGCGGCGACCGTGTCACCGATCACGGGGCTCGAATCCGATTCTTCCGGGCTTGGCGTGGCGGAAGTGATCGGCATTACCGGCAGCGTCACGATTACCGCCTACTCGGCGGATAAATCGACGGTGCGTCAGTCGATCGGTGCCGCGGCAAAGGCGGCAGGCGGCGTGGAGAGGCTGCGGGTCGGTTACCACGCGTTTCCGCCGATCATGCCGGATCGCGAGTCGCTGCTGCGCGTCATTGCGGCGTCGCTGGACGAGGGCGTGCGAAGCTTTTCGTTTTACAACTATGGGATTGCGCCGAAGCCGTGCCTGAAATGGGTGCGGGATGCTGCGCGATTGATACATGATCGCGTGGGGTAAGTAGGATCGTCGCATTGAACGCGGAATGCGAAGTGAGCCATGGATGCGAGAATGGTTGAAATGCCGAGCGGTCTGCACGGGCGGGACGCCCGTGCTACGGGGGGCGCTCTGCTTCAGGGAGTCTGGAGCCAGCGGATGATGGCGTTGTAGGCGACGCTGGTGGCGGTCCAGAGGTCCTGGATTTCGAGGCACTCGTCGGGGAAATGGAAGGCGCCGGGGCCGGCGGTGCGCGAGGTGGGGCCGAAGGAGATCGTGGGGGTGTTGGCGTGGTTTGTCAGGACGAAGCTGTCCTGCTTGCAGATCGTCGTGACGAGCGGGTCATGGCCAAGCACGTCGCGGGCGGCGGCGGTCATGTGCGCGACGAATGGGGTGTTCGGCGGCACCAGCGCCGGCTCGAACCAGGGCGGGCGATAGGTTTTGCTGAACTGATTCGCCGCCGTCCCCAGTGCGGCATCGACCGCCGACTCGAGTTCGCGCTGCATCGATTCGTTCGTCTCGCCCGGGAGGGTGTAGAAGGGGAGGAGCAGGTGGTCGCCCTTGTGATCGCTGCGGAGGAAGATGCCGGCCGATCGGTCGCGCCAGGCATTGTGGGCGAACATTGGCCGATCGAAGAGCGGGGCCCGCTTCGCGCTAAGCGCCGCGCACGCTTGCGTCAGTTCGGGCAGATGGCGCTCGAGCTGGGTTTTCGTCATCGGCTGCCTGGGGCGCAGGATGAGGTTTGAGCCGCCGAGACAGCCGACGAAGATCTCCATGCGATAGCCGTCGAGGTACAGGGCCGCGTCGGCGCGGACGCCAGCCAGGTGAAGCAGCAGCGTGCCGTTGCCCACGCCGCTCTCCTCGTCCATGGTCGAGGCGAAGATCACCCGCTTCTTCAGCGTCATTGGCGACGCCTGAAGCGCTTCGATCATGATGACCATCGCCGCCAGCCCCCATTTGTCGTCGGAGGCGCCGAGCCCGATGATCTTTCCGTCGCGAACGATGGCTGCGAAGGGATCGACCGTCCAGAGATCCGGGTCGAAGAGTGGAACTGTGTCGCTGTGCGCCAGCACGAGCAGGGCGGGCGCGTCCGCCGGGCCGATCTCGCCGATGACGGTGGGGCGGTCGTGGTAATTGCGGCCGGCCTCGTGGCAGAGCGGGTGGGTGAAGAACGCCGGCACGTCCTTCGCCTCGAAGGTTCGAACGCGCGCACCGGCGTGCTGCATGCGCTGGGCCATCAATTGCTGTACGCGCAGCTCATCGCCGCCCCGCGCGTCGCTGACGCTGGGAACCCGGACGAGCTCGCAGGTCAGCTCGACGAGCGGATCCTTGAAGTGCCCGGGAAGATCGCGCGATTCGGTGATCATTTGCTTATCGCTCCGGTCGATTTCAGATGTTCGCGCGCTTTGGTGCAGGGCCGGCAGTTTGGCCTCGTGCACAGAAAAGCGTCCGGCACTTCGCGCAGCGTTCGCACCACGGCGTCGATCACGTCGCGACCGTTCAAGAGGAAGCTGAGGGCAGCGCCGAGATAAACGTCGCGAATCGCGCCCATCCGACGCAGCGGATACTCGACCTCGTTGAAAGCCATCGAACAGCTCGTCGAAGGGTCCAGCGTGTGCTGGGCGATCGTTCCATCCGGCATCAGCATCTTCACGACGGGCAGCGGCCCCTCTTCCCACCAGAACTTGACGCGCCCCGCGTGGGTCTCAGCGACGTGCACCGTGGAATTGGCCAGGTGGGTGACGCCGAGGAGCAGGATCCAGCCCCCGGCCCCGGCGATGCGGTCGAGCGGCGAGCCGACGCCCATCGCATGACCGCGCTCGTGTCCTGAGAGGAACTCCGCCGCGCGCGGGCCCTGGGCCACAACCGAGTGAGTGGGGTGCTGGCTGCGCAGTGATTGTGGCCGCTTTCTAAAAACCTCACAGAGCATTCCGGTCCGCCCCGGCGTGGTTCCTGGATCGAAGTACGGCTGAGGCGGGGGCCGGCTGTAGTTGAACGCCGGCATTGCAAGGGTGCCTTCGGTGCCGACGACATCGAGAAGCCCATCGATCAGGGCGTCGGCGCCACCGTCAATCGGTCCAACGCTGCGCAGGCTGCTGTGCACGAGCAGGTGATCGCCGCCGCGCAGGCCGGCTGCGCGCAAAGTAGTGACGATGTCGGCCGTATTGATCATGCGTCGACTTTCAGGCGAAGAAGTCGCGCGGGGTTTGTGCTGAAGACCTTGTCGCGCAAATCATCGTTCATATCGAGCAGCCGCATCATGCTCAGCCGGTAGACATACACATCGTAGAAGGTGTACCCGTAATCGGTGCCCCAGAGCAGGCGGTCGTGATCGCAGGCTTTGATGATCTGCTTTATCGCGCCGGGGTGGGGGCTGCACATGCACCCCCAGAGGTTCGGTGCATAGCGCATGGCGGCTATCGCTTCGCGCCAATGCTCGAATAGGCCGCAATGACCCAGGACAATTTTCGTGCGGGGATGACGGCGGGCCAGTAGTGCGATCTGCGATGGCAATGAGAAAGGCGGCGTGCCATCGTGAAAGAGGATGGGAACATCGTGCGCCGCTGCCCTCTCGCAAACCGTGTCCATCACCGGGCTGTTCACCGGTTGGCCCTGGAGCCATGGGTGGAACTTGATTCCGCGGAAACTCAGCGTTTCCAGGCATCGCTCGAGTTCCGGCAATGCTTCTTCGCCGAACCAGGTGTTGACGGTGCAGAAGGGGACCATTTTTCCGCCGGACGCGCCGCATACTTTAGAAAGGTCATCGTTGTCCTGGGGGATTTTCCCGGCGTCGAGCAGTCCATCGAGCGGCAGGACGATCGCGTGGGTGACGCCATGAGCGGCAAGCGTTTTCAGCCACGGCGCTGGATTCAGCCCGTCGCGGGTCTTCGCTGCGCCGCCCCAGTGGGTGTGGCAATCGACGATCATGCCACCACCTCCGCGAGGAGCTTCTCGAGATTGCCGCCATAGGTGCCGGGGTGCCGCTCGATGGGCCAACTCAGATCGAATTGCTCCAGCTCGAAACGAAGATCGTTCCGCGGCGCGGAGCTGCCGAAGATCAGGCGGCTCTCGTCGACGTGCTGGGCGTAAGCCGGCAGCGCCCAGGGTCGCACGAGGCTGAGCTCGAAGGAGACGTTGGCCGGCGCGGCGCGGAAAACCGCGGGCATGTCGTGGCTGTAGTCCGTGCTTCCGCAATGACCGAGGATGAAACGAGTCTGGGGATGCTCGGCAGCCAGCAGGATGAGCTGTGTTGGCGTTGACGAGGAGTGGGGGCCGGTATGGACGTAGACGGGCAGACGATGTTCCGCCGCGAGGCGCAATAGGGGATCGGTGACCTCATCGCCGAGGCAGAAGCCCTGCAGCGCTGGCGCGAGAACGAGCATCTTCGCGCCGTGGGAGAGGGCGTTACGCACGATCTGGCAACCGTCGCGCCCGCGCCAGGGGTTGGCGGCGCAGGCGGGGATGAGCCGGCCCGCGCTGGTTTCGGCAAGGTGGCGGATGCGCTCATTCCCGCCGACATTGTCCACCGCAATCTCGCGGTCCTGCGGCGCGATTACGGCGGCGGCAACTTGCGCTTGCTGCAGCGAGCGCAGAAGATCCGCGGCGGCAAGCACGGTGTCTCGCTCGGTGCCTGGCGTGCAATAAGCGTCGATGATCCTCATCGAATTGATCGGAACAACGGGCCGGCCGGAGGCGGCTAACTTCGGCGCGGGCGCTTGCTCCGCTTTCGCTTAGCACCGTCGGCCGCCTCGATCGAGCTTGCCGAAACCCTTCGTGGTGATCCTTCCGGCGGCGCCGAGAAGTAACTTGGATCGGAGACCGCGTAGGGAAACATTTCCGCCAGCGGCTGTCCGCCCGGCGTGTACCAGACGAAATCGGTTTCACAATACGTGATGGTGCCGTGGTTTGGTGGCGCGACGTGCGGTTTGGAAACGAAATCGTTCCGGGACCACAACCCGGTGATCCGGAAGCTCTTCCCGGTCGCGAAATATTTCTCGAATTCGCGGATCAGATGCGGCGGGCCCTTGGGCATGCCGTCGCCGGCGCGGACAAAGTTCTTGAGCGTCTGCTTCCGCTGCGCGTAATTCGCCAGCTCCAGGGCGGAGAGGGGCATGCCGTTTTCGTAGTGAATATCCAGGTTTGGATCGTGCAGGATCCACTTGCCCAGCCGCTCGTCCCACGCCTCGGCCATGAAGTGCCCATATGGCTCATGAAAATCAGTGGCCACGGCAACGCAGCGCGCGCGATGCCCGAGCGCCGTCGCGAACGCGCTGAAGACGGCGCCGAAATGGACGCACATCGCGATCTTTCCCGATCGGCCGTGCCCCCACTCGCGCTTCGTCCAATCGAGCACGGTCCACGGGTCCCAGGGCGCATAGCTGCTTTGCGGGGCCGGGTCGTGCGCCCAGCTCCTGGCGATCCAGGTGCGCAGCCGGCGCAGCTGCTGCCACGGTTCGCGCGTCTGCCGGATGCTGGCCGGCACGAGCTCGAGCAGTTCCTTCACGCGGGGATGAGAAGCGCTCTCGTAGGTGATTGGCGGCGAGGGCAGATCCGGAAGGTCGTGGACCCGGAGCCGAACGGCGTATTCTCCGCGCAGGGTTCCATGCGCGCCCATGTGGTCATGCTGCCATGTCGCGCCCCGGTCGGTGCTGAGGAAGCTCTGTGGATCGCGGTGGCCGCTCTCCAGCCCGAGCATCCACGCGCTCATCGCGGCATTCCCGCTGGAGAGAATGATCTCATTCACCCCGGCCTTCAATGTCCGGGTGCGGATTGGCACGCGCCGCCAGGCCCAGTTGCGGGCAAGCTTCTCGTCAGGCTCAATCGCGGCGACCGCCTTGCCGTTGACCTGGACGTGAAGCGGCTCGCAGTTGCCATCGTACATGTTGACGAAGAGCCACAGGTCCGCAGGGCGGCCGACCACCGCCTTCGGAAGCGTCAGGCGCTTTTTCGCCCAGCGCCAGCGGGTGATCTCCTCGTTCTCGGAGATCAAGATGCGCCCGCGCTCTGTGAAAAACATCCGGCTCATGGCATCGTCCGCTACGTCGGTTTCATCCGACTTCAATATGAATCTACCCGCTCGCCTTCCTCAAACATCTGCAGGAACGAGGCCGGCGTGAAGTCATAGCCGCGGGCCTCGATCAATTCCTTCGCATAGCGAGTGAAGTATCGTACGTTCTGCGACTGGAATGAATCGCGCTGGCCGAACGGATTGGTGTTATGGCTGGCGCCCGCGATCATCCGCAGGGGGATTTCCCTCCGCTCGATCTCGACCAGATTCTCTTCGATGATATCGCGAAAGGCTTTTCGGTCTTCGCCTGCGATCGAGACAGGCGTTTCCGCCCGCACATCGAGGGGGATATTGCGGTCGTCATTCAGGAATGTGTGCAGGCTGCGGGTGACGGGCATTTCGAAAATCTTCATGGTCCCGGGGATGAGCCGGCAGCGCGGGTTGGGGTGATAGGGGAATTCCCAGCTGCCGGACCAATTCGCGAAGGTGTCTGCGCGATATCGCCGCCGTGCCGAGGTGCTGGTCCAGACGAAGCCCAGCTCTTCACAGATTGGGAACGTGTCGTTGTTGCCGCTGGCGTAGCAGGCGCGGTAGCCAAGCACGGGCCGGCCGATCACGTCTTCGAGGTCCTGCTTCGCGTTGCGCAGGGCTTCCTTCTGCTTGTCGTAGGAGAGCGAGCCGAGCCACGCGCGATTTTCGCGCATGCGCGAATAGCGCATGCCGTTGAGATGAAGCGCCACCTCGATGCCTGCGTCGGCCATCTCACGATAAAGCTTGTGTTGGTGCTTCGCGACGTCGGGATAGACGAAGAGGCTCGTCCCTTCACGGGCGCCGAGCTCGTCCATCAGATCCACAAACCCGCGCGCGGAGGCCTCGGCGATATCCCAGGTCTTGGGCCCGTCGAAGAGATCGTCCGGGGGGAGCTCGCAATCGATCGAGTAGTTGTAGAAAAGTTTCATCATCCGGCCCTTTGTGTACGTGCGCGCTGCGCCAGGTCGTGGCTGAGCGCTTCCACGAGCCGCTGTACCGGCTCAAAAACTTCGGCGACCTGGCGAGCACGCTCTTTCGCCAGGCCGTCGTTGAAAGGAGTGCTGGCGACGCGCACGAATTCCATTACGTCGCGCCAGTCGCCAGGGGTAATCAGCTCGCCGCGCAGGCGATCGAGCACTTCGCGCGCCGGCACCGGCCGGCCATAACGGATCTGTCCATAGGCGGCGAGCGGCTTCTCATAAAAGTTGGCGACAATGCGCCCGAGCTCGTTGCGGATGAGCCAGATGCTGTCGAACCAGGCGATCGGCTCGGCATAGAAGAGCAGCCGCCCTTTCATGAGCCGGGCGAACTTCACGCCCTCGCGGAAGGCGTCCGCTGGATCCGATGGCATCCGCTTCACCTTTGCCGCCACGGCATCGCGGTCGTCGTGCTCCCCGATCTCGATGAGGCTCACCTGATCGCGCAGGGTCGCATAGGCATCCTGAAGATAGCGGTGCAATTCCGACTCAATCTCCGACAGGCGCGGCTCCTGGTAGTCATCCGGGATCTCGTAGTGCCGCTCGAGTGCGTCGAGAATCCCGTCGATCACCTGCGGATTTGGGAGTATTTCCCGCGCAGCGCGGAGCGACTCCAGCTTTCCCGTCACGGCCCGCCTGCGCAACAGCGCGACGGCGCTCTGCACCGGCGGGGCGAAGTAGTGCATGTAGCGGCTGTGAAGCGGGTACTTGTTCTCCCACCTGCCGATGTTGATCGCCGGGTCGATCCCGCGCTGGTAGGGACCGAAGTAGGCGGCGAACTTTCGCAGGTGGAACGCTTCGTCGCGGTAGGTCCAGGGAATCGAGTCGAGATAGTTTCGAATTGTGGCCAGGGCGGCTGAGTTGCCGTCGTAGAACGTCCACTGCTGAAACTCGGGGTAGTAGTAATCCTCGTCGGTGATCTCGCTGAGCGTAAGGTTGACGCCGGGCAGGTGCTCGAGGTTGCGGGCCCAGTCGGGGCGCTCGCGGGCGAGGTCGGTGTGCACTTTCCCAATGGCGAGCGACATCTCGGCCCAGTCAGAGGCTGTCGTGTCGTCGCTGGCGATGAAGCGTGTGTCGAAGTCGGAGAGGCCCGGGATCAGGTCCTCGAACGTCCACTTTCCCGCGATCGCGAGCAGGCGCGGGCAGGCGGCGCGGCAGCGGCTGAAGTAGCTTTCGATGAACTGCTTGAAATCGTTGGAAGGCGGTGGCTCGAACTTCATGGCGCCACCTCCCGCCGCTCGCGGCTGCTCTGATAGATGGCATCGATCACGCGATTTGTTTTGGCTGCTTCCGCGACGCTGACGCGCGGCTCGCGGTTTTGCCGCACGGCGTCGATGAAGTCCTGCACGAGCGGGAGGTGAACGTTCTGCGCGTTCGGCAGATCGAGCTCGGTCGTCTCGCGGCCGACGGTCTTGATCACCTTCCCCGTATCGTGAGGATCCCAGCGCAGGCGGGCCTTTTCTCCGACGATCTCGAATCGATGGGCCCAGGTCTGGCTGCACCAGCTGAAGCTGGCGGTGATGGAGGCGCCATCGGACGTCTGCATGAGGGCGGCGGCGGTGTCTTCCACCTCGTAAGGCTGCACGAGCGTGCGCACATGCGCGAAGACGTTGGAGGGAAATCCGAAGAGGCCGATGAGAATATCGATCGCATGGCTGCCCATGTCGGCGAGCGGGCCGCCGCCGCTCTTCTCGTGCTGCACGCGCCAGATTTTCGGGTCGTCCGGTTGTGGGTTGAACCAGCCGTGGTAGCAGGTGTCGATCGAGATGATCCTGCCGAAATCGCCCTCGGCCAGCATCTGGCGGGCCTGTTCGAAGCGCGGGAAAAAGCGGCGGTAATACGCGCAGCCGGCGCGAAGGCCGGCCGCCTGCGCCGCCTGCACGATGTCGGCGGCATCCTGGGCGTTCAGGGCGAGGGGCTTTTCGACCAGAACGTGCTTGCCGGCCTGCAGGGAGTGGATGGCCTCTTCCCGATGACGGTCAACCGGCGTGGCGATATAGACCGCGTTCGCGTTCGTGGTTCGCAGAGCTTGCTCAAGGTTGTCGCTGGCCTCGGGAACGTTGAAGCGCGCGGCGATGGCGCGGGCGCGGTCGATCTGGCCGACGACGCACAGGAGCCGCGAGTGGTTCGCTGCGACGAGCGCGGGGGCGACGCGCTTGTTGACGATGTCGCCGGTGCCGACGAGGAGCCAGTCGAGATGGGAGTCTGCGGAAGGCATTGGCGAAGTTGATGAGGGCGCCATCAGCACGGGCGAGACGCCCGTGCCACGGTGGCGCTATTTCAGGTCTTGCAGGCTTTGCCTCACTGAATCGGCGATGTATTGCAGGTCTTCATCGGTGGTTGTCGCGAAAATTGGGAGAGAGAGGACTTCCGTGCTGGCGCGCTCGGCGATGTCGCAGCCGCTGCGGTCGTGATCGATGTCGCGAAAGGCCTCCCAGGTCCAGACCGCGGGATAATGGACGGCGGTGCCGATGCCGAAGTTGGTTTTCAGATGCGATTGCCACTGCTCGCGGGTGAATTTCAGCCGGCGGGAGTCGAATCGAACAACATATAGATGAGCGGCGTGATCGTCGTCGACGCCGGCGGGAATGCAGAGGCCTCCGACGCCCTGCAGCAACTCGTTCATCCGCCGCATGCGCGCCCGCTTGGCGCGGTTGATGCGGTCGGCCTTGGCGATCTGCGTGACGCCGACGGCGAGTTGGGGCTTGGTCATACGATAGTTGAAGCCGACGGTGACGACCCGGAGTTTGGGGCCGTAGACATAGCCGAAGGTCTTGCGCTGGCGGACCTGTTCGGCGAATTCGGGGTCATCGGTGGTCACCGCGCCGCCCTCGCCGAGCGTGGTGATGTTCTTGTTGGATTGAAAGCTGTAGCAGTTTGCCTTGCCGCGGCCGCCGATCGGGCGGTCCTTGAAGCGCGCGCCGACGGAGTGGGCGGCGTCATAGATGACGGGGATGCCGAATTCTTTGGTGATGGCGTCGAAGCCACAGACGTCGGCCGCGTGACCGGCAAAGTGGACGGGGATGATCGCCCTGGTTCGCGGGGTGATCTTCGCCCGCGCTTTGGCCGGGTCGAGACAGAGGGTCCGTGGGTCGATGTCGGCGAAGACGACCTTCGCGCCGCGTGCGGTTGCGCACGTTGCGGTGCAGACGAAGGTGAGCGGAGTGGTGATGACCTCATCGCCCGGCCCGACGCCGAGCGACATCATGCACAGATCGAGGGCGGTGCCGCAGGAGTTGACGGCGACGGCGTGGGCGGCCCCTTCGTGGCGCGCGAAGGCTTCCTGGAACTGGTTCTCCTCCGGGAGGGGAAAGAAGTTTCCACCCTCGGCTGCAGCGGCGGCGGTGACGCGGTTTGCCGCGTCGACGTCGTCCTGCTCGAACAGGCCGCCCAGCGCAGCGAAGGGCACGCTGCGGGTCTGCGTCTTCATCGGGCAGCTCCCTTCGGCGCGTCAAAGACGCCGGTGATTTCATAGAGGTAGCTGCTGCGGTAGGGGTTGTCGTTTTCGCCGGCGTAGATGGTGCCGTCGCGGCAGATGGCGAGGTTGTGGATGTGCCAGGCGCGCTCGTTGTTTTGCGGGTCGGCGACGATGCCGTGATCGACCACCTTTCCGTCGCGGGGATCGTAGGAGAAAAAGATGACGGCCCCGTCGTTGCCGGCGGTGCCGTAGAGCTTTCCGTCGGAGCCATTGGCGAGCGCGGCGAGCCGCCTGGCGGGACCGGGCTTGGCGATGGCTTTGACCTCGTACGATTCCGGGTCGATGCGACAGAGCAATCCTTCGCCGGTGCCCATGTAGACGGCGCCGTCCGGACCGGTGTGGACTTCGTCGGCGAGTGCGGTGCCGACAGCACCGTGGAGGCGGGGGAGGCCGTGCTTCAGGTACTCGATGCGTCCGCGGTCGGGATGATATCGCCAGAGGCGGATCTCATCGGGAGCCGGGGTGCTGAGCCAGGCGCGGGTGAGACCCCACGTGCCCCAGCAGGCGCCGGTGCGGTCAACCGCGAGCGTCGCGCCCTGGGCCATGCGGAAACCGCTGCCGGTGGGGCCGAGATCGGTCACCTTGCCGGTGGCGATGTCGTAGCGGAACGCGCGCTCGGGGGTGAGGGTGACGCCGTAGAGAATTCCGCGCTCGCGATCGATGGTCAGGCCCTGGATGTACAGGTGCGGCATGGGCCGGGCGACGATCTCGGTTTTGTCGGTGCGCGGATCAAAGCGAACGATAGCGCCGCCTGGCGCGTCCCAGTAGCGATCGATGTCGTGCAGGAGCGAAGTCGCCGCCCAGATCTCGCCGTCGGCGCCGAAGAGCAGCGCGCGGTGGAATTTCGCGTCGTAGCGGTCGCCGACTTTCTGGAAGTCCATCCCTCGGAATTTGCCCTTCTTGCGGTCGTAGGCATAGAAGATGTCGCCGGCGAAGCTGGTGAGGCCGCACCAGATCGTCGAGCGTTCGTCGTCCGCCAGCAGGCTGTCGAATGAGATCCAGTCTTTCTTCCAGTCGCGGTGCGCATCGCCGACGAAGTCCTCGTAGTCCCAGTGCACCATCCCGCTGTGAAAGTCTTTGAAGCGCGTATCCAGCAGCTTGATCGGTCGGACGTTCATTGTTTTTACCTTTCGGTTCTACCGCTTTGATGCCGGCCCCACGCGCGCGTGGTACTGCGACGCGATGACCCGCAACTCATCTTCCAGAGAAGCCCCTCCGGGGACGATCTCGACGGAGCGGGTGCCCGCATGAAGGATCCATGGCTGGGCGCGGCGCTGGACCTGCTCGATCCACTCCGGCTTGTTCGCCAGGACATATCCGCCCGCGATGATAAGCTCCGGGTCGATCAGGTTGACGGCCAGGCCCAGGCCCCACGCGAGGCGGTCGAGCACGGGGTCGATGATCTTTCGTGCGAAGGGGTCTTTGGCCTGCCACGTCTGCCAGAGTTGCTCGATGGCAGCGCGGGGGGATGTCGCGCGCGCGGCGTCCAACGCGGAGCGGGTTCGTGCTGCGCCGGCAGCTTGCAACATTTGCCGATAGATGGAAGGTCCGCTGCAGAACGCTTCGAGACAGCCGCGCCGTCCGCAGCCGCACAGTGGCCCGTCGGCATCCACGACTACGTGACCGAGCTCGCCCGAGCGATTGGAGTGGCCGCGCGCCGCCTTCCCAAACGCGGACCAGTGCGCGCTGACGCCGTCGGCGGCGTGGAGATA
This sequence comes from Tepidisphaerales bacterium, assembly GCA_038204465.1. Classification (GTDB taxonomy): domain Bacteria; phylum Planctomycetota; class Phycisphaerae; order Tepidisphaerales; family Tepidisphaeraceae; genus JBBRCX01. The sequence goes on along the minus strand of JBBRCX010000011.1, from coordinate 10,148 downwards.
AACCATGGAAGCCGGGCGCGGCTCAGGAAGCTGGCGGTATTCCGCGAGGAGCTGCGGATGACGCGTCAGACGGGTGGGGATCGCCAGTTCTTGTGAGAAGAATCCCTCGAGCGTTCCATCCACCCAATTCATGACAGAGCTCGCGTAGACGAAACGGCGGGTGCGCACGGCATTGATGGAGAGGGCGACGCCGTAAAGATCGGGCGGCGTGACGCGTGCTTCATCGCAGAGCGCGAGCAACGTTTCGCGCACGAGTTCCACCGCGCGCTTTCGGGTGTTGACCTGCGCGATGGGGAGCACGCGGCGGGCCTGGGGCTCGAAGTCGGTGCCGAAGACGGCGCCGGCGAGCTGGGTCCCATCGAAGAGGAAGGCCGCCAGCGGGGCCGGTATTCGAAGTCCATAGCGAAAAGTCGGGCGGCCGCGCCGTCCTTCGGAGACATTGCAGCGGCGGACGGACCCGCGGTCCAGAAGGCGGGTGAGGATGCCGACGGCAGTGGAAGGCGAAAGCTCCAGGTGCTGGGCAAGCTCGGCGACGGAGACCTGCTCGCGCTGGGTGAGCAACTCGACCACCGAGCGTTCGGAGAAATTGTCGGCGCGTGGGTCCATGGAAGCGGGGTGCGCTGAGACCGGGGGAAATATTTACCATTTCCGAAAATATTCGCAAGGCCATGCCAGTCGCTTGCGGAAATTTGAGCGCGGGCAGGATGTATCAGGGGCCGGGGTGCAGATACTCGACATCGAAAACGGCGCGGTTGGAGTGGAGCCAGCGGGCCAGGTTGCCCTTTTCAATCTGCCACCGGGACGGCTGGAATGTGGTGCAATCCTCGGGATGCAGGGGACCGACGGCGCCGATGACGATTCGGTCCTGGATTTGAACGACGTAGGCGGCCGGGAACTTCGGATCGGATAAATATTCCGGCTTGACGGTCCACATTTGATAGACCACGGTAGCCTCCCCTCACTGTCGTTGGACTGCGGCCATCCATTTGAACTGAGCGGCTTATACCACGGGGAGCAGCGGCCGTCGCTTGTTCCGAAATTCCTGACCGGGATGCAGTATATACCGCTCCGTTCCGGGTCCAAAAAATGAGAGAAACAACGCTGCACGAACGGCGGATTCACGGCAGGGCGCGGTCGAAAAAGCGGAGCCAGTTGCCGCCCAGAATGCCGCTGACGTCGTCGGTACTGAAGCCAGCGGCCTCGAGGGCTGGTGCGATGCGCGGGAGGTCGGCGGAAGTGCGGATCTCGGCCGGGATCTCCTCGCGGCCCAGGCCGCCATCCATGTCCGTCCCAAGCCCCACGTGCGCCGCGTCGCCGACCACATCGCAGCCGTGGCGCACGTGCTGGAGGAGGTCGTCCAGCGTCGCGCGGCGCTTCCCGCGCTGCTCCGGCGGCAGGAGGAAGGCATCGAAGAAGTTCATCCCGATCACGCCGCCGCGATGGGCGATGGCGCGGATCATTTCATCGGACAGTTGGCGGTCGCCGGGGACGATCGCGCGGCAGTTGGAATGCGACGCCATGACGGGTCCATCGCTCATCTCCAGCAGTTGCCAGAACGACTCCTCCGCGAGATGGGACAGGTCGTGGATGATCCCGACGCGATCGAGGGCGCGAACGAGCTCAATCCCGTCCGCGGTGAGCGGCCCGGGCTCGCCGGTGCCGCCGGCATAGCGGGTGCGCTTCCAGGCGAGGCCGACGATGCGCAGTCCGCGGTCAAACCATTCCTGGAGGTCATCGACGCAGCGAAGCGCGTCGGCGCCTTCCAGGAGGAGTATCGCCTTCTGTGGGAGCGAGACTACGTCGCGCTCGCGCGGAAGCGAATCACGCGAGGTTACAAGCCGCATCGAGCCCGCGGCGCATTGTTGAAGATACCAGGCGAGTTGGGCCTCGGCGGCGGCGTGCGCCTCGTCAGCAGTGCGGTAGCCGGGCTTCTCGGCGATCGCGGGCTGGCAGAAGATCGTCGCACCAATGAGAGCGACCCCGCCGGCGACGAGGTCGGGCAGCCCGACGGTGGGGATGCCCTCATCGTCGGGCGCCTGCTCTGCCGCGGGGCGCAGCACCTGGCGGCCTTGCAGAGCGTTGTAGGAAAGATCGAGGTGAGCGTCGACGATCAGCACGATTGCGGCCTGGATGCAACGGGGGAAGACGACACTTTCGCTCGTCGGCGGTTCATCTACCGGGCCAATCCGATCAAGTGCCGCACGACACTGCGTCCCAGCGCGCGCAGGTCATATCCGCCTTCCAGCACGCTGATTATTTTGCCGCCGCAGTGCCGGTCCGCGCTGGCGGCGAGGCGGCGGGTCATCAACTCAAACGCCTCCTCACTCAGATCGATCTGCGCCAGCGGATCGTCGTGATGGGCGTCGAACCCGGCCGAGATCATGATCAGCTCGGGCCGGAATTCATCGAGCGCCGGCAGGACGCGGGAATCGACCGCCTCGAGATACTCCGCATCACCCGCGCCGGGCTGGAAGGGGATGTTGAGCGTGTAACCTTCGCCCGGGCCGGTGCCAAGCTCCCACTCGTAGCCGCTGCGCGGAAAACACGTGGCGGGATGCTGGTGGAGGCTGATGAAAAGCACGGTTCGATCGGACTCAAAGACCGCCTGGGTCCCGTTTCCGTGATGAACGTCGAAATCGACAACGGCGATGCGACCCACGCCGTGCGCCTGCTGCAGGTAGCGGGCCCCGATGGAAAGGTTTGCGAACAAGCAAAACCCCATCGGGCGCGCCGGTTCCGCGTGGTGGCCTGGAGGTCGCACGGCGGCGAAGGCGCGCTTCACCTCACCCGACGCCACCGCGTCGCAGCAGCGCAAGACGGCGCCGGCGGCGAGCAGGGCGATCTCGTAGCTCTCAGGGCCGACGGGGGTATCGCCCTGGTCGAGGACGCCGCCGCCCAGCTCGCAAACGTGCCGGACGTATTCAACGTGCGCCGGCGAATGCACCGCCAGCACGCGATCCACGCCGGCAGGCTCGGGTTCGCCCAGGTCGCGAAGCACATGCTGCGACTGGCGGTTCAACTGCAGATCGAGTTGGAAATCGGGGAAGGGGTCCGGGGAATCGAGCAAGCCGGCGACACGCACGGCGCGATGGATGGCGCGGATCCGGTCCGGCCGCTCGGGATGCCGCCGGGCGGTCTTGTGCTCGACGAAACGCGCGCTGCTGCAGAAGCCGACCATCCTCGACAGCCTAAGGCTGGGGAGGCCGGGGGCAAACGGGAATTGTCAGTTTCTGCGGGCATTCGTGATCCGTCATTTGTCATTGGTTCGGTCACTGCTCACCTGTGACTGCGGCGGCAGCACCACGACGTCCGTCGTTGAGGCGGGTTCCTCGATCGGTCGGCGGCGGTAGAGCAGGATGATGGGGATGAGCAGGGCCAGGTGCATGAGTGCCTGGAGGGTGATGAACTGCCAGGTCATTACCCGGCGGTGATCGACGCCGAGCGTGACGATCAAGGTTTGCGCGGGAATCGAGCCGAGGAAGGTGCCGGCGGCGATGTCCGTGAGCGGGATGCCGATGATGCCGAAAGCATAGTTGCTGAGGCCGAAGGGCATGCCGTGAATGAGGCGGACAACGATCACCACGAGGAGTCCGTTGCGATCGAGCTTGCGGTCGATCGCGCGGAGGCGGTGCATGCGGGCCTCGACGTGCTGGTGGAACCAGTCGGCCGCCAGCCAGCGGGCGGAGAGGGAAGCGGCGGTCGCGCCGATGGTTGAACCGATGAGGCTCCAGAAGATGCCGCCCACGAGTCCAAAGCCGAACCCGGAGAGCACCTGGAGCCACCAGACGGGGAGGCAGACGAGGGTGGTGATCGCGTAGACGCTCAGGAAGATCGCCGGCGCGGCGATGGGATGTCGCTGGACGAGGGCCGTCACGTCCTGTTTGGCCTGCCGGGGATCCTCGCGGATCGTGCGCCCGCGCTCGGTGGCGAAAAGGAACCAGACGCAGACGGTCAGCAGCGCGAGCAGCAGCAGAAGCAGCAGCGAGCGCGGCACCGGAGGGCGGGAAAGTCGCTTCTCCCGGTCCGCGATGGACGGCTCAGTACTTACGGTCTGCATGCGACGCTCCGCTGCGGTCAACCGTTGGCGAACATCATGTTTCGCATGGCGATCCAGTAGGTCCAGAACAGATACGCCGCCGCCACGATCACCTCGGCGCACAGGACGTAGAGGTAGGTCAATGCGCTCATGCCGGTGAACCAGCGTTGTCCGCGGCCCAGTTGATACCCGCCGACGGTGATCGCCGCCATGAGGGCGATGGGCAGGTAGTGGGCCGCGTGATAGTGCAGGCCGCGGAGCACGGCGCGCAGGGGGAGGCGATAGCCGCGAAACGTCGCCTCCCAGTTGGTCAGCCAGGCGGCAAGCCAGGTGGTCAGGGCCAGCAGGATGAAGCACAGCAGGGAGAGCAGGGCGACCGCAAGGAGAAACATCATCGGCTGCCGCCATTCGGAGGAGCGGCGGGTGAAAAAGCCGATCACGTGCGCAGCCGCCGCGAAACCGAAGAGGACCGAGGCGATGGCCTGATGCAGCCGGCCGAACGTTGCCGAGGCGGAGGCGGCGGGGCGGGTCGTGAACGTCCGGAAAAAATCGCCCGGACGAAATATGACGTGTGCGGTGGTGGAGATGAACCGCTGAAGCGCAGATCCTCGCCCCGCCTCCCACGCGGGCGGGTGTCGCAGGGAGACGGAGCTTTCGGCGGTGGGTTTGCCGCACTCCGGACAGTTGGCGCCCGGGGGCAGCCCATTGAGGACGTAGCCGCAACCTTCGCACAACAGATCGTTCTCGTCCGGGACTGTCGCGACGGCGCGTGCCATTTGATCTACGGAAGTATGAATTAACCGGAGTGCCACTAGGGGTTGGAGTGTCGAGCGGCGGTCCTGAAACGGCGTACGCTATGCACAAACTGCACGACTATGTCTGGCAGGGTAGTGCCAACGACCAAAACGGTCGGAACAAGCAACCACCACCGCAGGCCGAGGTTCTGCAGCCACCCTGCTTGCGCACCCGCGACGCCGAGCATCACGCCGGTGAGAAGCCCGGCAAATAGGCCACGCCACGTTGCCCGAAGGACCGGCCACGGCAGATCATCTTTCTCCGCGATCTTCATTTTCGTGTCCCCTTTCGGTTCTTCGCCTCTGTCGCTTCCAACTTCTTCAGCCTGGACAAAACCAGCCCTGCGGTTGGTATCGCGCGCCGTCAGGAATAAGGAGGAATGTCATCGTGTAAGTTGCGTTCATTGGGGTATCGCCGCACCGTTCGCATGACGAGCCAGTACACCACGCCGATCACCACGAACGCCGCTGATGCAAAGACGTATCGCATTGCTCACCCCCTTCCGCTTGCCGGACTTCCTCGCCTCTGCAGCCTCTAGCTTTTTGACGTCGGCGGGCTTCATCCGTAGCACCGCCGCAAGCGCCTGATCGGGCGTAAGCGGGGCGAGCGTGATGGCGTTGCCGCGTCGGCCTGCATGAGTGGGCTTGTTCGATTGGGCGGGCATCGTGGTATTCTATCACGGGAGCGGGAAACGCGGCGGTCAATCATCGGTAGAGGCGGATCAAGCGATGTCTTTTCAACACTGGCTCAGGGGGGCCGCGATTGCGATTCTTGCTGCGGGCTGCGACGAGCGCTCGATTCGGAACTCGCCGGCGACTCAGCAGGCGGGGCCCGCCGCCACGCGCGAGACGACGCCCGCCAGCGGCCCAACGAGTCAGCAGGCTTTTTCGCAGCTCAACATAGACGACGAACCGACCGCGTTTGCTCCCGCGCGCGTGCAGCTTTCGAATAAGGACGGGGCGGTCCAGGCATCGCTCTACAGCGACGATCCGATCGAGAACGACTACGCCGGCAACAGCTATTTCTTCGACATGACTTTCGACGCCGACGACTTGAGCGACGGCTCAGCCGAGTGGCGCTACAAGGCGCCGACGACGGAGCCGGTGGATTCGCCGCGCGGGATCTTCCTCGAGGGCATGAAGAAGCATCTGCAGCCATTGGATGTGGTGGTGAGGGTGGAAGGGCGGGGATCGCCGCTGACGGTGCGGGTTGAGGGGCAGTTCATGGAGGTCAAGCTGCCGGAGAGGCCTGAGACGCCATCGCGCGTGGTGACAGTTACTGGAACGCTCTCGGCTACCGTCCATACTGAGAAGGAATGAAGGCCTCCCCCCGCATCGAGGGATCAATCCAATAGTGGGGAGGCGGTTTCGCTGGGGATGATGCCCGCCGCGCTGGCGCGTGAGAAGAGCTCGGTGACGGCCCGCTCACCTTCTTTCCCGAGGTCAACGGAGAACTGGTTGACGTACAGGTCAATGTGCTGGCGGATGACCGCGTCGTCCATCTCCTGGGCGTGGGCGCGCACGTAGTCGCGCGACGCTCGCGGATTGTGGAACGCGTACTCAACTGACTTTCGCACCGCGGCGTCGATCTCGTGGATTCGGTTCTTGCCCAGGGCGCGGCGGGCGAGAATGCCGCCGAGCGGGATCGGAAGGCCGGTGGTGCTTTCCCACCACTCGCCGAGGTCGATGAGCTTGAACAGGCCGTGCTGCAGATAGGTGAAGCGCGATTCGTGAATGATCAATCCGGCGTCGACTTCGCCGCGCTGCACCGCGGGCATGATGTCGCTGTAGACGCGCTCGCTGCCCTGTGGAAGCGATGGGTCGAACAGGCGAAGCAGCAGGTTGGCGGTGGTGTGGCGGCCCGGGATGGCGATGCGCTTGCCGCGAAGCTGCTGCACAGACATCGGCTCGCGCGCGACCAGCAACGGTCCGCAGCCGCGGCCCAACGCGCCGCCGCTGCGCAGGAGGACGTAGTCGCGCAGCAGAAAGGGGATGGCGCCGTAGGAGATCTTGGTCACATCCAGCGCGGCGCGATGGGCTAGCTTGTTGAGCGTTTCCACATCGTGAAGCTGTTCGATGAAACGCGCGCCATCCACACCGACGGCGCCGCTTACCAGAGCATGAAAGATGAACGTGTCGTTCGGGCATGGGGAATAGCCGAGGGTGATGGCATCGCCTGCGGTCGGCTGCGCGGGAGATTTCATCGGGCCGGCTCCTCCCACGCTTTGACGATGATGCGCACCGCGCGCTGGGCGGCCTCGGCGGCATCCGCGATCTTCCAGCGGGAGAGGTCGCGATCCTCGATGCGGTTGCTGACGCCGCGGACGGACAGAAACGGCATCTGATAGAAGGCGCAAATATGCGCCAGGGCGGCGGTTTCCATGTCTTCGGTCGAGCCATGGAAGCGCGACTCGAGCTCGGCAGCGCGGGCAGCAGTTCCGGAGCAGGCGGAGAGGGTGACGGCGGGCCCCGTTGCGGCTGGCATTCCGGCGGCCTGCAGCGCCGCCAAGGCGCGAGCGAGCAGGAGCGGGTCGGTCTGGAACTCGTTGAAATGGCGCGCGCTCTCGCGTTCGAGCAGGGGAATACCGATCGCCTCGGTGGAGATCCAGCCTTCGGGGCCTTCGACGCCTTCGTCGCCGTAGATCGCGCAGGAGGCGAGGATGACGGAGCCGACGTTGATGCCGGAGTTGGGGTAAGCGCCGGCGATGCCGAAGCCGACGACGCCAAAGATCGGCTTTGTCTCGAGCAGGGCGGTCAGGGCGTGGGCTACGTTGGTCTTGCCCATTCCGGCGGGCAGAAGGATGACGCTTTTCCCTTCGAGTTTCCCGGAGATGGCGGGTTTATGGCCGACCGTCAGCTCGCGGGGCTGGTCGATCGCGGCGCGCAGGGACGCGGCTTCCTGCGGGACTGCACAGATGAGGGCGAGCGCGCGATCCGGTCGGTCTATCATGACGGCGATTGCTCCCTGGAGTGAATTGTATGCGCGGCGGAGCGAGTGTCGCGAGGGGATTGAGTAGGACGCGCGGATGTCAGACATGTAAGTAGAAAGTTGCACCCGGTTTTGTGCGCGAGGCGTTTCTGGCTATCGAAGATGGAGTCGGCGCGTCGGGTCATGACGCTTGGGGGCGTGGTGAGACGATCCGCTTCGGGTGCGGTTTTCTCTGTTTGAAATGCGTGCCGGGGGCTGTCCCCCGGACCCCCTGAAAGACGGCTTCGGCGAGAGGAAGCGGGCGAGGCAGCCGGCCTGCCATGCTCGCGTGAGTACAGGCTGCGCGTGGCATGCCGGCCGCTGCGCCCGGCGGATGAGTGAGCCTACGCAGAGGAACTTCGTGCGGGTGTTTGCCCGCTTCGTGTGGCACACGAGCGAAGCGGGCAAACAACATGAGGGGGAACAGATGCAGTGTGACAGTCGCTTTGTGGTAGGCGGGCTTGCTCTTAGCTCGGCTGTATCTGGCGTGAGGCGGGAGTGCTGGGTTGTGCCTCCTTGCGCTCACGCAGTCTGGTGGCAGACTGCATGTATACGCACGCTGGGCCAACCGTTTTCAGCGTCATTTGAGCGGTCGTCAGGTTCGGGAGTAATCGTTTCATCAAATGTGGACAAAATGTGAGGCCAGTGGCGCTGATTTTCGCCGCTAACCGTGATCTCGGTATTATCCGGGTCATGAGCGACAAACTTGAAATGCCGCCGGTTGTGGACTGCGTTGTCGAATTAGGCGTGGTGCGAATGCGCATGGGCGTCGGAGCCACGGCCCGACAGAGCTATCGTCCCCGAATGTGCCTGTGGGTGGACCAGCGTACGGGGATGATCCTGCATTTTGAGCTGACCGAACCGCTGGAAAGCTATGTGCCGTTGGTGGTGAATTCGTTGGGCGGGTTGGCCGAACGCATCGGCAGTGTGCCGCGACAGGTTCAGCTGCGCGATCCTCAATTGGCGAGCGAGCTCCGGCGAATTCTTGAGCCGATCGCGTCGAGGTCGTGGTGCGTGAATCACTCCCCATGCTCGATGAGGCCATCGCAAGCATGATGGAGTTCAAGCGAATCAGCGGCAATCCTGAGCCAGGTTTGCTGGAGGTATCCGGCATTACGCTGGACCATGTGATTGCCTTTGCCGGCGCGGCCAAGGAGTTTTACGAAGCCAAGCCATGGCGACATCTGATCGACGATGATTTGATCGCGATTGAATCGCCGGCGGGTCCGGCGGGGACGCAGTTCACGCAAATCCTGGGCGCAGGAAGAAGCACATTCGGCCTGGGTTTTGTCTCCTCCCGCGAGGCACATGAGAATCTCCGTGCCGGTCTCGGTTTACCGCGAGGCGGGATCTGGAGCCTGCTTTTCGGAGACATCGACCATCTCCTGTATGACGACGGAGAAGCTTGGGAACGTCATGGATTGGCAGTCGCTGGACCCGATGCATACCCGAGCTTTGTGCGCATGACCAAATCGAAGGGCCATACGCATCCGACGCCCGAACAACTTGTTTGGGCGGAAGGGCTGCTGCGCGCTTTGGCCAGCACAATAGAGGAGGAATTGGATCAGGGACAGTGGGAAAAGCAGGTGGAAACGTTCAGCGGCGCGATGGCTTACAGGCTTTCGATGCCGTTGCTGCTGGAACAGGTGTCGGGGAAGAGCGGCGCTGATCCCGCGACAGCTTTCCATGCCGGGCGAATCGGCATGGAACCCGTGTTGCGAGCCATCGGTCAGCAACTCGCCGGTCGCGGGACGATGACCGAAGCCGAGTTGAACCAATTCATGCAGTCTGTTCAAGGTAAGCCTCAGGCCTTCACACCAACAACAGACGCCGAACGGGCGCAGGAACTGTGTTACCAGGCTTATGAATCTCGCGGCCGCCGACAGGTGCAGTTGGCCAGGCGGGCGCTGGCCATCGATCCGGATTGTTGTGATGCGCTGGTTCTGCTCGCCGAACGGGCAGTCGATCCCCAGTCTGCGATCCCTCTGTATAAGCGCGCCGTTGAAGCCGGAGAGCGACAGTTGGGCTCCGATTGTTTCGAGAAGGAGGCCGGTCATTTTTGGGGCATCGTAGAGACGCGACCCTACATGCGAGCCCGACAGCAACTCGCACTGACACTCCTGGAACTCGGTGATTTCGACGAGGCTGCTGGCCATTTCAACGAACTGCTCCGGCTTAATCCCAACGACAATCAGGGGAACCGTCATCACTTAAGGACTGTTTCAAAAATGACGTTCAATGATCCTGCAGCACATCCTGGCCATCTGGAGATAGTGCAGGGCGCGGTGCGGCGCAGGCAGCTTCTCATAGCGTATCTTCAACCGTCGCGCCTGGCCCATCCAGCACAGGG
>JBBRCX010000010.1:0-64870 GCA_038204465.1 Tepidisphaerales bacterium | reverse complement strand
GCTGCATCGCGCTATGTAATTCCTCGACCGGCGGCGCGTCGGCTGCCGTGACCGCGAAGACGACCAGCTTGCTCGGCCCATCCCCTGGAGCGACCACCGCGGCGGTCTCCTTCACGCCATCGACCCGGTTGAGCACGCGCTCGATCTCGGCGCAGCCCACCTTGATGCCGCCGAGGTTCATCGTGTCATCGGCCCGGCCGAGGGCGCGGTAGTAGCCATTCGGCAGCGTTTCGAAGCAGTCGCCGTGCCGGCGCAGGCGCCGTCCATCGGGAGCGAGCGGGGCGCCGTTCAGGTAGATGCTGTCGTGGTCGCGGTTGAGCAGGCGCGACGACATGCCGATGGAAGGCGGGATAAGAAACAGTTCGCCGCTTGGCGAGGGATTGCCGGCATCGTCAACGATGACGAAGTCGAGCCCGAGCGTCGGCGTGGAGAAAACGCTCGGGCAATTCGGCTGCACCACGGTGCTGGCGATGTACCCGCCGCCAAGTTCCGTGCCGCCGCAGTATTCAATGACCGGGCGATAGCCAGCCAAACCCATCAGGTAAAACATGTCCTGCGGATCCGACGCTTCGCCCGTGGAACTGAAGGCGCGAAGATGCTTCCAATCCAGGCCCTCCATGCAGCGGGTTTCGCGCCAGCCGCGGACCAGCGTCGGAACCACGCCGAGCATGTTCACGCCCGCGTCCTGCACAAAACGGCCAAATTCGCGCGTCGTGGGCACGTCGTGAAAAAGCGCGATGGTCGCGCGGTTGATCAGCGCCGCGAAGATCAGCCACGGGCCCATCATCCAACCGAGGCTGCTGGGCCACGCGACGACGTCGCCGGGACGGACGTCCTGATGGAAATGAGCATCCGCGGCGCACTTGATCGGCGTCGTGTGGTCCCACGGGATGGCCTTGGGCTCCCCCGTCGTGCCGGAGGAGAACAGGATGTTGATCGTGTCTTCGGGCGAACAGGCGAGCGCCTCAAATTCATCGTCGTCGCTGAGAAACTCACTCCAGCACATGTCCCCCGGTCGCAGCGCGGCGGCCGGGCTCTGCTCCGCGTCGATCACAATGACGCGCGGGGCCTCGGCCGCGCTGAGCTTCTCATAAAGCGGCAGGCGCTTCCCCGCGCGCACGTGACTCGAGATACAGAAGACCCCTTTGGCCTGCGCAATGTTCAGCCGCGTTTGAATCTCCGCGGGAGCGAAGCTGTCGGCGATCGAAACAACGACGTAACCCGCCGCGATAATCCCCAGATAGATCGCAACCGATTCTGGCGTCATCGGCATCAGCACCGCCAGCGCATCGCCCGGCATGAATCCAGCGCGCCGCAGCCCGTTCGAAACGCGATGGCACAGCCGGCGAAGCTCGCCATAACTCTGCCGGCGAAGCGAGTTGTCCGCCGTCGAATAGACGATCGCGATGTCGTTTTCGCTCGATTGGAAGCAGCTCTCCGTGATATTCAGCTTGGCGCCGCTAAGCCACCGGCCGCGGGCATCGCAATTCGGTTCCAGGATTCGCGCCGGGGCCTGGCGGAAACGAATGCCCAGCGTGCGCAGCGCCACGTCCCAGTAGCCTGCCCGATCGCGCGCCGCCCATTCGCGCAAAGCGACGTAGTCGCGCACCCGCAGTCGCTCGATGAGCCGGCCGATGTTGCTCTCGCCAATTTGCTCCGGCGAGGGAATCCAGGCCGGTCGCGGGCCGTCCTCCGGGCGCCATGATTCGAAAACGTAGTCCCAGACGGCCCGATGGACCGCCGGTGGATGTTCTGGCCGAAGCACCGACTCGGTAACCAGCCGCCAGCACTCCGCCGGCGCGTGCTGTTTGCGAAGCGACTCCAGTTGTGACGCAACTCTCGCCGCGCTGTGAGCGTCGAGACCGGACTGCTCGAGAATCGTGCGATCCATGGCTCCAGTGCGTGAGGAAACGGAGGTCGGCTGCCACAAAGCGATCGCCCGCTATGATAGCGTGCGCGCTGGCCGCCATTGAACCCTTGCTGACCTGATGACATAGGAGCGCGCGCCTTGATCATGTTGAGAAGCGATACCGGCATCCGGCCAACGGAGGCGATGCGCCGCGCCATGGCGTCGGCCAGTGATGGCGACGACTTCTACGGCGAAGACGCCGATACGCGCGCGCTCGAAGCGGTTGCGGCGCAGCAACTGGGAAAGCCCGCCGCATTGCTCTTTCCGACAGGCACGCTGGCGAACTGTGTCGCGGTTCTCGCCCACGGCTGCGCGCCCGATCGTCTGCTTCTGGACGCGCAGAGCCACATCGCCCTTCGTGAGCGAGCGGCGCCCGGCCCCTTGGCGGCGTTTCAACCCGACTTTTTCGATCGTGTTGATGGCTATCCCGATGTCGAGGATCTGCGCCAGTGGATGCAGAGGCGCGGCTCCGGCTCGGCGTTGTTGTGCCTCGAGAACACGCAGCTGTGGCGCAGCGGGAAGGTGGTCAACGTCGATCGCTCCCGATCGGCGTACCAAGCCGCCCAAGAACTCGGCATGCTCGTCCATCTCGACGGTGCAAGGCTCTTCAACGCCGCTATTGCGCTCAAGGTCCCCCTTGCGGCGCTCGCTGCGACGACCGACTCCGTGATGGTCAGTCTCTGCAAGGGACTGGGAGCGCCGATCGGCGCAATCCTCGCGGGCGAGAGCCCGTTCATCGAAAATACGCGAAAGCTGCGCACGCTGCTCGGTGGTACGCTGCGGCTCAGCGGGTGCGTGGCCGCGCCCGCGCTCGTTGCTTTTCGCGCGGGATATGCACACATCGCGAACGATCACGCCAAGGCGCAGCTCCTTGCGGCGGCGCTGTCGCGGTTCGACATGCTGGGCATCCGGCCGGAACAAATCGATACGAACATCATCCTGTTCCGCTCCGCGCCGCTGGGTCTGGGCCCGGCGGAATTCGTCGCACTCGCAGGACAGGCCGGCGTCGGGATCTCCGCGCTTCCTCCCGACAAAGTACGGCTGGTCACTCACCGCGACGTGAGCGAGAAGGACGTCATCGCCGCAGGCGATATCCTTCAACGGCTGATTGTCGGAAGACTCGGGTGAATCGGCGCGCCTTGAATTGAGAGACGCGCTTGATGCGCATGCATCCTTCCTCTACAAGACTTCATCCATCTTCTTGCGGGGGATCGACACGGAGGATTTTTGGCGCCTCTTTTCAAGAGGAAATGGCAGGCCTGGAAGACGGTCATCATCACGGCGGTGGTGACGCTTCTTATTGTTGGGGGCGCGGTCGCGCTGCTGCTTCGCGACGTCTCGGTGCGATCAGCGGTGGCGGAGCGCCTTCGGCCGCAGCGCGAGTGGCCCAAGCGGAAAGAATTTCGGCTGCGCCAGGTGATGTTGGCCGCACGCAACCAGGCGCTGGCGCGTGGTGAGCTGAAGACGGCGGCGATGATCAACGCCGGACTCTCGCAGGAAGCCCTCATGCGCGCGGCCGCCGTTCAGCAGGCGTGGATGCGCAAGCAGGACCCGAAAACCAGGCTCTTCGCGCAGTCGCGCATCCTGCCGAACTGGGCCTATCGAAACGCCGGCGCCGACTTGTTCGGCTTCCTGTTGCAGGCGGGGATCCGGCTCAATCCATCATCCGTGCCTGCCTTGAGACAAACGCTGGCGGCCGAGGCCGCGCTCGTCCCGCATGGTGAGCTTTGCCGCGACGTGGAGACCGCGACACTCGTGCCGCTGAAGCAAAGTCATTACCAGCGGATCTTCAGCTCCAGCGAGTATGTGAAGGATGGGCTGCTCAGCGTATACGAGCGCTATGGCAACGAGCCCGTGGGCGCGCGCATGATGGAGGTGTTGGACGTCGTCCTGGCCAAATCGCAGGAGCCGTCGTCCTTTGGAATGCTGCCCGGCAAGGGATCGGAAGAAAACGGCAACGTGCTGCAGGCCTGCAGCCGCCTGAGCTTCTCCGCGGACCGGCCAGCCTATGCTGAGATGGCTGCGCGCATCACTGATGCGGTGCTCACGGACATGTTGCCGGTAACCGTCGGACTGCCGGTGGCGGAGTTTGACTACGGCGCGAAGAAGTCGCTCGGTGATGACGTGCGGCTTCGCGATCATGGAAACGAGATTGTCCCTGGACTCTCAGAGGCGTATGCGCTGGCGGTGGCGCGGATACAGGAGCCGCAGTGGAAAGAGCGCGCCGACCGCTGGGCAGAGCCACTGGCGGCGATGTATGAGAAGCTCGTGACGGAGGGTTGCAACTCAGACGGCATCTTGATCAGCAGGATGCATCCTATCTCGAAGCAACCCTCGAATCGGGTGAATGACAATTGGGGCTACGTGCTGAACGGGGTCCTGCTCTTCGCGCAGGCGGGGCGGATCCATGGGAAGATCTCCCCGGAGCGGCTGGCGGCGCTGGAGGAGGCGGTCGACAGGATCTCCGCCGCGACGGCGCGCACCGATGCCGTCGAATGGCAGGGGGAGGAAATGGATGGATACGCCGACACGCTCGAAAGCGGGTTGTATATCGCCGGGCACCGTCCATCGCTTCAGCCCCTGCTTATTCCGTGGGTCGATGACGAGATTGGCCTGATGTACTCGTGCCAGAAGGACAGCGGGCTGGTGACCGACGGCTATCTCGACGGCAACTTCATCCGAACAGCCCTGATGTACGCCGATCAGAAGAGCGGCGGATGGATTGTCGACCCCTGGCGGCCGGACGTGTGGGTTGGTTTTGCTCGCAATACCTCTGGCGAGGCCGCGCTGGTCGTGACCGCCGACAGCGCATACAGCGGCGTGTTGCGGAGCGATCCGCCACGGCACCAGACGATCATGAAGCTGCCGTGGGACTGGCCGCGCCTGAACAGCTGGCCCGAGTGGTGCGTGCTACCCGATACCGCGACGGTCGTCGAAGCAGACGGGTTGTCCGACAAACCTGCCATCGCTGAGTTGAAGGCCGGTCTGCCCTTGTACCTGCAAGCCCATGGTACGATTTCGATTCGGTTGGAAAGCGCGAACGATCCGTCATCGTCCTTTACTCATGCCCGCTAGCACCGCTTCCTCACCTACTGCGGGAGTTTCTTCTGCACTTCCGCGAGGTTGGAAACGAACTGCTCTGCGGTCAGCGGCGTCTCCCCTTCAAACAGCTTGTTCACGATCAACTCCGTGACCTGCGGCGCATCCGCCGGCTTCTCCTGCTGCGCATAGGCGCTGTACAGCGCGTAGATCGCATACGCCTGTTGCTCCCTGCCCTGCGCGGTCTTGCCAATCGACTGGTCGCCGACGATCGACTTCAGCACCTTCAAAGTCGATGCCTTGTCGGGTTTGAAGTCATTGATCGTCTTCCTGGCCTTGTCGGCGCTCGATGCGATCTCCTTTGCGGGCCCGGCCGCGTCCTTTTTCGCGCCGGCGGCGGTCAGTTTCGTTCCCGCCTTCTCGAACTCCGCCGCCTCAACCGCCACCGCGCCGCTTGCAAGGAAATGCTTCAGCACTGAGAGATGGGCAACCGCCTGGTCATATGCGGTCGTGAGCGTATCCGCGGGCGCGCCGGCGCTGGCGCGATCGGCCAGCTGATTCATCGCGTCGCGAACCGCGATGTCCTGCCCCGTCGCCCAGAGGCGCGCGGAATAATACGGCTGTGTCGGATCGCGCCAGTGCCTGCCCTCATACACGCCGCCCTGCTCGGGCGACTTGGAGAAGTAATCGAGCTCAAAATACGGCTGCGGATGTCCCGCGGTCACCATGTCGGCATCGATCGCAAGGTGACAGCTGGTGCACTTTTCGGCGCGCGCCAGCGGCGACTTCGTGTCGAAAAGCCCCAGCGTGGTCAGGAGCTTGTCCGGATCGTTTCCGGCGGCTTGCCGCTGCTGATCCGTCCAGTTTGGCTTGCTGTGCTTCTCCAGCCATTTCTCACTGGGGCCGTGGCAGGCTTCGCACGTCACACCTTCTGCGACCGCGAACTTCGGGGTGCGAAGCGGCTCGGGCACTTCCAGCGCGTGGCAGCTCAGACAGCGCTGGCTCGTCGTTGCATCCGCGATCCCCAGCTTCTGCGCGATCCCCTTACCGGAATACTTATGCTCAGCATCCGCTTCGCTCTTCAGGACATCAAACGCGACGTGATGCTTGTCCTTGTCGGCCCAAAGCGTGTATTCGGCGGCGGTGGGGCCCGGCGGCGGCTTTGGCTCCGCTGCGCCATGGCAATCTGTTGAGCTGCACGACCCCGCTCCGTGGAACTTCATCCCCAGCTTCACCAACCGGTCCGAAGGCGTGCCCGCTGTCCCCGTTGGAGCGCCGTTCGATGGTGGAATGAAACAGACTAGACCAAAAAGTAAAAGCAGCGTGGAAGCCAGCAGCAGACGTCCGACGCGCGACGTGAGTTTCACTTGCATTGCTTAGCCTCTTCCCAAAGTCCAAGCGGGCGCGTTTCGGCCCTACGTTAAGTGCCCTGCGGCCCCTGTCAAATGAAAATATTCGGATCCAGTTACTCACTTCGGATCTGTGCAGCTTGTTGATTCATCGCGTGAAGTTCGCGGAAGCGGAGCGGGTTCTGTAGACTCGCGTCTGGCGCCGCGCTCGGAACGTTTCGGCGAGGCGCTTGGGTCGCGATTCAGGGGACACTTCAACTCAAAAGGCGCAGGGGATGGGGTCGACGCGTCCGATCGTGTTGCTGGCGTGGTTGATCAGTTCGGCCCTGGTTGCGTCGGCCCAGGAGACCGGGCTTCCCCCCGCTCCCACTCAACCCGCCGGTGAAACGCTGTTCTCCCAATCGAGCGTGTTCGTTCGAGACTTTCGCTTCGAAGGCAACACGGCCATCTCAACCGCGGAGTTGCGCGCCGCCGTCGCTCCATTTGTCGCCAAGGAGATCACCAGCGAGGGGCTCGAGGAGGCCCGCCGCGCGGTAACCGAATTGTACATCAGCAGATCGTACATCAACTCCGGCGCCATTCTTCCCGACCAGAATGTCAAAGACGGCGTCGTTCTCCTGAAAGTGGTCGAAGGGAGACTGACGGGGATCAATCTCACGGGAAACCGACGTCTTCGAAACAGCTATATCATCTCGCGCGTCCGCCGCGCCGGCAGCACCCCCCTGAACATTGTGAAATTGAAGAACCAGTTGGAACTGATCCGCCAGGATCCCAACCTCACCCGGGTCAATGCCGAATTACGGCCCGGCGCAGCGCCGGGGGAAAGCTACCTGGATCTTAGCGTCGAAGAGGCGAACCCGTTTCAACTTGGCTTGCAGTTCAGCAACCGGCGGCCGCCGAGCGTTGGCGCGGAGCAGTTCGAGGCGCTTGCGTCCGATCGCAACCTTACCGGGAACGGCGACACTCTGGCGCTGCGCTACGGAATCAACCGCGGCGGTATCGAGCATTTCGAGTTCGCCGGAGCGCGTGATTTCAGCCTCGATTACACGCTGCCGGTCAGCCCATCCGACACCACGGTCGCCGCGAGTTTCAGCCGGACCGACGCGCCCGTCGTGGAAGAGCCCTTCCAGGACCTCGACATCACCAGCGATTCAAAGAGCTTTGCGTTGACGTTGCGCCAGCCGTTTTATCGCACCCCCGCGACCGAATTCGCGATGTTTCTGTCCGGTGGGTATCGCCAGAACAAGACGTTCCTGCTCGGCAAGCCGTTCTCCTTCTCGTCCGGCGATCAGAACGGACGCAGCGTGGTGAGCGCGATCCGATTTGGGCAGGAATTTACCACGCGCGATCAGATCCAGGCCTTCTCCGCCCGCTCTACGTTCGGCTTCGGCGTCAACCTGTTCAATGCGACGATCAACTCCGACGACAATGTTCCCGATGGACAGTTCGTGGATTGGCTGGGGCAGGTCCAGTATGTGCGCCGCCTTGGCAAAAGCGACAACCAGCTTGTCTTTCGTCTCAGCGGGCAGCTCACCGACAGCCCGCTGCTGTCGATCGAGCAATTCGCCATCGGTGGTTTCGATACGGTTCGCGGCTATCGGGAGAACCAGATCATTCGGGACAATGGCCTGGTTTCAAACATCGAGCTGCACATCCCGCTCCTCCACGGGAAGGGAGGGTACAGCATGCTGGACCTGGTGCCGTTCTACGACCTCGGCTATGGATGGAACCAGAACCAGCCCAACGGTCAGCCGGGCTCGGCAGTGATCCATAGCGTGGGTGTGGGCCTGCAGTACACGCCCAACCGCCACGTGAACGCTCAATTGTTTTATGGGTACGCGCTGCGCGACCGGCCCGAACGCGAGCGCAACCTTCAGGACGTGGGGATTCACTTCAACGTTCTGATCCTGGCCTTCTAGCGCGGGAGTTACAGGCTCTGCCGGTTCGGCTCGGCGGCCCAGCTGCGCGCCACGAGGGAACCAATCAGCGCGAGCACCGCGATGATGATGAGCCCCGCGACCAGCGCGTATTCGAAGATCTCGGCTGCGCTCTCATCCAGCGCGAGCTTTCGCAGGAGTTTTCCCAGATTGGGCATGGCGGATTCCCAGCGGCGAATGGACCATGGCGGGGCGATGCCCGCCAAACTCTCATCGGCCTGTGGGCGGGTTCAGGATCAAAGTTTGGCGACCAAACGGTTGGCGGTGGGGCACTTCAGGATGAGCAGGCTCGCGGAGAAGGCATCGAACTCCCGCGAGATCAAATGGGATTGTAGATCTCCAGCAGGTTTGAAGCGGATTCACCGGAGGCGACGCCGCCCCCGGCGACGTAGATCCGTCCAGCGAGCAGCACTGGGAAGATTCCGTGACGCGCGGTCGGCATGGCCGCTCCCAGTCTCCACGTATTCGTCGACGGCTTGTAAATGTCGACGCGATTAAAGGTGTGGGCTGCGGTGGCGCCGCTGCCGTTCAGCGTTTCGCCGCCGATGACGTAGAACTCTCCGTTATGGAAGACGGCCTTTCCCATGCCGCCGCGGCCGACAGGAAGCGGCGCGAGATTATCGCCGGCATTGTCGCTGGATTTCCAGGAATTCGTTGTGGGATCGTATATCTGGACGGTGCCGAAGCCGTTCTGCACGTCGCCGATGCCTGCGCGGCCCCCGAAAATGTAGAAGCGACTTCCGTCCGTCGCGGCCGCCGCGTGATTGGCGGCCTTGGGCATCGGCGCAATGTTTGTCCAGGTGTCGGTTGCCGGGTTGTAGCGGGCAGCCAGGTTAGTGGTCGATCCGCCGACGTTCGGCTGGAAGTTGATCAACCCGCCGGCCGCGTACACCATGCCGTTGATCAAAGAGGTTGCGGTCGAGCCCGCGGCGAACGGCATATCTGCCCCGAGCGACCATGAATTTGTCGCGGGATTGTAGATCTGCACCCTTCCGGAGGACGCGCCCTCGAGGCCGCCGAAAAGGTAGAGTTTCCCGTTGACGACTTCGGCGGCGTGGTGATCGCCGACGAACGGGCGGGGGGCGAGTCCGGCCGTCCAGGTCCGGGTGGAAAGATCGAAGGCGTATGTGCTCGTCGATCCCTCGCCGATCAGATACAGCTTGTTTCCGATGATGCCGCCGGCGGTTTCTCCGAGCGTGACGGAAAGCGCTGGTCCCGGCTCCCACTTATTTGCAAGTGTGCCAACCCAGGTCGTGGCCTGTGACGCGGCCTCCCCGGTCTCACCCCCGGCGAACACCATCTGATTCCCGAGCGCGACGGCCACACCCGCCTGCCGTGGCGCCGGCAGTGGCGGAAGCGCCAGCCACGTATTGCTCGCCGGATCGTACTCGGTTACGTCGGCCAATGGGATGTCGCCATTGGTTACACCACCGGAAACCACAATTCTTCCGTTCAGGATGAAGACGGAAGAGCTGATGTGGCCGCGTGTGAGCGGTAAGGGAGCAACCGTGGTCCAGGCATTCGTCGCCGGGTCGTAGCGCTCGACGACGTCCTGGTTTCCGGTGCTCTCCGCCTGGCCGCCCCCTTTCTGCCCACCAATCGCGTAGATCTTGCCGCCGAGCTCAGCGCCCGCCATGTGATTGCGCGCTACCAGCAGCGGGGCGGCGGTGCGCCAAGTGGCGGCCGCTCCGGCATCAATTGAGAGAACGAAGTGCGTGTTCTGATCGGCGGCGGTATAGGCCGTGCCCGCGCCGTAGCCGCCAAAATAATGCAACTCGCGACCAAGAAGGACCAGCGCTCCGCCCGCGCGCGGCGCCGGCAGGGCTGGACCCGCCGCCCAGCTGTTTGCGGCGGTGTTGTACTTCCACACACGGTTCGTGCTGGGGCCGGGGTTATCCCCGACGAACCCGCCGACCAGCCAGATCGTCTGCCCATCGACAGCCTGTCCGCTATGCGTTAGCGCCTCGGGCATGTCGGCGGCCCGTGTCCACGTGTGAGTGACAGGGTCGAATGCGTCGACCCGAGAGGTCGCCTGCACCGACGTCGTATAAAACCCACCGAACACATACATCTTTCCTCCGACAGACGCGGCCGCCGATTCATGGCGCGCGAGCGGCAGCGGCGTGTCCTGCGACCACGGGAACGGCGTTGCGCTCACCGATGGAGCCGGAAGCAACTCGATTCCGGAGACGATCGCGTTCTCGATCACGCCGCGGAAGCTGAGATTGAGCTGCTGATCGGTGATGTTGAGCGAGAAGCTTCGGATCAGCGCCGCCTGCGCGCCGCCATTTGCGGCAGGGTCAAAATTGCTCAGCAGCGGTATCCCCTCCGCCGAGACGTTAAACGTACGGCTGCCGGCAGCGGAGAATACTGGGTCCGCGAAGTAAAGCTTCAACGTGTACAAGCCGTTCGCAGTTGGGATGGAATAGTCAAAGTTGCCGTAGCGCCGCGCCCAATACAGCGGATCGTCCGTGGTATTTGCAACCGCGTAAGAGGCCGACTTGGCTGTGCCGCCGCTGAAGCCGAAATCTCCTGACCAGGTGATGCCACCCGCGCCCGCATATACGCCGCCACCCGAATTCACGTAGATCGGCGCGGGGATGGGAGCGGGGGTCGGCGTCGGGGTGGCGGAGGCGCCTGCGCCTCCGGCAACCCAGGCAGCCTGGCCGAATTCGAACCCCCCCATGTCCGGCGCGGCGCCCAGGTAACCGTCCGTGTAAGGCGGCAGCGCCAGGCCGGCGTTGATTGCGGGCGAAGTGGACTTCAAGGTGAAATCTCCCACCGATGGGTTGTTGAACTGCGGATCGATCGAAGACGAGAGGTTGTTCCGCTTCGTGGCAGCGGCGCCGATCTGTACCGTGCCCCTGAAGATGTTGTTCTGGAACAGCGTGCCGGTCATGTCCATGCTGAAGGCCGAAGCGACCGCGTAGGTCGTGCCGACCAGCGTGTTGTTGACGATCGTGTTGTCGCGACTCACGTCGTTCATCTTCAACGCGGAATTGGCGTTGGAGATCACGTTGTGATGAACCACGTAGTGCGTCGAGCTCTGATCGAGCAGGATGCCGGCGCCGCCCCAGCCGCCCGTGATCGCGTTGTAGATGCGGTTGAAGGCGATCTCGCTCCCCCTGCCGTCGGTGTTCCAGGTGTAGATGCCGCCCAGGTCCGTGGTCTGCAGTCCCACATCATGGATCAGGTTGTAGAGGACGCGAAGCGAAGTTCCCCGGCTGATCTTGATGCCGGAGCGACCGGTGTTGTAGATCGTGTTGTGAGTGACGCTATTGCCGTCGGCGATGGCGCGGACTGCAACGGCGTCGCCGGCAGCATAGTCGACATCATGAATAATGCAGTTGTCGACGAGGGCGCCGGCGCCGCTGAGCATCACGCCGTAGCCGGCGCTGTAAGCCAGGGTGCTGTTGCGGATCTCGTCCTGCGGCCCGGCCAGCAGAATTCCGCCGTCATCGGGAACGGTCCAGCCGGTGGGTAAATTTGAGTAGTGCGAGAGATACGTTGCATCGAGATTCGACAGGCGCACGCGGGCGGAAGCGGCATCGGACGTAACCGTTGAAGCGAAGAGCTTGAAGCCCTGGACGTCGATGTACGAGCGGCCGCGAAGATCAAACGCATACTGGCGGCGTTTCGCTTCAACCGAGTGAGACGCGGGGTTGTCGCTCGCGGGCGTCCGGAGCGAAAGAGTGCCGTCCGCTGCGTTTCGATAGAACTCGCCCGCTGCGTCAAGCGCCGCCGGCTTCCCAGAGAGATAATAGGTGTCGCCCGTTGTCGGGATCTCGTTCTCGCTCATCCGGATGTAGCTGAAAGTAAGCTTTCCCGGCGAATAGCTGGTGACCGTGCCGCTCTGCTGGACCCAGCTCTGCCCTGGCGCGATGTGAATGGTCGCGCCGTTCCAGAAGCCGGCCGGCTGGGTGAGGGCAGAGTCAATGATCGTGGCGAGCGTGGTGGTCGAAGTCGCGCTGTCGACGGTCGCCTTGGCCGGGTGGGAGATGTCGAGGCTGGTGTTGGGCCACCGGGCCTCGTTCATCATCTTTCCGTCGACAAATAACTGGTTTTTCCCCGCCCCCAGGTCCCACGACTGCGCCCGCTTGTAGATCGAGCCGGAACTGACCGACCAGCCGGAAAGTACATCCGCGCCGCTGATGGTGACCGATTCGTTGTTGTACGGTTTGAAGAGAATCGGAGCGGCCGATGTCCCCGACTGCGCCGGCGTAATCGTTTCGCGGTAGGTGCCGCCCCGGACGAGGACGGTGTCGCCAGCCCGAGCAAGGCTGGCGGCCTTCTGGATATTGCGGAACGGCGCCGAAAGCGTCCCCGCGGCCAAGTCGGAGCCGGCGGTGGAGATGTAATAGGTGGAGAGGAAGGTGCGATATTCCAATATTTCGCACGCAACGCGCACCCAACGCGCAGGGTAACCACGGCCACGCGATCGGCGTCGTCGCATCAGTTCCCTCCAACGAAAAGCCCTTCTTTCGACGCAACCGCTGAACCCGTGCGCTTTGGCAGAGACGGTGTTGCGGCTCAGACCGAAGGTGCCTTACTTCACGCGATACGCTGTCGCCCAACGACGCCGTAAGAACTGAAGCGCGGGCAGCATGGCGAGCATCGGCGCTCCGGTCCAGACGGCGTTGGGCAACGGAATGGCGGTGGACCCTTGAGAGGCGGCCGCGGTCAGGCTTACGGTCTGGGATCGGGAAAGGCTGTAAAAGCCGGATGTATTCTTCGTCAGATCTGGCAACGAGCCGCTTAGGAATATGCCGTTTGAGAACTTGACTCCGTACGAGGCATTAGGCGCCGTCCCGTTGTTAAACAACGTTCGATCAAACAAAGGATCTGGGCCGAGATTGTCGGCATCTAAGTCGACGGTGACCGCAACACTCCGCGATGGGAGAAAATTGGAATACTGGTAGACGAGGAAATTGCTGTGACCGGGTGTAGACCCGGACGTGACCCTTAAGGGATGCTTCTTGGTGCCATCTGTGCTCTGCGATGGTGTGACGACGATGGCCGTTGACGAGCGGATCGTCTGGTAAATCGTATGGTAGTTGGCGGCGGTATTGCCGACGCCGATCTCAAAATATGTAATCGCGTTTTGAGTGGAAGTATCGATCAGCTTAATCTGGGGCTGCGGGACCTCGAATTGTGCCGTGGGCACCGAACGGAATTCGAGCCGAAATGCTACGGATCCAGCCTGAGCGGCGGTTGCCACGGTCATTGACAGAATCGCAGCAACGATCAGTCGCAAGTTCATGACTCCTCCATCAAGACGTGTTTGTTCCTCGACGGCCCCATCGTCGAGTGATACGGAATGATACTCGCGATGTCTGTAGGACCAAAGCCAAAAATTTGGTTTATCCGACCTCATTTTGGGTAAGATGCCGAGATGACGTAGCGTCGGGACAAGACTTCATCTGCCAGCATTTCCGGACAGGGGTTTGCCATGGGTATGCAAATGGTATGGCTCGTCGGGATGACGTGCGCGGTATCCGCCTGCGTTACGTGCGGAACAGCGCCCGGAGAAGTGGTTACAGACGGCTCACTCGGTGCCCGTGGCCCCGTTGCCCGTGTCGCGGGTGATTACCGCGTCGGAGCCGAACTGGGCAAGCGGAGCGGCGACAACCTTTTCCACAGCTTCAGCCAGCTGGATATTCCCGAAGGGGAGTCCGCCACATTCGTCGCGCCCCCGTCCGTCAGCAACATCTTCGCACGCGTAACGGGAGGCACCGCCTCACGTATTGATGGCACGCTCCGCTCACGACTCGACACCGGCGGCGAGGTGTGGCACCCCGCGAACTTCTACCTCATCAACAACGCCGGGGCGATATTTGGTCCAGGCTCCTCTTTGGAGGTCGCCGGGAGATTCACGGTAACTACCGCCGACCGCATCCGTTTCGCCGACGGGAGGTTCTTCGACTCAACACCAAGTCCGTCGGACGTGGTGCTTAGCACCGCGAGTCCGAACGCGTTCGGGTTTCTCGGCGCGCGACCGCCGGCACCAATCACGATCGAGCGGCCGCGCGAGATAAGCACTCCGAAGAAGCAAGACATTCCAAAGGAGTCACCTCAGGAACTGTCGGTTTCGATCATCGGCGGCAATTTCGTAATGAATGGCGGCGAGCTGTTCGGGCGGCTTGGCGATCAAGTGAACGTCGTCTGCGCAGGCGCCGCGGGTGAGGTGGTGATTGACGATCCGGCAGACGTGCACTCCGACCTGCTCGTCGAGAGCCTGACGGCTCTCGGGGATGCCGCCATTACTGGTGCGATAATCAAGGGCGACGATGGCGCCGGCGTACATATCCGCGCGCGCAATCTCGCCCTGAGTGATGCCCTGATCCAAAGCGCAAACTTCAAAAAGAAGAACGTCGAGGCGCATGGCATCCACCTTGACCTCAGCGGAGACCTGGTCCTGCAGGGAAATTCCGCAATTCGCACGGGGACACTCGGGTCGAACGCTGCGGGGGACATTGGGATTCATGCTCTTGACGTCTTGCTCTCGGGCGGAAGGGGCATGTCCTTCATCCGCTCCGAAGCCGTAGACCCGGAGGGGTCGGTCGGGAAGATCAGCATCGACGCCCGATCGCTGCAAATGATCGGTCCTGCCGAGATCTCATCGGAGATCTCACCGGAGACCTCGGGTACAAAATCAGGGGACATTATTCTCAATCTCTCCGGGGCCATGTTATTGGCGGGTGGAACCGCTGGTGCTACTATCCACTCGGCCAGCAGTTTCCCTGACGACACCCATATCGGCGGTTCTATTGTCGTTAGTGCCGATAGCCTCCGGCTGACGGGGACGGCCGAGATCTCGTCTATCGAGACGGACCAGGGAGATGGCGGAAAGATTGACCTCAGGATTCGTAACGCTCTGGACCTCGCTGGGCCAGATCCCGCACTCAACAGGATTTACACGCGTGCCGGAAAGGGTGGAGACATCTCCATTTCTTCTGGAACGCTTGCCACGATCGATCCGATCCAGATTTTTAGTGCGACCTTTGCGGGCGTCGGGCCTACTCCGGGAACGGTTACGATTAACGGCGTCGTTCCACCGTCAGCGCCGGGCGCCGTGGTCCTGGACGGGAGCATTCGCGGACCCGTCGGCACGCCGCCGATGCCGCTCACGCTTGGCGGCCCCGACTTTGCCGTCGATGAGACCATGGGTCGCTACGTCGAAGGAAATCTTTTCTTCAGCTTTAGTCGGCTGGATCTGGCCGCTTCGGAGTCACTGACCTTCGGCGCGTCGTCGGAATTCATCGACAGTGTCGACAGTCACCCCGTGAAGAATATTCTGGCGCGCGTGACAGGGGGGAGCAGCTCCTTTCTCAACGGTCGACTCGCGGTCTACTTCGCACTCTCCCCGGCAAATCTGTTTCTCATCAATCCGGCGGGAATCATTTTCGGTCCGACCGCACAGCTAGATCTGCCGACGCAGTTTAACCCTTCGACGATGAAGGTCGAAGGCGGCTCGTTTTTCGCGGGAACGGTATCGCAAATTAAGTTGCTGGACGGGGCATCCTTCCACGCCACGCCGTCGCCCGCTGATGACATCCTCACTGGCGCCAAACCCGCTGCATTTGGCTTTGCCCAGACTCCGGCTCCTCTGACACTGTTGGGAGCGAACATCACGTTGCAGGATCAGCAGGTGCTCTCTCTCGTGGGTGGAAAGATGAGCATTCGAGGCGGCAGTGTTGGCTCCGCGGACGGGAGGATCAATTTGATCGCTGCCGCGTCACCCGGTGAAGTTGCCTTCGACGCTTCGGACCCTGCTTCCCTTCTCAGCCTGAAGTCCTTCTCCAAGTTGGGTGAGATCAATATTCAAGGCTATGTGACACTACGGTCCGACTTTGCAAGAGTTGCCAATTTCGACATTACGCCGCTCCCCGCGATTGACATTTCGGGTGTTGGCAATCGTTCGATCACGATGCGCGGCAGTTCGCTCAATCTCGTGGCAGCGGGCATCGACGCTCGGGTGTTGAATCCCACAGCCGACGACCCAACCACGGAACGTGCTCCGGGGCCTCAAATCGATATTCAGCTATCGGGCCCTCTACAACTGCTGAGAGGCCGGATCGATACCAGTACGCAAGAAAAGGGTTCTGCAGGATCTGTTGTCATCGACTCGGGTCCAATCCTTCTTGATGGCGGTGGCTCGTCGACTGCTCAATTTGGCATTTTCTCTGAAAGCAGCATGGGGCCCGTGAAAATAACGGACTTGGGAAACTCCGGCAGTATCAATATAAATACCTCCCATCTGCAGGTGATGAACGGCGCGAGAATTTCCACATCGACGCAGACACAGGGAAGCGCCGGCTCGATCACTGTGGCGACCGAAGAGCTCTCGATGAGCCGAGAAGGCGCTGGCCCCACCGGCATCTTCTCAGATACCAGTCTGACCAACGATCCATCGGATATCAACATCAGAGGCGGCAACGGCGGCAGCGCGACAATTTCGGCGCACAACGTCAGTGTCCTGGCGGGGGCTACCGTGGACGTCTCGACGCACGGAAGCGGCCAGGGAGGGAGCATCGTCATCGATTCGACGGGAGGCGCGGTGACCATTGACGCCGCTGGCACCTCCCGCGCGACCGCTTTGCGTGCCGCTTCTGACCCCTTCCTTAACGTGCCTAAGACTCAAAAAATCGACGACAGCGGTGCACCAGTTCTTATCGACGCGAATGTGAAGCACGGAAACGGCGGAAACATTGTGCTTCAGAACGTTGGCGTGCTATCCGTGCTCAATGACTCGTCGATTACGACCGCGACGGAGACCGACGGCAACGGCGGCAAGATCACGATCGGAGCCGGCAGTATCGGACCCGGTAGTATTGTACTGAGAAACGATGGCGGAATCGTTGCCGCCGCGCAGCGCGGCGCGGAACTTGACCCCAAGCTCGTCGGAAAGACCCTCGGCAACGCCGGCGATATCGACATCACCGCGAATGCGATCGAGCTTCGTCAGGGCGGTCGCATTCGCGCAGCTACGGACCGTGAGGGCCGCGGCGGAAACATCCAGCTCACTGTCAAGAACGACCTGGCCCTCGACGCGGTGGATGGGCAGTCCTTTACCCGCATCTCCGCCGAGACCGCAGGCACGGGAAAGGCCGGCGACGTTCATCTCGATGTCGGCACGCTCTCCCTGCACAACGGCGCGCGCATCGCGGCGGATTCGGCCGGAAGGGGCAATGGCGGCTCGATCGTAATCAAGGCGGCAACCAGCCTGTTGCTCGATACGGCTTCTCGAATCGACGTTGCGAGCATCGCGGAAGGCAACTCGGGCATCATCCTCGTCACCGCGCCGGGCGCAATGACGATTGATGGGCCGCTCACTGGCATCTCCGCGAAGACCGCCGGGAAAGGGACCGGCGGGAACGTTCGGATAGCAGCAGGCGATCTCACGCTTTCCAACGGTGGCAGGATCGAGAGTGCCAGCACGGGTGAGTTCGATGGTAGTGGCGACGCCGGCCTTGTCGCGATTACAGCGGCCCACTTCACACAAACCAGCGGTGCGGTCGTAAGCACCGCGGCCGTGAACTCCGCCAACATCGGCGACGGTACCTCCGACCATCGCAGCATCGACATCCAGGCTACCTCCGACATTCGCATCGAAGATGGAAAGATCATTGCCTTCGCAAAAGGCAATGGCGGAAACATCTTTTTGAATGCGCCGCAGACCATTCGCATTGTGAACAGCGAGTTGAACGCTCAATCCCTGAATGGCAATGGGGGGAATTTGAACATCGGTCCCGTGCCGCCGATGGGGACGGGCAAAGCTCGGTCGCGGTCGCGAAAGGCTGACATCAGTTCGCCGCGGCCTGAGATAACGATTGAAAACAGCAAGCTCATTGCCAGCGCGACGGGCATGGGCAACGGCGGCACGGTCAACGGCGGTGATGTCAACATCACCGCCCAGTTCCTGCTGAAGTCCACAGACACCCTCGTCGACGTCAGTTCCGCCTTTGGAACCCCTGGCACGGTTCGCATCGATGCCCCCTACACCGATGCCGTGCCCGGTCTGCCGATGCTGGCGGGGGCGTTGGCGGCTCCGGGGGCGCGCCTGCAGGAACTGTGCGGGATGCATCTCGGCGGTGACGTCAGCAGCTTCGTGTCGATCGGCGGCGGGGGAGTGCCGCTGGAGCCCGGGGCGCTGGAGCCGGGATTGGATGTGCCGCCCGCGGCGCCTGCCGGCGCGTCGCGATGATCTGTGCAGATGACGTGAGCCTGCGGCGGCTTAGCTTCCGCGTCTCGGAGCCAGCGCGTCCGCCGCCTCGTTCAAGCCAACCTGCCTGAGGAGCCCTGACCGTTCCGCCTGTGCGGCGGCGTCCGGGGGATGCTGCTCGGCCAAATTGCAAAGCACTTCCATGGCGTCATACCAGATTCCCTGCTCGGTCTTTGGGTCCCCAGCCGTGCTGGCATAGGCGGCGGCGGCTCGATGCCAATCTTCGCCCGCACGTACCAACTCCGTTGAAAGTGATCGGGGCGATGAAACGCGGCGAATGAAAGCGCTGGTGACGATGTCCTTCGAGCGGCGATCGTTGTCCACGACAATCGCCACCACCCATTCATAGCTTGCGCCCGGTTGCAATTCGATTTTGTGCGCGGAAAGGTCGATACGCTGCACGCCGCCCTCTTTCACCCGGTCCAGTCGAAACTCCAACACGGGATCGATCTCCTCGCCGCGGGTGAACGCGATTTCCACCGGCTTGTCGGTAGGCTTGGAGATGTACCAGAACAATGAGGGCTGAGCCTTCGTGGTCAAGCCTTCGTGATCCGGCGCCAAGGCTGCAATTGTGATCGATTCAGTTTCCGAGGTGCGGCTGCCGCCGATCTTCCGCTTGCGCGGTGCGCCGCGGCGCGGCAGGACGTATGAAACCTGGGTTGGCTGCGTCGTGGCGCGCGCCTCGGGGACGACCGGCGGCGGCGCGGGAGCGGTTGTCGCACTGGCGGACGAAGGCTGCTTCGGCGCGTCCTGCGCCATGGCAAGTGCCGCCAGAGCGAAGGCGGCCAACGTCATGCTGAACCCGACTCCTGTCTTTTTCATTCGTATCGATTCCTCTCAGGAAGCCGCGATAGGGTTCCCTTGCGGGGCTGCGGCGGCATACCCGACTACTCCATAGATCTCGATTGGGTGGTCCATTCCCGAAAGCGTCACCTTGCCCAGCGATCGAGTCTCGAAGTCGCCGTTGAGAAGCCGGTAAGTGGCGTCACCGATCAGAATCCGGCAGTCGTTGCCGCAGATCTCCGGGTCGAGGAGTGTGTTCTTGCCGTGGCCCTCGAGGCGCGAGGCGGTGTTTACGGTGTTCCCGATGACGGTGTATTCGAGGCGTCGGGCGCTTCCCAGGCTTCCGGCGATCAGTTCTCCGGTGTAGATGCCGATCCGCATCCCGGTTGTGGGAAACTGGTCATTTTTCCACAGGACATTCTGGACCGCCAGCTTTTTCCTCATCTCAATTGCGCACTTCACTGCTTTGCAGGCATCCTCGCTTTGCTCTTTGGTGGTGGTGTGCGCGATGGGCACGCCAAAGATCGCCATGATGGAGTCCCCGATGTATTTATTCACCACTCCGCCGTTATCGGCCACTACTTTCGACATGGTTTCCATGTACTCGTTGAGCCAGCTCATCAGCGCATCAGCAGGCACCCCTTCTGAGACTCTGGCAAATGACTTCATGTCCGTGAAAAGGACCGTAGCAATCACCCGGTGGGGGATGAGCTTGCCCCCTGCCAGAAAGCGATCGCGTTCTCTCCAAAGCGTACCCATCACCTCCGGGCCGACGTGTATCGAGAAGAGTGTTTTCAGCGCTGAAACGTTCTCGCGTTCGCGGTAGCCAACATACGAAGTGACGAAGGCCGCCGAGGTAAACCAGGTCATGGCAGGGGGAACGACGGGGATCCACCACTCTCCGGTAAACGCGGCGAACGCCAGCGGCGGAAGCAGCAGCAGGCCTCCAAACACGAAGAGAAAAAACCGGATTGGCGAGCGTACGGCGAAGCCGACGGCGCCGCCGAGGATGCTCCAGAGCAGGATCCAGAGGCTTTCGCCCCAGCGGGGCCAGGCGCGAATCGGCGGGCTCCCGAATTTAGCGCCGCGCAACAACTGATCGACAGCGACGCCGTGGATGTCCATGCCGAAAGCGTCGCGCTTGATCGGGGTGTCGAAGTAGTCCTTGTCGACCTCCGAGCGCTTGCCAATGATCACCACCTTGTCCTTGATGTCGTTGGCAATCACCTGTCCGGTTGAGACCTGCGTCCACGAGAATTCCTTGAAAGGATCCTTCTTCTTGTAGTCCAGCAGAAAGGTAAATCCTCCGGCGTCGGCGTCCACGTAGCCACCGAAGTTGGGTTCGAACGGGACGAGGGTCGCCTTACCCAGGTAAAGGGTCTCTTTTGTCCGGTCGTCATCACTGCGTAACGAGATGCCGTCCTTTCGCAAGGCTAACTGGGCCAGCCGAAGACTGAAGGAGTGGATCGGGCTTTTTACACTGCTGTCGTCCATGGACAAGATGCCACGACGGACGGTGCCGTCGATGTCCTCGACGACGTCGCCGCACCCCGCTTGTTCGGAATCCAATGACAGCGGCGCTGGCGGAGGGATGGCGATTCCGTCCCCAGCCAGCTTCATGATCGTGATGACGTTAGTGTGCTTTGTTAGTGCAGTCGCCAGCTCGTCCGACCCCTTATGCCCCTCATTGTCCCAGGTGGGATCGGGTACGGGCATGTCGCGAACCAGATCGATTCCGATGGCGCTCGGACCAAGCTCCTCGAGCCGGTTGATCATCAAGGCCAGCTCGTGATCGCTCACCTGCGAATGTTTCATGCCCCAGATGTCGCGGTCGTCAATGCCGATCAAAACCACCGGCGAAGGGCGCGCGTCTTTGGGCTGCCAGCGCAACCAGGCATCATAAAGTTTCAGCTCGAAATACTGCAGGTTCCCCCCGTAGCGAAAGGTGACGAACGCGGCCGCAACGAGCACGCAGATCCCCAGGCTTATGAGCGGCACAGTCCACGTACGCGGCGAAGGTCGACTCATAGCCAGTTCCCGATGACCAGATAGGGCGCCCAGTAGCAGGGATGGTGGTAGCGCGGGTCGGCCAGGAGCTTGAGTTGGGCTGCTCGCAGCGCTTCGGCCTTCGTCGGTGGCGACCCGCTGAGGGATGACTGCTTCAGCGTTTCGTAGAAGCTCGTCATCAGGTCCACTGTCGCGTGGTCGTTGACCGACCAGAGGGTTGCCAGCGCGCTGCGGGCGCCGCAGTGAACACCAATGCCCGCCAGGCCCAGGGCTGCTTGGTAGTCATCGCCCGAGGCGGTGTCGCAGGCGCTGAGCGTAAGCAACTCGATCGGCTGTTCGCGGAACTTGAAAGGAAGGAGCAGGCCGCGGAGGTCCTCGGGATAAAGGTTCCCCGCGTGGGTCACGATGAAGGTTCCCCGCAAGTCTTTTTGAAACTGCGCGTGAGACGCCAGGTGAACGATGGAGTAGGGCTGGTCGCTGATCCGGGTGCGGAGCTGATCATAGTTGAAACTTTTGTTCAGCAGCTCACGCCCGCCATACAGCTGTTGCAACGCGTCCAGTTCGGCCGGCACGAAGTCCAGCCCGGGGAAATTCTTGCGCGGCTCGGACAGACCGGCCGACAGCACCTGCACCCTGCCCCGGGAGAGCGCGCGGGGGTCAACCAGCTTGAGACCGGGAGTCACCGCCACTCCGCGCCGCGCAACGAGAAACTCTTTGCCGTCATGCAGCGCAGCGAATGGGATGGTGAGCAGCGGGCCATCGGGGACGAAAACGAGGGTGTGGATCTGTGCGGCGTCGAGTTGTTCGTCAAGCGGGCGGATGACCCAGTCATACAACCGACGCGCGCCGTACATGTAGCGGCGCGTCGTGCGCGTCTCCAGCTGCCGCCGAAACTCCTGCACTTCCTTCGCCAGTTGAGCGGCGCCGACCGGGACGGTCACCCGGCGCAGGCCGCCCGCACGGCCCAGGTCGAGGAGGATCTCCGTCCTGTCGGCCAGGGGAACGAGGTAAACCACCCCGGTCCGCTCGCCGACCGATGCGATGCTCTTCTCGCGCGAGCGTTCGACGTTGACGCACGTCTCCTGGAAGTAATCGTCCAGCTCCGCAGCCTTCAGCAGCTCGACAGTATCGCGCGCGTCGAGCAGCGCTTGGCGCGATTCTTCCGGGCTCTGCGCAACGTCGGCCTGCTTGAAGAGCAGGTCGGCCAGTTCGTAGTAGAGCGGCCCGACCGCGTCGTGATAGGAGGCGTTCGCCAGGCCCATCGCTACGTCGCCGCGGACGGAGGAGAGCGTCTCGACCGCTCGTCGGTATGCCTGGATCGCCTCGGCGCGTTGATCCGGCTGGCTGCGCAACAGCCGCGCAGTGAGCCACTGCCAGCGATACAGTGCGACTGGCGATTGCGCGCGTTGTGCCAGGAACACCGCCTTGCGGGCGAGCGGCAGCGCCTCCGCGCCGCGACCCTCTTCTTCATACAGCTGGCCAAGGTATCCGCAGGCATATGAGGCAATGCGGGCATCACCAAGGGAGTCGGCGGTGGATCCGGCCTGGGTGTAGCAGTCGTAGGCGTGGCGGATCAGCGTCGGGCGCGAATTCTTCAGGCGCGCGGCCAGTCGCTGGTTTGTGCGGCCCACCGTGATGAGCAGCCGGGCCTTCGCGCTGCTGTCCGGAACGCGCAACAACGTTTGTCGCGCCACCTCGTTGAGCTCGACGCTGTCGGAATTGTTGTCGGCATCAAGAGCGACCATGGCAGCGTTGACAGACGCCTGCGCCACGAGGAGCTGGTCCCCGGCCCTGGTGGAAGCGTCGCGGCTCGCGAGGAACGAAGCAATCGCATCAGGATAGGCTTGAGGATCGGCTTGGGTCGTCGCGTGAAGGTTGCCGAGGTTGAGCTGGACCAGTGCGAGCTGTCGCTGATCGCCGAGCGCGGTGGCCAGAGTGAGCGCTTCGTTCAGGTTCTTTCGGGCGGCCTTGATGTCGCGCGTGAAGGTGAGAACGCTGCCGAGGGCGTTCTTTGCCGCGATGGTCCGGCGCGCGTCATGGGCCGCTTCCGCGAGCTTGAGCGCGTCCATCAGGGTTCTGTCTGCAAGCCCATAGCGGCCCAGCGCCTGGTAGGCGGCACCCAGTTGGACCAGGGCATCGGCCTGGAGATCGCCGCGCTTGGCATCCCGGTAGGAAGCGGCCGCGGTTTGGTAATGAACAACCGCCTGCTCGAGTTGACCCTTTTGGAACAGTTCGTTGGCCTGCTTCGTTTCTCGATCCGCCAGTTCCACCTCGCCAACGCCGGAGGCGCCCGCAGCAGGGCTCGATGCGAAAAGCGCCACGGCCATGGCCAGGAAGAAAAGCCAGACGGCCCTGCGGGGCCCCACGGAGACGCGCCTCGGCATAGATCGCTCCATTGGAGCCGCTCGGTCCGACCCATACGGACAACCACGCTGGCGCGGAGAGAGCTTCTCGTGAAGTGCGAGCAACACCCGATCGTGAGAACGCCGCATCCCCGTGCTGCGCGAAGCTTATCTTCCCGTCTGAGCGTATTGATTGTCAAACGGAATCGCCTGGAGTGTCAGCCGTCGCGCGTTGCGCGCTCGGCTCAATAGCTTGCAAGAAGGGCACCGGCGAAGTAGTTTCGAAAATCAGTTTGAAGCGCATTCTCGGCGATCGATTGCAACTCTTCCGAACCCCCGCAAGCGCATGGTCATTCAAGAACTCCGGGCGATCCAAGAGCGGCTGGGATATCTCCCGGAGAAAGAGCTTCAGGCGCTCTCGGCGCGCCTGGCGGTGCCTGTCTATGAGTTGTATGGCGTCGCCAGCTTTTACCCTCACTTCCGCCTCAAGCCTCCGCCGCGCTGCGAGATCCGCGTCTGCAGCGACCTCCCCTGCCACATGCGGCTCGCGGGGCCGATCTATCAACGCGTGATGGACATCGTGAACGAGCGGAAGGTGCAGGACGTTGAAGTGAAGGCGACGTCGTGCCTCGGGCAGTGTGACGGCGCGCCGGCGTTGCTCATCAACGATGAGCCGTACGCGGGATTAAGCGGCAAGGAAATACTGGCACTGCTGTACGACGCGGTGGAAGGGACCGCCCTGGAACCTTGCGCGTTTCCCCGGCTGCGCGGCCCGTTCCGCACCGACCCTTATGCTTCCGCCGATCAGCACTACGCGATGGCCCGCGCGTTGATCGCGTCGCGCGACGCGGAGGCGGCTCTGCTGCAGTTGACGAATGCGAACCTTGTCGGGATGGGCGGCGCGGGATTCCCTACCGGCAAGAAGTGGGGAATGGTGCGTCAGGCGAACGCCGACGCCAAGTATGTCATCTGCAATGCCGACGAAAGCGAGGTCGGCACCTTCAAAGACCGCGAAATCATCAAGAACCTGCCGCATTGCGTCGTCGAGGGGTTGCTGCTGGCCGGGCTCATCACCGGCGCGCAGCGCGGCATCATCTATATCCGCCATGAGTACGAAGAGCAGATTCATATTCTCGAAGAGGAAATCGCGCGGGCGCGAGCGTCGGGGCTGATTGGCCAGAACCTGCTCGGAAGCGAGATCAACTTCGAGATGGAGATCTTCATCAGCCCGGGCGGCTACATCCAGGGCGAGGAGAGCGCCCTGCTGGAAGCCTTGGAGGGGCGGCGCGGCCAGCCGCGAGTCAAGCCGCCATACCCCGTCACCTGCGGGCTATACAACAAACCGACAGCGATCAATAACGTCGAGACGCTCGCGTACGTTCCGGCGATCCTCGCCAGGGGCGCTGATTGGTTCAAGTCTCAGGGCGTGCACCGTTGCAGCGGTTTGAAATGGGTGGCTGTCAGCGGGCACGTGAACAACCCGGGCGTCTTCGAAGTTCCGATGGGCACGCTGGCATCCGATGTGATCTACCGCCTGGCGGGGGGTGTGAAAGGCGGACGCAAGCTGAAGGCATGGGCGCCGTCGGGCCCCTCCAGTGGATTTCTGCCAGGCGACGCCGAGCGGTTTCCCACCGCCGCCGAGTGGCATGCCCTGCAGGAAAAGATCGAGATCTCCACCGGGGTGAAGCCGCGAACGCCCGTCGACATCCCACTTGATTTCAAGACGCTCCAGGCCGCTGGATCGATGCTTGGCTCCGGCGCGATCATCGCGATTGCTGAGGGAAGTTGCATGCTCGATCTCGCGCTGAACGAAACGCGTTTCTATCGCAATGAATCGTGCGGGAAGTGCGTCCCCTGCCGTGTCGGGTCGCAGAAGATGGTCGACATCCTCTATGGCATCACCCATGGCACCGCGACGAATTCAGACCTCGAAGCGCTCGAGCGTCTCAGCGAGACGCTGGTCATGACCTCGATCTGCGGTCTTGGGCAGGTTGTGCCAAACCCGATTCTGTCGGCGATGAAATACTTCGGCGAAGAAGTCCACGAACACGTCGCGAGCCGGAGGTGTCCTTCCGGCGTCTGCTTCGAGCGGGGGAAGGCATCATGAGTGACGCGGAGCGAAACGCCAGTCCGGCAGATCGAAACGTCAGCAGCACCAATGCGCCGGCAGGGGCGGCTGGCGGCGCTGTGTCGCCGCGCACCCTGCAGGTCACCATTGATGGTCGTCAGCTCAACGTGGTCGAGGGGACCAGCATCTGGGAAGCGGCGTATGCCGCCGGCATCGAGATTCCTGTCCTGTGTCATCAATCCGACGCGAACAAGACCGGCATCGCCCGGCTGAATCCTGTCGGGGTCTGTCGCGTGTGTGCGGTCGAAGTGGAGAAACAGCGCTTCTTCGTCGCGAGTTGCGTTCGCCCCGTTGACGACGGAATGATCATCCGGACCGATACGGAGCGGTTGCTGCGTACGCGCCGCACCCTGGTGGAACTCCTGCTGGCGGATCACCCGGCGCCGTGCAAGAAACACCGCGACACGGGCGACTGCGAGCTCGAAGTCCTGGCGGAGAAGCTCGGCGTGTTGAAGCCCGCGTTCACCGGCCGCACCGCGAGCAAGGGCACCGACTTCTCCAATCCCAGCATCGCGATCGATCACAGCGCATGCATCGTCTGCGACCGCTGCGTCCGGGCCTGCACCGACGTGGTGCAGCACCACGTCATCGGCAGGTCAGGGAAGGGATACTTCACCGCCATCGGCTTCGACGACAACAAGCCGATGGGCGATTCCAGCTGCGTCAACTGCGGCGAGTGCATGATCTCCTGCCCGACCGGCGCGATCACCTACGCCGGCGGAGTCTCCACCGACCTGCGCTACGGCGAATCTCTCACGGTGGAGGAGTTGAAGCAGATTCCGATGTTCGCGCGCATCAGCAGCCAGTTCCTCAAGCGCAGCGAGGGCGCGGTGGTGCGGCGCAAGTTCAACAAGGGCGACATCCTCTGCCGGCAGGGCGAGTTCGGCTCCACCGCCTTCTACATCGAGAGCGGACGGGTGGACGTGTATCTGGAAACCAATCTCTCGCACGTTCGGACGCAGCGCGCCGACGGGCTGTTCAAGAAGATGACCAGTCTCGTGCTCCCCCGCGAACGCGACCAGCGCGAAGAGGAGGGATCGAAACGGTACATCCCCATCGACGCAAACGTCGACCTTCCTTACGCCGATCCGATCGCGAGCGTGGAGGCCGGTGAGCTGATCGGCGAGGCCGCCTGCCTCAACCATCAGCCGCGGTCCGCGACCATGCGCGCTACCGAGGAGACGGTCGTCCTGGAGATGTTGCGCAACGCGCTCGACATCCTGCGGCGCAATCGGGAATTCAAGGCGGAGATGCAGCGCAAGTATCGCGATCGGGCGCTGAGCAATCACCTGCGCACGGTTCCGGGGCTGCGCGACTTGCCGCCGGAGTTCGTCGAAGAACTGCGCGAGCGCGTCGAGCTCGTGTCGTACGGTCCCGGGGAGGAGATCTGCCGGCAGGGGGAGCCGGCCGACGCCTTCTATCTCGTGCGGATGGGGCACGTGAAGGTTTACGTCAGCTACCAGGACAATGAAACCCTCGTGCTCTCCTATCTTTCCCGAAGCCAATACTTCGGGGAGATGGGCCTGCTTGGCGGCGGCGTGCGCACGGCCAGCTGCAGCGCCCTGGACCACGTCGAGCTGGTGCGCATCAGCCGGGCGGACTTTGAGCTGATGGTGTCCACGTTCCCCGCGGTGCGCGCCCAACTCGAAGCCGTGGCGCGCGAGCACGAGGAGTCGAACCGGCTGAGGCTCGCGCAGCCGAGCAAGGTCTCGCTGCAGCAGTA
Source organism: Tepidisphaerales bacterium (assembly GCA_038204465.1). GTDB lineage: Bacteria > Planctomycetota > Phycisphaerae > Tepidisphaerales > Tepidisphaeraceae > JBBRCX01. Next base: position 37,431 of record JBBRCX010000010.1, on the reverse strand, counting down.
TGTCGACCAGGGACTCTACGAGGCGCAGAGCCTGCTGGTACTCGACCTGGAGAAGTGCACGCGCTGCGACGAGTGCGTGCGCGCCTGCGCCCAGGCCCACGACGGCGTCTCGCGGCTGATCCGCGACGGGCTGCGCTACGAGAAATACCTGGTAACCACCTCGTGCCGAAGCTGCCGCGACCCGCTCTGCATGGTCGGCTGCCCGGTGGGATCGATCCGCCGCAAGAACGACCTCGAGATCATCATCGAAGACCACTGCATCGGCTGCGGCCGCTGCGCGGAGCAGTGTCCGTACGGCAACATCAACATGCAGCCGTTCGAGCAACTGCTGCCCGATCCCCAGACGGGGCGGATGGAGAAGCGCGAGTGGCGCAAGGCGACGGTCTGCGACTTGTGTTCCGACCAGTGTCTGAGCGAAAACGACGATCCCAGTTGCGTCTACGCCTGCCCGCATGATGCCGCCCATCGCGTCGACGGAAAGGAGTTCTTTGACACAAAGTTGAGCGGGACCGTGGGCAGCCCGCACGCGGAGGCAAGCCGTGCTTATCGATCGCCAGGCTAGGCCGTGGATCGCTGCCAGTCTGCTGATCTTCGCCGGGGCGACCGCGCTATATGTCCCGTACGCGCGCGCAGCTCTCGACGGGCCCACCGGCAGCAGTTGGCAGGGGCTCACTTTCGCCGGCGTCGGCTCGGCGATGATGCTTTTCGCGCTTCTGCTGGGCGTGCGGAAGCGCTTCCGAACCATGCGCGTTGGCAGGGCCTTCCACTGGATGCAGGGACACGTCTGGTTCGGCTTGCTCAGCTACCCGATCATCTTCTATCACGCCGGGTTCCACTGCGGCGGCGCGCTCACGCAGGTGCTGATGTGGCTGTTCACGGTGGTGATCGTCACGGGCGTCGCGGGTCTGATCATCCAGCAGATCGTCCCCACGCGGATGTTTCGCGAGGTGCCGCTGGAGACGATCTACGAACAGATCCACCGCGTCGTGGCGCAACTGCGCGAGGAAGCGCTGGCGCTGGTGAGCTCCGCGGATCGGGCACGCGAGCCCGCATTCGAGCAGGAGGCGGTTCCCGCGGGCGCGCCGTCCTCTGCGGGCGCCGAACCGGCGCAGCGAAGCTCGGAAGTGCTGCTGCGGTTCTACAAGGACGACATCGAGCCGTTTCTGGCCGAGCCGATGCCGCGGCGAAGCCCGCTCGCGACCCACCACCGCGCACACGAGGTCTTTCAGGAGATGAAGCGGCTGCTCCCGCCGCTATGGGAATCCCCCGTGGACGATTTGCAGCAGATCGTTGACGAACGCCGGCAACTGCAGCACCAGGTGCGCCTGCATCGCGCCCTGCACTGGTGGCTCCTGCTGCACGTGCCGACCTCATACGCGCTGGCGATTCTCACCGCGGTGCACGCGGTGATGGCCCTGCGGTACTCGTCAGTCGGGTAGATGAAAGGCTGTGTCGCGAACGTTGTCGCGTCGCTTGCGGGAGCAGTTGTTGCACGAATGCTGCCGGCTGGCTAGCGTATTTCGGCCATTGCATCCTTCGCAAAGATGCGTGCGCGGAAGGTGGGCATGTCCAAGGGAAGCTCTCGTGCGGGATTGTTACGAGGGCTCGACAATCTTCATTAATGATGCGCCGGTTGCGTGGCGGCCGGCGCCGGGCCTGTTAGGGAAAGGAGCTCTTATGAATCGGCGAAGTATGGCGTTACTGGTCGTCCTCGCCGGTCTCCTCGTGGCCGCGCAGGGCTGTAAACATGACGAGGATTCCGGCGTGTCGTCGTCGCGCAGCAGGCCGAAGGCGCACGTACAGGACAAGTCGCTCTACGACCGCCTCGGCGGCGAGCCGGCAATCCGCGCGGTCGTCGACGACCTGGTCCCGCGGGCCGCGGGCGACGAGCGGGTCAACTTCACTCGCAAGGGCCATCCGAATCAATGGGATCCGAGCCCCGCGAACATCGAGAAGCTCAAGAAGCACCTGGTGCAGTTCATCGGGTCAGCGACCGGCGGCCCTCAGAAGTATGAGGGCAAGGACCTCGTGACGGCGCATAAGGGCATGGAGATCTCCGAGGCAGAGTTCAATGCGTTCGCCGACGACCTGAAGGCGACTCTCGACAAGCTGAAAGTTCCTGACAAGGAGCAGAAGGACCTGTTGACGGTCATTGGCAGCACCAAGGGCAGCGTCGTGGGTCAATGACTGCAGTGTCGCATCGCCTCAGCCTGATGCGACGGTGATGCTGTTCATATCAGACGCGCGGATGAGCGTGGCGGTGGCCAGCCGGTGCCGCCCCGCATCATCTGCCGATCAGGTTCTGGCACAACGAACGGTTGACAATGCGCCCCCTTGCTGCCAGCGTCTCCCCGTTCATCTGATTTAAGGCGGGAACCGGCCGGGGCACGGAAGGGCGATCATGGCGGATGTGACCACTCAAAACAGCGGATCCGCCGATCATGACTACGAACTCATCGTCATTGGCGGCGGCCCCGCAGGTGAGAAGGGGGCCGCCCAGGCGGCGTACTTCGGTCACAAGACCGTGCTGATCGAGAAGTACCACGAGCTCGGCGGCGCCTGCATCAACTGGGGAACGCTGGCCAGCAAGACGCTGCGCGAATCCGCCCTGTTCCTTTCAGGCTTCCGCACCCGCCAGCTTGGCGAGGGGATGCAGGTCGAGTTTCGCGCGGATGTGTCGCTGGTGAATTTCATGGCCCGCACCCGTCTCGTTCAGCGCCGCGAGCAGGAGCGGGCGGCGAAGAACCTGGCGCGGCCGTCACACAACATTCAGCGCATCACCGCCCATGCCCGCATCACCGGGCCTCACTCAGTCCTCGTCTGCGAAGCTTCCGGCGAGCGCACCATCACCGCACGCTTCATCCTCATCGCCACCGGCAGCGTCCCCGCCCGCCCGAAGGATGTGCCCTTCAACGACACGCATGTCTTCGACAGCACGAGCATCCTCGAAATGAACCGCCTGCCAAAATCGATGGTGGTCGTCGGCGGGGGGGTCATCGGCTCCGAATATGCCTGCCTCTTCCAGGCGCTGGGCGTCAAGGTCAGCCTCGTGCACCCCAAGCCGCGGGCGCTTGATTCCCTGCTGGATGCCGAAGTCGGCGAAGAGTTCATGCAGCGCATGCAGCGCAGCGGCATCGATCTCCAGATGAACGACAATCTGCAGTCGGCGTCGATCCAGGGCGATCAGGTTCATACCGGTTTGAAAAGCGGCAAAATGCTCCAGAGCGATTCCCTGCTTTATGCCCTGGGGCGCAGCGGAAACACCGAGGGACTTGGGCTGGAGGCGTTGGGTATTCCCCTGGGCAAATATAAGCACGTCGAAAGCGTGAACCCGATCACCTACCAGACCACTGTTCCAAGCATCTACGCCGCCGGCGACGTGCTGGGCCCTCCGGCGCTGGCGAGCACGTCGATGGAGCAGGGGCGCCTGGCGATGTGCCACGCGTTCGATCTCAAGTACAAGACCAAGCTCGCGCCCATACTGCCGGCCGGCATCTTCACGATTCCCGAAATCTCGCAGGTGGGCCGCACGGAACAGGACTGCGAGCGCGACGGCATCGCCTACGTGTGCGGTGTCAGCCGCTATGGACAGCACGCGCGCGGCCAGATCATCGGCGACACCGAAGGCTTCATTAAGTTGATCTTCGAGGCGCCCACCGGAAAGCTCCTGGGTGTTCACGTGATCGGCGAGATCGCCAGCGAATTGGTGCACGTCGGGATGGCCTGCCTGCAGTTTGAGGGCGACATCGATTTCTTCATCCATGCCGTGTTCAACTATCCGACGCTGAGCGATGCATACAAATACGCCGCGTACGATGCGCTCGGGAAACTGAACAAGATACGAAGCACGGGGCTTTGAGGCTGCGCTCGCCGCAGCGGCTCAGGGGCTTATGGCACGGATCCGAACGGCAAAAGCACTCGCGAAGCGGATCGACCTGAGCTACTTCAAGCGCCCGAGTCCCCTTCGGTCGGTAAGGAAACTAGCCGTGCTGGCTGCCTGCGCCGGCGCGATGGTATGGGTCGGCTTTGCCGCCACGCGCAGGGACCAGCGACTGTTCAATCCCGGCCCGGTCAGCGTCGCCCACGCGCGGTTTGAACAGAATTGCAGCCAGTGTCATACATCGGATGCGAAGGGCGGGTTCCTCCGCAGCGTCTCCGACAACGCGTGCCTCGCGTGTCACGAGGCGCCGCTGCATCATCCGAATCAATTGGTTCGCACCGGCGGTGCACATGCCGCAAAGAACGGTCTGGTCCTCGCCGCGATTGACCCAAACCGTCCCGACCACGTCATCTCCTCCAGCTGCGCCGAGTGTCATGTCGAACATAGAGGCCGCGCTGCCCTCGCCGCGCTGGATGACCGGCATTGCACGCAATGCCATCAGGGCCTCGCCGCCGCGACGAAGGATGGAAAGCCGCGCATCGCGTCGGTGGTAACCGCATTCGTCATGGGAGCGCACCCGCGATTTGGACAGACCGCGCGCGAGGGCAGTCCCCTTCGGCCGACTCCGGACGGCGGCGTGGAAGATACAACTGTGTTGCGGTTCAATCATCGGGTGCATCTTCCGGAGAAGGAGGCGTCGGAAACGGATGAGTCTCATCGGTCGCGCGTCACGCAACGTTGCATGCAGTGTCACTCGAGCGATGCCTCCGCGAAGCCGCAAGCCGCGTGGGACGGTACGCGCCGCGATCATCAGGACGAAGCGAACTGGCGGTTCATCCCCGTCCGCTCGCCAAAGGATCCGCCGGAGCAGTCAGCCGACGCCTCCGCGCGGAGGTACATGACGCCCATCCGCTTCGACCGGCATTGCGCGGTTTGCCATGAATTGGAATTGCCCGCCTCCACTTCACAACTCTTACCGCGCGTCGCCCCTTTGCCGCTTTCGCATTCCGACCTCGCCAAAGTGCGACTGGAAATCGAAAAGGCCATCCAGGACCAGACCCGCGCGGCCGCCAGCTTCAGCAAGGAGACCGAGGAGAAAAAGAAAGTCGGAAACAAGTTCGTTACCGCAAAGAAAACCGAGCGAATCGACGAGAGCCGCTGGCTGAAGGAACTCGCGGCCGATCTATCGAAGAAGCTGCAGAAGCGCGATCCCGAAAACAAATTCGGCAGCATTGAGCCGTCCGGCGCCATCCCCTCCACCGTACCGTCGAGCGCGCCTTCCGGCGGAGGATTCGCGTCCGCAGCGCAGCTCTACACCACCTACACCGCGTTCGAGGCGTGCGCGAAGTGTCACGATCTGGAACGAGCCACGCCCGCCGCCGCCAACCTCGTCCGCACAACCCCAACCGGCGTTCCAACATCTCCTCGTCGATGGTTCGTCGCCAGTCAGTTCGACCATCGCGCCCACCGCGACATGAATTGCCTCGAGTGTCACGCGAAGCTTAGCGACCTCGATAAGGTCGAACTGCTCGAAGAACCGCGGCTCGACAAGGTGAAGCAGCGGCTGAAGCAGGCCTCTTCAAACACGCGCGAGGTTCTCTCGCCGGACATCCAGTGGGAAGTGAACCGCTTCATCCGAGCCGGCGAAGGGTACGACCTCCGAACCGAAACGCGCTCCTGCACCGAGTGCCATCACAGGCCCGACGCGCAATCGCGCGGCGCCCCCGCGGCCTGCGTCACCTGCCATCAATTCCACGACCATTCCCGCGAGCTGTATCCGGACGGCCAACCCACACCGCGCGGAATCGGCGGCAAAAAGTCTGGCTCCGCCGCCTCCACCAAGCCGACTGTGGCGCGCGCACAGTAAGGCAGGGCGTCCAATTCGCGTCAAATCTCCGGGTTGCGCGGCAGCTTCACATACGGCAGGCGGAACTCCTTGAGCTTCGTGTCCAGACGCCGCTGCGCGTTGGTGATGAATTCGCCGTCGCTCGGGAAACTGAAGGGCAGCAGCGGCAATGGCCCCAGGTCGTAAGTGGACACAATCGCATTCACCCTCTGCACGATGAAGCTGCGGATCTCATCTTTCGCCAGCACATCGCTGCGGATCGTCGCGGGCGGCTCGAACCCCTTCGTCCCCGAAAAGGTGATGATGTCGTCCTGATCGACGCCGTCGCCGCTCACTCCAATCGTCCCCACGAGGTGCCCGTTGCGATACAGCGGCGCGCCGCCCGGAAAGATCGTGATGCCGTTGCGCAAGGGCCCGCCGCGAACACTGAAGTTTTCGGTCGATTGCCCGAACAGAGGAAAGCTCAACACGTCCTGAAGCTGGTACAGCGGGCCAGGGCCTCCGTCCTGGATCCCGGCGGGGAAAAACTTCTGCGACATGAATCCGATTGCCCGCGGCGTGAAGGCGTGCGCGTCATCGCTGAAGAATGCCGCCGTGCGCGCCTTCTGGACCGCCACGTCGTAGCTGAAGTTCGTTCCGTCCCCCATACGGAAGACGCCCAGCGTGTTGCCGTTCAGATCCACCACCGCGATGTGAACGACCGCGTTCGCGCCGGTCGGCTTGCGAATCGCCGCGCGCGTCCGCAGCGCGCGCTTCACCGCCTCGGTGATGATGCCTTCGACGTCGGCGGCGGTGAGATGGTCGGGGCTGGAATCGGCGCTGCTGACGAAACCGAAGCTCGGATCGGCGACGGCTGGATCGCCGCCCCTGCGCTTCAATTGACCTGGCACGCCGGCGATCGTGGCGGTCGGGAATACCGCGTCCGGAGACGCTGTCACCGAATCGCTCGTCTTGCCGCCGGGCGCAAAACTGCGCAGCGAACCGGAGCCGGCGCCCACCAGTTCTGCGAGGCTTCGGTTCGGATTGCCGCGCGCCGCTTTGTCCTTCGTGAACGGCAGGCGCAGCCCCGCGACGAAGATCCGGTTGGCGCGAATGAACCGCGGCGCCATGAACCCTTGCGCGCCGGCCAACGCCACCGCTTCATCGAAGTCGCGCTCTTCGCGCCCTTGGAATGCCTTATCGGTAGCGGCTTGCCCCGCCGGCCGGTACGACTGCGTAATCCCTTTCAGGTCTTCCCGGGGCGCAACATCATGCCCATCGCCCGCCACCCCGATGCCCCCGATCGGTGCGCCGTCGAGGAACAGTGGAATGCCGCCCGGATCACCGCTGATCCCCAGCCCATCGGGAATGATGTCCGAGCCAGGCAGCGATGAGAATTCCACGCCATACAGCGGACCGCCCGGCGTGTTGCGGATCGGGAAAGGGAAATGGTCCTGGATGATGAAGCGCGCGGTGCGCGTCGTGAACGCATCTTCCCGGCTCTGGAAAAAAGCCGCCGTCCGCGCCCGCTGCGCCGCCAGAAGGATCACTTCCGTGGTCATCGCATCGCCGGCGAGCCCGTTTCCGCCATAGATGCCGAGGATCACGCCTTCTCGATCGCTCACCACCACCGCCTGCGTCGGCGTTGATTGCGACCCCGCCTGGCCCAGGATCGTGTTCACCTGCTCGACCGTGAGGTGTTGCTCGGGAGCCGATTCCGCCTGCAGCCCGTGCACCCCGCCGACGCCGCTCAAGAGCCGGCGTCCTTCCAACGACTCGAAAACCGGGTAATTCATCCAGCCGCTCCGCGCTTGGCCCGCCCGAGGCACGAGATGATCAGCCGCCGGGCGAAAGTATCGACTCGTCCGCGCATCCGCAAACAATCCTTGCGATCGCCGCTGGCGCGCCGCGCCGCGGAATTCGCCGCGACACCCGGGTTCGGTATCATGGCCGCGCAACTCACTTAAGAACGGCGTCATGAGCAATGGGGTATAGCGGTTGATCCGGCGTCTCACTGTCTGCTTCGTGCTGCTGTGCTTCGTGCTGCCGCACTGTGCGGCACGTGGGCAGGAAACTTCTGACCAACCAGCCGCCCCTGTGACCTTCGCGCTGGCCCCGCGCCCGCGCCTTCCAAAACCCGCCACGCAGCCGGCGCCGACGACCGCGGCCCTCCCGCAAGCGTCGCCCACCAGCGCCCCGGCAATCCAGCCCGCCGAACCGATGGCCCCTCTCGAACAGGCGCCGCCGGACGACTTCCGGCCTCTCGGTTTCTCCGGCCGCGGCAGCGCCGCGCCCCCGCGCGCGGGCGGCGATTTCCTTCCGCTTCCCGATCGCTGGCGCATCGGCATTCCGGGCGACTACGTGCAGAACACGCGCGGCGCGCCGCTCAACCCCTACGATCAGAACGTCTTCAAGGGCGACTACCCCATCCTCGGCCAGGACAAGTTCCTGATCGTCACGCTCACCAGCGACACGCTCTTCGAAGCGCGCCAGCTTCCCACCGGATCCACACCCAGCGCCCTGCAGCCGGGAAAGTTCGACTTCTTCGGAAACGGAAACCAGCAGCTGGCCGTCCAGAACTTCATCCTCTCCGCCGAGTTCTTCCAGGGCGACTCCTCCTACAAGCCGCGCGACTTTGAATTTCGTGCCACCGCGGTTGGGGACCTCAACTACGTCCACGCCAACGAAACGCAGGTGATCAACCCCGACTTTCGCGAAGGTCACGACCGCTTCGATCACCAGCTTTCGATGCAGGAACTGTTCGTCGAAAAGGAACTCGCCGACCTCTCGCCCAACTACGACTTCGTCTCGCTCAGAGCCGGCATCCAGGGCTTCAGCAGTGATTTCCGCGGCTTTCTGTTTTCCGACAATGAGCCCGGCATTCGGCTCTTCGGCAGCCTGAACAACAACAAGCTGCAGTACAACCTCGCCGCCTTCTCCAACGTCGAGAAGGACACCAACAGCGGCCTCAATACGTTTGACTCGCGCGACCAGGCGATCTTCATCGCCAACGTCTTCCAGCAAGACTTCCTGTTTCACGGATACACCGCGCAGCTGAGCTTCCACGCCAACATCGACCAGGGCAACAAGGAGTTCGATCAGAATGGAGGGCTGGCGCGGCCCGCCCCGATCGGAACCATCGACAACAAGGAGGTCGACGCCTACTACGTCGGCTGGGCGGGCGACGGCCACATCGGGCGGCTCAACCTCACCCACCAGTTCTATCAGGCGTTCGGCCGCGAGTCGTTCAACCCCATCGCAGGCCAGGGCGTCAGCATCAACGCTCAGTTCTTCGCCGCCGAACTGTCCTACGACGTGGACTACATCCGCTACCGCGCCTCGTTTGCCTACGCGAGCGGAGACAGCAACCCGGAAGATAAGAACGCGACCGGCTTCGACACCATCTTCGACAACCCCAACTTCGCCGGCGGCGGCTTCAACTTCTTCACCCGCCAGGCCATTCGCCTCGCCGACACCGGCGTCAATCTCGTGAACCGCAACAGCTTCGTCCCTGACCTTCGCACCTCCAAGGAGCAGGGCCAGTCCAACTTCGTCAACCCCGGCCTCTTCCTCTACAACGTCGGCGCCGATTTCGATCTGACTCCCAAGCTCAAGCTCATCACCAACGTCAGCTACCTGCAGTTCGCCACCACCGATCCGCTCCGTGTCGTGCTGCAGGACAACAAGATCTCCCGCGACATCGGCATCGACTACAGCGCGGGCGTGCAATACCGGCCGCTGCTTAATAACAACGTAATCCTTACCGTTGGCGCGGCGGCGCTGACGCCCGCTCGAGGATTCAGGGACATCTTCACCGGCGAAACGCTCTACTCCGCGTTCGTGGCGACGACCTTCACTTATTGACGACGTCCACGGGAATCGATCAACCGAGGCGCTGGCATGCCGCAGCAGGAACAACGACGAGGGCGACTTGCGGCGTTCATCATCATCGCCTTCGCCGCTTTCGTTGCCGCCATCTCCTGCCAGGACGCGCGCCGCGCTCAAGTCGCCAAAGCACCGGTCACTCGCCCAACCGCCATGATCGAACAAGGCACGGTTCGCGCCGAAGACCTCAAAGCCATGGGCTTCAGCTTCGCCGCCGCGCCCAGCAGCAAGGACGCGCGTGCCCGCACCGATGAGCAGGTGCTCGCCGCCAACCGAAGCTGCGTTGCCTGTCACGCCACCGACCGCCCGACCATGCACGAGGGAAACGTCGCCGGGCTCACCTGCGTGGATTGCCATGGCGGGCGCACCGGCGTCGCTGTTCCCATGCAACTGGCGATTGGAACGCCGGCGTATGATCGCCTGAAGCGCGCCGTTCACGTACAGCCGCGCCTCAAGGACCTCTGGAAATCTCCCACCGGCGCCAACCCGCAACTCGCCGGGCCCGCGTCGCTCGCCGAGAGCGTCGACTACATCCGCTTCATCAATCCCGGCGATCTCCGCGCCGCCCGCGCAGCATGCGCCAGCTGTCACAACACAAAGGAAGACGGCTACATCGTCGACCGCGTCAGCACGAGCATGATGCGCCACGGGGCGATGCTCTGGAGCGCCGCCCTCTACAACAACGGCAGCATCAATCGCAAGCAAGCCGTCTACGGCGAGTTCTACACCGCCGATGGACAGCCCGCCCAGGCCCTTGCCGCCACTCGCCCCACGCTCGATCAGTACATGAATCGCGGCATGCTGGCGCAGCTGTTCCCTCTGCCGCGCTGGGAGGTAACCCAGCCGGGAAACCTGCTGCGCGTCTTCGAGCGCGGCGGTGAGCGCCGGCCCATCACCGGCCTCCCCGACCCCAAAGAACTCCCCGGCCGGCCCGACGTGAAGCTGTCGCTGCGCGGCCTGGGTACCGAGGTCCGCACCGATCCTGTCTTCATCGGATTGCAGAAGACCCGGCTGCTCGACCCGACGCTCAACATGCTCGGGACCAACGATCACCCGGGCGACTACCGCGCCAGCGGCTGCACCGCATGCCACGTCGTCTATGCCAACGATCGCAGCCCCGTGCACAGCACGCGCTGGGCGCAATACGGGAATCTCGGCCACAGCTTCAGCTCGGACATCACCGTCAATCCATCTGCGACGACTCGGCCGACCACCGCCCCGGCTCCTTCCGCCGCCGCGCGCGATCGCGGCCATCCCATCCAGCACGCCATGGTGCGCAGCATGCCCACCAGCTCCTGCATCTCCTGCCACATCCATCCCGGCACCAACGTCGTCAACTCCTACCTCGGATACACCTGGTGGGACAACGAGTCCGATGGCCGCTTCATGTACCCCAAGCGGCAGAAGTACCCCGATGCCGACCAGGAGTTCCAGGTCAGCCGGCACAATCCCGAAGGCGCCGCCCCGCGCGGGCTCTGGTCCAATCTCTATCCCAACGACGTGAGCCACGCGGGCATCAAGGCCGGCGACGACTTCCTCGAGAACCTCACGCAGCTCAACCCGCAACTGAAGCACACGCAGTTCGCCGACTTCCACGGCCACGGCTGGGTCTACCGCGCGGTCTTCAAGCAGGATCGCGAAGGCCGCCTGCTCGACCACTCGGGCAATCCCGTCCAGGACGTCACCGCGAAGAAGATGGCTGACGGCATCGCCTATCAAGGCCGCGAAGCGCCCGATCACCCGGCCGCCGGTGTGCCGGTCCATCTCAAGGACATCCACCTCGAAAAAGGCATGCAGTGCGTCGACTGCCACTTCGAGCAGGACAACCACGGCGACGGCCACCTCTACGGCGAGACGCGCAACGCCGTCCTCGTCGACTGCATTGACTGCCACGGCACGGCGGAGAAACCGAGCAACATCTACTCCTACCTGGTCTCTTCAAAACGTGACAGCGACGACGCGAAGAACCTGCTGCTGAAGGCGTTTACGGGTAATGCCGCCCCCACCAGGCTAGACGACAAGGCGCTGGCCGCCCGCAAGGCATTCGTCGTGAACCGATTCAAGGCCGGCGGCGGCAAGCTGGTGCAGAAAAGCGCTGGCGGCGACGGGACCTGGACCATCGTCCAAACCGCCGACACCGTCTCCCCCGAAAGCTGGTGGGCAAAGCAGAAGGCGGATGCAAAGTCTGACGCCACACTCGCGCGCTATGCTCACACCGTCCGCCGCGGCTTCAAGGACGGCCAGCCGCTCTGGGGCGGCGACCCCGCCACCGACCAGAAGTCAAATGCGATGCTGCTCGCTCACGCAAACACCGCCATGTCGTGCTACGCGTGCCACACCTCCTGGAATACCAGTTGTTTCGGCTGCCACCTGCCGATGCGCGCCAACCAGCGCCAGCCGATGCTGCACAACGAAGCCGCCATCACGCGTAATTATACAAATTACAACTACCAGACCCTGCGCGACGACATCTACATGCTCGGCATCGACTCGACCGTGAAGCAGCACAAGGTCGTTCCCGTCCGCTCCGCCTGCGCGGTCCTGGTCAGCTCTCAGGATGCCAACCGCCAGTGGATCTACACCCAGCAGCAGACCGTCTCCGCCGAAGGATTCAGCGGCACCGCCTTCAGCCCCTACTTCCCGCACACCGTCCGATCCGTCGAGACCAAGCAATGCACCGACTGCCACCTCTCCAAAGACGGCGACAACAACGCCATCATGGCCCAGGTGCTTCTGCAGGGGACCAACGCCGTCAATTTCATCGGGCGCTTCGCATGGATCGCCAAGGGCAGCAAAGGGCTCGAGGCGGTCGCGGTCACCGAGCGCTCCGAGCCGCAGGCGGTCATCGGCTCGCGCCTCCACCAGCTCGCCTACCCCGACTACTACCTCAAGCATGTCGTGAACGGCGATGAGCTCACCGTCGCCCACGAGCACCACGGAACCGTGCTCGACGTGCAGCTGCGCGGCGAATACCTCTACGCCGCCTGCGGGCCCGAAGGCTTCATCGCATATGACGTCGCCAATATCGACAACAAGGGCTTCAGCGAGCGGATCATCACCGCGCCCGTCTCGCCGATGGGCCAGCGGTTCTACGTCAAGAGCCGCTATGCCACGAGCATCTGCTCTCCCTCGACGATGGCCATCGATCCCACCCGCCCCCATCTGAAGCTGCCGGTCCAGGACCGCGACGGACAGGTCGTGCGCGAGATCGAGCCCAACCAGGAGCAGCGCGTCCATCCCCTCTATGCCTTCCTGTACATGACCGACCGCGACGAAGGCCTGATCGTCATCGGCAACCCCCTCGACGAGAAGACGAACAAGCCCGGCGTCGCCACGCTGCTCGATGGGGATCCGGACAACAACTTCCTCCAGCGCGCGTTGACCTACAACCCCGACGGGCTGCTCAAGGGCGCTCGGCATTGCGATTTGTATGGTCATTACGCCTACATCAGCTGCGATGCAGGCCTGGTCGTCCTCGACCTCGACAATCCGCTGGTGCCCCGGGTGGTCGCCGTCATGAGCAACTTCCAGCGCCCGCGGAAGGTCGCCTTTCAATTCCGCTATGGTTTCGTCGTCGATGAAGGCGGCATCCACGTCATCGACGTGACCTTCCCCGATCGACCCCAGGTCGTGCAGGGCGCGGCCGTCACTATGTCCGATGCGCGCGACCTCTATATCTGCCGCACCTACGGCTACGTCGCCGCCGGCCAGCGCGGCGTGGTCATACTCAATCTCACTGCCCCCGAGTCGCCGAAGATCGACCGGGTCTTCGATTCCGAGGGTCGCATCAACGACGCCACCGCGATTCGCGTCGGCATGACCAACACGTCCCTCTTCGCCTACGTCGCCGACGGAGCCAACGGCCTCAAAGTCCTGCAGTTGACCAGCGAAGAGACGCCCGGCTACCTCGGCTTCAGCCCCAGGCCCTTCCCCCGTCTCATCGCCCAGTACCACACGCAAGGCCGCGCCATCGCCCTAAGCGAAGGCCTGGATCGCGACCGCGCGGTCGACGAGAGCGGCAACCAACTCTCCGTCTTCGGCCGCCGCGGCGCCCGCCCCTTCAACCTCCAGGAACAACACCGCCTCTATCTCCTTCAATCTCCCGCCGCCTCCCCCGCGATCTACACCGTCCGCAACACCCCCGACCCCAAAAACCTCCCGCTCACCCGTCCCTCCGCGCCGCAACCCGCCACCACCGAGCGGCCCGCGTCTGCTCCGCCTCGCCCCCGCCCCCCGAGACCAGGCCGGCGATGAAGCCTGAGCGCGCCCGCGCTCAACGTTTCGCGCAGGGCGCGTATGGGGTGTGAGAGTCCTGCGCGCTTGAACCTCGCGGCGGATGATGAGGAGCGTCGGCGCGTTGGGTTATGAAGGTTGTCTTGGTCTGCAGGTGCCTCGCTTCGATTGAATTTGTTGTTCAATTGAAATTCGAATGTGGAGGGAGTGCCCTCCACGCCACCCCGAAGGCAGCTCCGGCAAAGGAAGCGTGCGGCAGCATACCACGCGCCATGCTCGCGGAGTACCGCTGCGCGTGTCACGATGGATGCTGCCGCCCGGCGGGTGAGATTGCCTGCGCGAAATGAACTTCGTGCGAATGTTTTGCCGCTTCGCGTGGACGCGAGCGAAGCGGCAAAACAATGAGGGGAGAAGTGAGCAGCCGCGGTCCACCGCGACCTGTCAGCCCACGCGGGAAGTTAAAGAGGGAGAGTTCGGACGATGAGAGCGCGAAGGGAATATGCGGTGAAGTTCGTCTTAAGTTTTCGAGAACAGGTGAAGGCTTCTCCACATTCAATTTTTAGCGTTGACAGTTTTGGGGGACGAGAGTTGATGGATTGCGGCGTCGGCGGAGTCGATATCTTTTCGCACCCGGTCATCAGCGCTGAATTGCGCAAAGGTCTGGTTCAGATGTTCAATGTATTGGTCGCCTCGCGTTAATAGTTCTTCGGAAAGCTGCGGGGTCAGCTTCGCGAGGATCAATTGCGGATTTCCCGCATTGCGATGAGCCGCCCCGGCGACGACTCCCCACAACCGCGCGGTGCGGAGCAGCGAATCGAAGCCGTCGACGCCATCGGGCCCGAGCTCGGCTGACCATGGATCCTTAATGGTCAGATGGAACGATTCTTTCCCCTGTGCGCACCAAAGGTTCAGGAATGGATGCGGCTCGGTGAGACGATCGACATCGCTCGCGTAGCGCTCGCCCGGCTCGCGCGGGTCGGCTGGAAGCAGTCCGCTGCGAATCGCGGCGGAAGGGATCTCGCGTTTCAGATAGAGAATGACATCGTGGTCGACACCAACCAGCGGGCGATCCATGAGAAGCAGATACTTCTGCAAACCCTGGCTTCCGGAGCTGCCGAGTCGAGTGCGCAGCACCACATCCTTCATGCCTTTGCGCAGCGACTGCGCGTCCGGGTGGGCGAACAGGGCGCGGGCGGAATCGGAGCGGCTCAGGGCCTGCGCGATCAGCCTGGCGAATTCATCGGAACGATCGGGGCAGGGCCGCTGCAGGTCACGGACCTCCCCCTTTTTGCTGAGAACGGCGGCGCGGAACTTTCCTCCGGCGGTGTAGTGCTCGAGCTCGTCGTCATAGCTCTTCTTCGATCCGGACGACAGCCGTTTCACTTGCGGATCGTCCTTCAGCAGGGCCGTCGCGTTCTGCCGGGAACGGAGCGCCTCGGAGTAGCCTTCGAGCATCGCTCGCAGCAGCGTTGGCCGGTTTTTCTTCGTCAAATCGACGCGATTCCGATGTGCCGTCAGCTCCAGGGTGATCTGGCCCTGAAGCAGCTCGAGCTGGAACGGAAGGGTCGCACTCTCATCGAAGTCGATCATGCCGAAGGCAATTCTGCCGAACGCGCCTTCGCAGGCGTAGGCGCCGATGTTCCCCAGATGAAGGTCGCCGTGAGTCGGCAGGTACGAAGGCTTGTCCGATATCCAATCCGCGGCGTTGTGCGCGCACCATGCGTAGTACAGGTCTTTCGTGCCACGCCAGAAGGTGTACGGGTCCTGCGCGACGGCCTTCACCTTCATCGGGAGCGAGAGGGGGTCGTCGGGGGTCATGTAGGGGGCGTAAGAGCGGCGGATGGCATCGTAAGGCTGGTCTTCAGCACGCGCACAGGCGGTGAAGCAAAGCACGCACGCGAGCAGTGCGGGTGCTGCAAGTCTCATAGGCGTCTCCGGAAGGCGGCGATTGGACTGCGGGCGATTTCACGGCGCAGCGGTGGCGGGATCCCAGATAATCTCGCCGGGGCGGTTGTAGTCGAGCGGGCTGGTGGTGAAAGGCGTGTTGACATGCGCGTTCGTGAAGAACGCGACGTGACCGTCGGCGAAGAGAAGATGGCCGCCCGTTCCCTTCTGGTGTCGCGACGTGAAGCGCTTGCGATCGGACTTCAAACGGGCGAGCGTGTTTTGGATGTTGGGATCGTTGGCTTTCAATTCTCGCGGGCGCATTCGCTTTTCAAGCATGAGCACGACTTCCGACCCGGGGCCTAGTCGCGCGATTTTGTTGTTGCGGTCGGTGGGAGAGATGAGCTTGGAGTTAAGGACATAGCAGACGTATGTTTTACGCGGCACTCCCGCTGAGCCGAGCGGCGCGCCCGGGGCCCGGCCGTACATCCGGAAGTACTCTCCATCCAGGGGCGGGTCCTTGGTGATCACGCCGACCGCCACATCCGCTGAAGGGCAGACAAACAGACTGTGCCCGCCTGCGCTGGGAAGAGGCGGGTTGGGATCGGTATCCTGCATCTCGTGGTAGCGGCGCGAGCTGACGAATGGCGGAAGCGCGTTGAACCAGAGAGCGGGATCGTCCCAGTTACCGACCGGATCGTTGATCTTGTCGCCATCACCGGTCTTGCCGGGATTGGGCGCCGCGTCGCGTGGAAGAAGGCCCTTGTTGGAGTCCGCGTACATGGTGGAGGCCTGCCCCCACTGGCGGAGATTGCTCATGCACTCCACCTCGCGCGCCTGCTCGCGTGCGCGGCCAAGGACGGGCATAAGGATGCCGATCAGGAGCGCGATGATCCCGATGACGACCAATAATTCGACGAGGGTAAACCCGCGCGAGCGTTCACTTGCCATGCATTCCTTCCCGAAAGCCTGCCGTCAATCATGGCGTGGCGGCGTGTGGGAAGAATGTCCGCTCTGCGAGGGAGGGATTAAGTCTTGGTCACTTCCTCGTGAGCGCAGGCAGCAGAGGTGGAAAGTTTTGCGCGATGCCGGTTGGCGCTCCCCTGAATTACATGATCATGAGTTGCCGGAAGTGGGAGAACGCCGCCTTGGGCGCGCCGTCGCGACGCGCGCGAGGCAGCGTCATTGGGGGTCAGGCTCGAGCATGGTAAGGTGCGGAAGTTACTTAGAACGGCAATGCGCCGAGGACACGCGGCATGGGATGGTCCTATCGTAAATCCGTAAACTTTGGGCCGTTCAGGGTCAACCTCAGCAAGTCAGGCGTGGGATACTCGCTCGGCGGGGGCGGTTTTCGGACCGGAGTCCGGGCGGGTGGCCGCCGCTACTCGTCGATGAGCATTCCAGGCACGGGTATCCGCTACCAAACAAGCGGCAGCCGGGCGCCCGGTCCGGGATGCTTGTTCATGCTGGTATTTGCCCTGGCCGGTTCCGCGACATTTCTCTGGATATTTTCTTGATTGAAGGAGCCAAAGATGGCGACTGACCTCGTGCGGACGATTGAGTTTGTGCGTACCCTCCGAACGCCGCATTCCGAGCGATTCCTTCTTCGCGCCGGCGGAGCGGATATTGCGGCAATCGACATCCATTTCCGTCCAAACGGGGCCGCCGACGCAACAGTCATCTTGTTTGAGGAGGCTGGAATCGCGGACACGGAGGTTCCCGCTCTGCTGTCGAGGATCGACGAGGTGATTCTGCCTGATATCAGCATCGGAGAACGAAACCTCTCCTTCACCGTCGTCAGCGGTCGCGTTTTGGGCGCTTTCCAACCCGATCAAATGAACGCGTCAGACAAACCATGAAACCCTCGCAAGGATGCTGGCGGCGCAGCAGCTGCGGCGAGCTCGCGCAGGCCGCGGAACAAACCCCTTCCCATACGCGTCCATGAGGACATGACCGCCACAGTCCAGGGCGTGGTCGAGAATGCACGCGTGGGGTTTTTCGTAGTTCCCTGGGTGCTCGTCGGTCGATGTAAACATTATCGGCCGTTGCGTCCGCGGTCCTATGCGATCGCTGAGCGATCGCGCGGAGGACGAATGCCGAGTTATGAAGGAGTCTGAATGAAGTCCCGTCTGACCTTGATCTTTGCGGCACTCCTGGTCCTGCTGGGCGCCGTGATCTGGATGGTGCAGGATCGTCACACGGGCGCTGCCGCGCCTGCGGCGGCCGTCGCCGCTCGAGTCGCGCCCGCCGCCCGGCAGGCAATCGCTCCGACGACCGCCCCCGCCGCGGTCGCATCGGTCGAAACGCCGGGACCGCAGGGCAAGTCCTCACCGATGGTGCAGGTCGACACGTCCGGCGGCGCGAAATATGTCGCTCAGGCCGGCGACACTCTCTCGCAACTGGCGACCGCGCTGCTCGGCAGCGATTCGAAGGAACACCGCGAGCTCGTCATCGCCGCAAACCCGTCCCTGCAAGCGGATCCGGATCGGGTGCTCGCGGGACAGACCTACTCGTCCGTTCGCGACGACAAGACCGCTGTCGCCGGCAGCGGGCCGCAGCTGAAATACACCGCCCAGCGCGGGGATACCGTCAGTGGCCTCGCTTCCAACCTGCTCGGCGGCGATACGAAGGCCAATCGGGAGGGGATCGTCGCCGGGAACGCCTCGCTGCAGCAGGATCCCGATCACATGGTTGCGGGCCAGAACTACACGATCGTGGCTCGCAAAGGCCTGGCCGCCGACCCAGGCGCGGCGCCGGCGAAGGTCCCAACGACTCAGCCTGAAGCCGATGAGGCGGCGCTGCTCGGCGTCGGCCGCACGCTGCGCTACACGGCTCAGACCGGGGACACGGTATCAAAGCTCGCGGTAGTTTTGCTGGGGGGCGATACCCCCGCCAACCGTGATTTGATCATCAAGAGCAATCCCAGCCTGCAGCGCAATCCCGATCACCTGACTGCCGGCCAAACCTACTGGATTACCGCGCCGACCGCCGATTGAACGGGCGCGTTTTTCCGCTGAAGTGAAATATTGCGTCGGTGCGGTTCGAGCACGCTCGCCGGCCCCACCGACGCTGTTCTTTTGGCGCCATTGCCGGCGCTCAGAACACCCGGGCTTGGCGCGGTATCACATCAAGGAATTGAAGGAACTCAGGGAAAGTTGCTCTGAAGCCAACGTTTGGAACTTAATTTCAGCAACACCGGCAGTATGCCGCTCATGACCGTGCCACCGAGAATGACCCAGGAAGGCCGTTTCAATCCCGCCCGCAAAACTTCTCTGAGTCCAGCAATGAACAACGTGATGCTCGACAACGCAGCGATCGTCATCAGAAAGTTCGCCCGCTCCCACTCGTAGTTCCAATGGGCACCGTTCGGCATCTCATTTTCTCCGTGGATGGCAGTTAGGTAGCAGAGAACGACCAGTGCGATGTAGAGCCAATCGGGGAATCTCGCATGACGCCGGGAATGTCGGACATCGAGCCCGGCGTATTCAAGGGGTTGCTGGACCACCACTGTACTGCCTGAAACCACGGCAGCTGGTGCAGCCGGCTTCAGCACCGACGTCCCGCACTCCGGGCAGCGGTCCGGTGTGGCCCGCAGGTCATAGCCACATGAAACGCAGCGGCGCCCCCGATCTTTATCAGCACGTATTCGACGCAAGAGCTGGCGGCCCGAAAGCACGGCCACCAACCCCAAAAGGAGCAGCGGAAACCACAGGGGTGACGCCACCCACCACTGCGTGGTTTGTGGCACGGCGACAGTTTCGTATCCGAAGCCCGCACGTTTTAGCCATGAGGGCTGATTCCAAGGCACGGGACGCGGTGGACGCTCGGTTTGGTGACCGAACCAAGGCCCGCCGTATCCCACGTTGAAGAACTGGGCACTGGAGAAGCAGATTAGACCGCGGGACGAAGACAAAAGTTTCGTCTCCCGTGTGTATTCGTTCGATAACACCAATTCGTCCGAAACCCAGTAGCTTCGCAGCCACAAACCTCCAGTACTCACGCACAGCAGGAGTGACATCACCAGGATGATCTTGAGCCAGCGGAGTTTCATGCTTTCGATGGCCGTTCGAGCATAAGGCGGCGCGTCTGACATCGGAAATCCGATCGTTCATACCTCATACGGCCGAGGTGCGCGTGCAACCATTCTTCCCGTCACGAGCGCTGAAACGGATAAACCGGTCCAAGGCCGAGCAGCCGGGTCAGCTCATCCAGCGCCGCCCGGCCCTCCTCCAGCAGCTTCAGATCCGCCAGATCATCGGGCGAGAGGTGATCGCGATAGTGACGCTCCACCCATTGCGTCAGGGAAATGTATAGCGACTCGGTGAGCAAAACCGAACGGAGAGCCTTCGCCAGTTCGTGCTCCTGCAGGACGACGCGCAGCCGCAGGCAGGCCGGGCCTCCGCCGTTGCGCATGCTCTGGCGCACGTCGGCGTAGTGGACCGAGCGGATGGGTGTGTCCTGCGACAGCAGCCGTTGGATGAAGCGCTGCGCACTGTCTGACTCCCGGCACTGGGCCGGGGCTATCAACGACATGCTCCCATCCGGCAGGGTCACGAGTTGGCTGTTGAACAGGTAGGAGCCGACCGCCTCCGACAGCGGCACCTCCGCCGCGTCAACTTTGATCGTGACAAGCTCGCCCCGTCCCAGCGCCGCGTACCGCTGCGACAGTTCCCCGATGACGCGGTCGGCGTCGCAAAACGCCTCGGCGTGGTAGAGCAACACGTTCTCATTGCCCAGCGAGATCACGTCGTTGTGGAACACTCCGGCATCGACGGCGGCGGGGTTTTGCTGCGCGAAGACAGTCCGCGCCGGATCGAGGCGGTGCAGGCGGGCGACCGCCTCACAAGCCTCGCGCGTCTGGCGTGCGGGGAAGCGCGCCGGGGGGGCGGCGCCGCCCAGGGCGCGGCGGCCATAGACGAACAACTCGACGCCGGGTTCTCGGTGGGACGGACAGAGCCGGATGTAGTTGGCGGCGCCCTCATCGCCGAAAAGAGCGGCCGCCGGTAGTGCTGCGTGATGGACGAAATGGTCCACGTCGGCGAAGACCGCTTTCAACACAGCCGCGGTAGTGGGTGTCTCCAGCGCGCGGTGCAACTCCCCCACCAGGTTGGCCGGCGTGAAGTGGACGCGGCCGTCCTCGGCATCCGCGGAGGGCGAGACGCTCGCGGCGTTGGCGGCCCACATCGCCGACGCGCTGCAGCACGCGGCCAACAGCACGGGGTCAGCCTGCTTCGCGCGCCGCAGCACTTCCGCGTCGCCGCCGCTGAATCCCAGCCGCCGCAGCGCTGCGATGTCCGGGCGTTCATGCGGAGGCAACACCGCCTGCTTCACACCGATGTCCGCCAACAGCTTCATCTTCGCCAGCCCCTCCAACGCCGCCGCCTTGGGATTCGAGGCGCTGCCGCCGGACCGGCGCGAAGCGAGATTGCCGTAGGAGAGCCCGGAGTAGTTGTGCGTGGGGCCTACCAGGCCGTCGAAGTTCACCTCGTACGCCTTGGCGACCTGGGCACTGCTCGACATCAGATCACGCCCCCTCGCCGAGCCGAACGGCATCCGGCGGTTCGATTCCGCTTACCGTCTGAGGCGGCCGCGCCAGACTCTCGATCTCCAGCGACGCGACCGGGTAAGAGCAATAGTCGGCGGCCCAGAAAGCGCTGGGGCGATGATTGCCGCTGAGCCCCACGCCGCCGAAGGGCAACCGCCCGCTGGCGCCCGTGGTCGGACGATTCCAGTTCACCACGCCGGCGCGCACCCGTCGGTAGAAGCGCTCATATAACGCGCGCTCATCGCTGAGCAGCCCAGCCACCAGCCCGTACACAGTGTTGTTCGCCTCGCGCACGGCATCGTCGAAGTCCGCGACGCGGATCACCTGCAGCAACGGCCCGAACAGCTCGGCGTCGGGTCGATCGCGGACCTCGGTCACATCCATCAGCCCCGGGCGAAGCATGGCGCGGCGTCCGTGCTCGCCCTCGGCCCTCATTTCGCAGAGCGCCACGCCGCCGCCGGCAATCAGCTTCGATTGCGCAGCGAGGAGAGTGTCGGCCGCGGCGTCGGAGATGACCGGCCCCATGAAGGGCTCCGGGCACCGAGTGTACGCGCCGACACAAACGGCGTTCGTCATCGCGATCAATCGCTCCAGCAGGGCATCGCCGCCGCGCCCCGCCGGCAGGATCAGCCGCCGGGCGCAGCTGCACCGCTGCCCGGACGTGATGAAGGAGGACAGGATGACGTTGTAACTGGCGGCGTCTATGTCTGATGCTTCCCACACCACGAGCGGGTTGTTCCCGCCCATCTCCAGCGCCAGGATCTTGTGCGGCTCGCCGGCGAACTCTCGGTGAAGGGACCGTCCCGCCGCAGCACTGCCGGTAAAGAGCAGACCATCCAGACGCGTGTGCCGTGCGATCGCGGCGCCCGTCTCGCGGCCGCCGTGCAGAAGGTTCAGAACGCCGGGAGGAAGTCCGGCGTCCTGCCACAGCTCGGCCATTCGCTGCGCCACCTGCGGCGCCAGCTCGCTGGGCTTGAACACCACGGTGTTCCCTGCGAGCAGCGCGGGAACGATGTCGCCGTTGGGGAGATGACCGGGAAAGTTGAAGGGACCGAGAACGGCGACGACGCCGTGCGGCTTGAAGCGAACCGCCCCCTTCACGCCGCTCAGCTCCAACTCCGCCGGCGCGCGCCGCTCCTCATGGGCGCGGATCGACAGGGCGACCTTGCCGACCATCGCGCCGACTTCCTCGAGCGACTCCCAAAGCGGTTTTCCGACCTCGCGGCTGATGAGCTCCGCCAGCCTGCGCTCGTCCGCCCGCAGTCGCTCGGCGAACGCCTCCAAATACCTCTGCCTCGCGCTGACCGGTAGTTCCGCCCAATCTTCAAACGCGTTCCCCGCCGCCGTGACGGCTAGATCGACTTCCCAGGCGCTGGCGGCCTGCCCTTCCCAGAGTGGCGCTCCGGTAGCGGGGTCCGATGATTCAAAGGCCGCGCCCTCCCCGGTGAGCCAGCAGTCCCCGATGAGATGACGGCCTTGCGCAACACCGGCAGCACCGGCATGCTCGGTGGGGCCGGTCATATCCCGCTCCCCGCCGCGGCCGCGGCGCTGACGGCTGCCGCGTCAATCGGTTCGCGCGGCGCGGCCGGCAGCGACGAGCGCAGCGGCGCGAACCGGATCGAATCGCCCACGCGGATCCCCAACGCTTCGGCGCACCCGCTCGTTATCCGCACGCCGGCGCCTGACGCGTGCAGCAACGTCCCCTTGCAGGCGCGGAAATCGCGCCGCCCGTTGGTCAGGATGAGCGGCTCCGACGCGACTTCTTCGCTCACGATTTCGGCAATCGGCGCCACCCGGCTCTCGCGCACCACCCGCACGTCCTGCAGCGGGCAGGTCACCAGCGGGCCCGCGTCGAACATGTCCACCATGCCCGAGAAACGGAACCCCTCCTCCTCCAGCAGGCGCAGGGCCGGGCGGGTCTGGTCATGCACGCGGCCGATAACGGCTTGCGCGTCGGCCGGCAGCAGCGTGATGTAGACCGGATACTTGGGCATCAGGTCCGCGATGAAACGCTTGTTGATCACGCTGAGGTAGTCGGCCTTGGGATAATCGATTTCGAAGAAGTGCTTGCCCACCGCGTCCCAGAAATGCGAGCGGCCGTCTCCGTCGACCACGCCGCGCATCTCCGCCAGCACGAGCGGGTCGAACGAGGCCGGATTCTCGGCCATGAACAGGAACCGCGACAGCGACAGCAGCCGCCCGTTGGATGCGCCGCGGTGCTGCGGTGCGACCATCAGGCTGCCGATCTCGCACGGACCGTTATGCTCGGCCACGAGGTGAAGGACGCGGATCTCCTTGCGAACGCCGAGAAACTTCGACTCGTGTACCGTCGACTCAATCTTATAGGCGTAAAACGGCTCGAAGCCGCCGACCTTTGACACGATGGCGCTGGTGCCGATGACCCGGCCGCTCTGTGTGTCCTCCAGCACAAACAGGTATGACTCACCGGCCGGCTGATCACCCATCCGCTCGAAGCTGCGCTGTGACCGGACGATCCGCTTGCGCAGATACTCCGGATCCCTGGGCAGCGTCGTCAGGCCAAAGCCGGCTGACCCGGTCAACTCCAGAAGTTGATCGAGGTCGCTCAGCATGACGGGGCGGATCACCAGCATGGATCAACTGCTTCCTTCGGTTCGTTGCGGGAGCCACTCGCACTCGCCGCTGGCCAGCTTCATCATCAGCAGCGCGCAGAGCTTGGCGCGCTCGGCGAGGCTGTCGAGCAACAGGTACTCCTGTGGACTATGCAGCCCGCCGCCGCGCGGCCCGAGGCTATCGACGTTCGCCAACCCGGCGGCGGCCAGCCGATTGCCGTCGCAGGTGCCGCCGCTGTCGCGCCACGCCAGCTCGAGCCCAAGATCGCGCCCGCACGAAGCCAGGTGGCCCAGCAGGTGCAGCGTCGCGCCGTCGAGCGGCTTCGGCGGAGAGGTAAACCCGCCGCTCAGGCTCAACCCCAGGCCGTCGCGGGCTTTGAACTGCTCGGCGAGGTGCTCGAGATGCCGCGCCACCATCTCCTGTTCATCGGGCGAGCAGACCCGGAGGTTGAAGTGGCAGACCGCCCGATCGGGCACGACGTTGACGGCTCCGCCCCCCGCAACCCGGCCGACGTTGACGGTGATTCCGGGCGAAGCCCCCGTGATGGTATTGAGAGCGACGATAAACTCGGCCATCGCGTGGATCGCGTTGCGCCCGAGCTGCGGATCGCGCCCGGCATGGGCGGACCGGCCGGCGAAGCTCGCGACGAAGTTGCCGGACCCCTTGCGGGCTGCCACCAGCGCCCCGTCGGGCAGCGCGGGCTCGAACAAAAGCCCCAGCGAATGCTCCGGCGCGAGCGCCGCCAGCGCCGGCGCGGAGCCCGGCGAGCCGATTTCCTCGTCGGGATTGATGAACACCGTCCAGCCGATCCCGTCAGCCAACCCGCTGTGCTCCAGCGCCTCCAACGCCACGAGCATGACGGCCAGGCCGCCCTTGGCGTCCGCAACGCCAGGGCCGCAAAGCGTGTTGTCGTCGAGCACGTTGACGGCTTGAAAAGGATGGTCGGGCCCGTAAACGGTATCGACGTGAATCGCGAGCAGAACCCGCAGCGCCGCATGCGGGCGCTTGCTGATGCGCACCGCCCGCCCCAGCGATTGGAATACCACCTGGCTCGAAGCGTCGACCGTCTGCAACTGCGGCAGATCGATCCACCGCACTTCCCCGCCGAGGCCTTCGAACTCCCCCACGACGGCGGCTAAGCAGCGCTCCACGCCCGCCAGGTTCAAGCTGCCCGAGTTGATCGCCGCCCATTCGACCACGAGGCGACACATCCGCTCGCGCTGTGAATCGACCCAATTCAATCCGCGGCTGTAACGATCGAGGTTCATGCGAGTCCCAGGCGAATCGCGCACTGAATGTTAGGCCGCCGCCGGCCACCCCGCGCGCCCGCGTACACTCAGCCGCTCTAAGCACCGCGGGCAGGTGAGCCGCGTCATCGACGGAGTATCCCGTTGGGCCAAATTTCTTCAACATCGATGGCGTCGGCGGCACACGCGATCTGCTGTTTCAACTTTACTATAGTTATTTTGTCGGCGGCGCATTGCTGAGGAGGGCGGCGCGGTCGCTGTCGCGGCGGGCTTCCTGCAATCGGCCAAGGGCGCGGTATGCCTCGGAGCGATTGTGGAAGAACTCGGGCAGGTCGGCCCCGCTGCCGATGGAGACGCTGAATGCGGTGACAGCGTCGTCGAGCCGGCCCATTCGGTAGGCGCAGACGCCGGAATAAAAGTTACACCATCGACCAGCGGGTTCAAGGGCGACGGCGGCTTTCAGCTTGGCGTCGGCGGCGGAAAGTTCGCCGCGGCGAAGCAGGGCGCGGCCGATCGCGGTGTACTCCCACGCCGTGCGCGGCGCCGCGGCGTGCTGAGACGATGATGAGGCATCGGCGCCGCGAGAATTCCCGGTCTGCGTGCGGTTCTGACGCTCATACTCAATGACGGCGCTTCGGCCGAAGCTGGCTTCGGCTTCGTCCATCAGACGCAAAGCGTGCTGGCGCTGGGGATCCGATCGCGCTTCCGCCGCTGCTCGAAGTTCCAGGCTCGCCGTGCAGACGGCGATGTCCTGAAGATCGGCGCGGGCATCGAGGTTGTGCGAGTCCGGCAGTGCTGCCAGCACGGCATCGCGCCGTTGCCAGAGCGATTCACAATGCGCGGTCAGGGCGCGAAGACGCTCCGGGGCGATTGCGTCAGAGCAGTAAAGGGCGCGTATCTCCTCGGCGGCCTGACGCACCTGAAGGGCCAGCTCGGTGCGCGCCGCGTCGGCAATGTGATCGCGGAGCCGCTGTCCCACCAGCAGAGGACTGCCCGCCAGCGCAGAGATGGCAATGATGGCAACGACTCGAAAGGCGCCGGGTTGCCGGCGCCGCCATTTTTGCCAGCGCTCGGTCAGGCTGCCGTTGGAGACGCCCGCAAGCGGCTGATCCGTGAGATGCCGCCTGAGATCATCAGCCAACGCGCCGGCATCCGGGTATCGGTCGACGGCCCGCTCAGCCATGCATTTGTCGATGATGTCCTTCAGCCCGCGGCTGACCTTCGGATTGACGCGTGTCAGAGGCGGTGACGACGCGTTGCGGGGCAGCGACCCACCGAGTGATTCGTACAGAATCGCTCCGAGCGAATAGAGATCGGCGCGGCGATCGACTGTTTCGAGAATGGTCGTGGCATTTTCCATCGCGCGCATGGCGTCGCATTGTTCAGGCGGCATGTACGCGGGTGTGCCGCCAAGCTGATCCGGGCGCGCTCCGGCGGCCTGAATCGGCTCGCGGGCAAGGTGAAAATCCAGCAGCAACGGTTGACCGTCGTTGGCAAGCAGCACGTTGGAGGGTTTCAGATCCAGATGCACCAGGCCGCGCTCGTGGGCGAAATCAAGCGCGTCGGCGAGGCTAGCGGCGATCCAGCACATTGCCTGGGCGTAGCTGACATTGGCAAGCATCTGCCGAACCGGGCCGGGCATCTCGCCGGTCGTGGTCGAATCGGCGGCGACATCGATCGCCTGAAGAATATGTGTTCCGCGCCGGTCCGCATGCGGCGTATTCCGCAGAGATTCCAGCAGTGACGCCAGCGTCGCGCGTCCGAAATACGGCATGCAGAGAATGCGCAGGCCACGGGCGGGGTCATCCACGACCGAATGCAGCGGCACGATGTGGGTGTGTTGAAGTCGCGCCAACGACTGGTGTTCGGCGCCCCGGAGCGGCGTGATCTTGAGGATCACCGGGCGATCCGCCAGAGCGGTTTGCGCCGCGAGAAACACTCGGCCGTGCGCACCGCGGGCAAGCTCCGACACGAGCCGAAAATCCTCCACGCGATCGCCGACCTCTGGGAAACGCGTGCGATCGCGCTGGGAGTCCAGAAGCTGCCGATGACAATCGAACATGACGCGCAGCGGCCCGGCCCACTGCGGATAGTGTCGCAGGATGGACTCCTCTACGTTCTGGTCGTCCGCCATCTGGCGGAGGCAGAATTCTTCGTAGACAAGATCGATCGCCGCCTCGGGATGGTCGTAGAGCTCGGGGTGCGCGGCAAGAAAGTTTTCGGCGGTCGCGCGCTCGCCGGTGTGCCAACGCCTGCGCATCTCCTCGGCCAAATCGACGCCCAGTTGAGCGGTGCTCGAAGAAGTGTCAAAGGTTGAACTCATCGCTTCACCAGCTGTGAATTCGATGACAGGCTGCATGCCAGCCGAACGGAAAGCTCGCGCAATATGCGTCTCACGCTTCCGTCATGCATGCCCAATTGCGCGGCGATCTCGCTGGCGGATGCTCCAGACCGCCGCAGCGCCAGCAGCGAGTGATGTTCTGGCGGAC
This sequence comes from Tepidisphaerales bacterium, assembly GCA_038204465.1. Classification (GTDB taxonomy): domain Bacteria; phylum Planctomycetota; class Phycisphaerae; order Tepidisphaerales; family Tepidisphaeraceae; genus JBBRCX01. Next base: position 9,851 of record JBBRCX010000010.1, on the reverse strand, counting down.
AAAGCGCCAAAAGCCGCTCCCAGAGCTCCCCGGCGGCGGCTGATTCGCTGGGGCGAGGCAACGCGGATGGAGCCGCCAGCCCCGCATTCGGCAACGGCCGCTCCAATCGCTCCGCCGTGTGATGCTGGCGAACGCGATCGATAAACCGGTTGCGCGTCGCGGTGATGAGAAACGCGCGCAACTGTGGCACGCTCGTGAACCGCATCCCGCCGGCGCGAAATGCCACGAGCACGTCGCAATAGACCGATTGCACCACATCGATCGAGTCGAATTTTGCCCGCAGATTCTGTGGAAGCAGCCGGCGAACCACCTTGCGTAGATACGGCTCGTACGCCAGGAACGCGCACTCCGCCGCTTCATCGCTGCCGGTGTTCAACTGATCGAGCAAGGTCTCAAGAGAATCAACGTTCATGAGTCGCCCGTGTGTCGATCACGCCTGACGTCGCCTGGCAGCGGGCGTGCCGATGACCCAGCTCCAACTGGAATTTGCCGCGCTGCGGACCAGCACCGGGGCTTGCCCGTTCTGCTTCCTCATGCGCAGCATGAGTTGGCCGGCAGTGATGAAGACTCCCAACAGCGCGAGACGCCAGGTAGCGCTCTGCGTTGGCTTCGCCACGAGCTTTCCGACCAGCGAGTCAATGACCTTCACCGCCTGCTGTAGTTTCAGCTCGGCCGCCTGGAGGTCGATGGGGACGACCTCTGCCAGTGCTGCGGCAAGGGTGGATCGCCCGGGCAAAAAACCGTCCGCCCATCGGCCCCGCAGCGCGCCGGCAAGAAAGTCTGCCTCAATCTTCAGCTTGATTGCGGCTGATGAAAAGACTTCGAACCCCATGAAATGAGGGGTCGGCGGTTCGATCCGGGATCGCGTTGGCGCTTCCAGCGCGACAGACAATGGAGGACCAGAGGCGAAAACCGGCGCGGCAGCAGTGGTATTCGAGCGATCTGGCCTCGCGGTCTCGGGGATCGTCGAAGGCTTTTCGTCGTCAAGACCCTTGTGGGGGACTGACATCGCGCTCTTCGGCAGGGCAGGATCGGGACGTTCCACCAGCGGCGAAGGATTTGCATCCAGCACACGTAGGCTGATGTCGTACCCCGGCTCGCGGGACGTGCCGACCACCAGCTCATAGTTCAGGGCGTCGCCCTTGGTGACCAGAGCGGCCTCGACAATGTGAGCCGACGAGATGTTTTGCGTCACCCAATCAACCACCGCGCGAGACAGTTCCGCCACCGAGACTGATTCGCTCGTTTCCATGATTCCACCATCGGGCTGGAACGCGACCGAAATCTGGCGGTCTGCGAACCGGGCGGTGAGATCAAACTCCGGTCCGTCATCCGAGCTGAATGTCGCATTGATTAGCGCTGCGCCCGGAAATTGAACGCGCAGCGCCGCCAATACCGCGGCGGGAAGCTTTTGAATCGCGATCGGCGCGTCCGTTCCTTGATCGCCGGCGACATCGCGCTCGACGAGTTGCACCGACTCGGCGCGCGCCATGGCTATCTCGGGTCGAGCCAGCGAAAGCACGCCGCTGAAAAGGCGACGACCCTCCAGCGGTTCGATGCATTTCGCTCGACGGCAACTCGTTTTCCGCATGTGCAAAGAATCGAGACATCCCCGGCGGCATTCTACTTCGCGACGAAGGCCGAAGAAGCATGGTTTTCAATTTCTTATTAATAGGGAACGGAGTCGGGCCTCATAGACGAGCGCATCTTTCCCATGTTTCCTCGCATTATTTTCCAGGGCGGTTTTCCGGGATTTCGCGCCCGCTTCAGGGTCTGTTTTGCGTTCTCTGCCCTGGACACTTTTGAAGGAGACTGCCATGACATCGATGACGACCCGACATTCTCAGCTGGTGGAACAACTCGAAAACAGAATGCTCCTGAGCGGGAACGTGACGGCCCTGCTGCAAAGCGGCAACCTGTTGGTCCGGGGGGACGGCGGCGATAATCAGATTGTCATCTCGCGCCGTTCCGACGGAACGACCCGAATCACCGGCCGTGATGCCACTACGGTCAACGGACACGTGGCAGTGACGCTCGGGAAGATCACTCATGATGTCACGGTTAAGATGCAGCAGGGCGGCGCCGACCGCATTGTGGTCAGCGGCAGGCTCAGTATTCCCGGCAGCGTGAACGCCGCGCTTGGCGCTGGCGAGGTTCTCCTCGACGGATCGTTTGGCCCGCTTAACATCGGCGGCGATCTGACCGTGAAGACGGGCGCGGACGGGTTGGTCAATGTGCGCGACGAAGTCGTTGTCGCCGGGAGGATGACAATCAACTCCGGCGGCGACGCCAACGTGTTGTCCGGATTCGCCAACCTTCCGAATTTCTCCGCCGCGCGATTCGATCACGGGCTGAAGATCAACAACCCCTATTTCCCGATCGTTCCCGGGACAACCTACACGTATCGAACGGCAGGCGTGGACCCGGAAACCGACGAACCGTTCACCGAACGCAACATCGTGCAGGTGACTTCGGGCACGAAGGTGATCGCCGGCGTGAGAACGCGCGTCGTCCACGACCGCGTTTTCAACTCCGACGGCACTCTGAAAGAAGACACGTTGGACCATTACGCTCAGGACAACAACGGCAACGTCTGGTACTTCGGCGAAGACGTGACCAACAACGAATATAACGACTCGGGGAAGCTCATCAAGACAGACCATGAAGGCACGTGGACTGCCGGCGTGGACAACGCTCAGGCCGGAATCGTCATGGAAGCCGCGCCGCGGGTGGGGACGCGCTACTACCAGGAATTCGCTCCCGCCAATGATGTGCTGGACACTGGCGTGGGCTTGTCCACCAATGGTCGAATTCGAGTTCCCGCGGGGAGGTTCCAGAACCTTTTTCGAACGGAAGAAACCACGGTCATCGAGCCCTTCGCGCTGGCCAACAAGCTCTACGCGCCGGGCGTTGGGACAGTCATGGAGTTCGAGTACGACCCGGAGAACAACGCGGTGCTTGAAACGGTCCAGCTCGAGAGTGTCAAGTTGAACGGAAAAACGGTGAGCCAGGTTGTTTCGCCCGCCGGATTTGTTGGAAAGAATTCGGGATTCAGCCGATTCATCGGCGGCGGTCAGATCAATGGCCAAGCCGATATCACCACCAAGGGTCCGTTCGTCGCGAACCGCGCGATATTCAATTCTCAACTCAACATCAACTCGCAGGCCGAGGCAATGATCATTGACTCGCAGTTGAACCGGAACGCCTCGATTTCCTCAAGCGACGTGGCGCTGCGGGGCGTGTTCGCCGACGGGACCGTGGCCGTTGGCGGTCGATCCGACGTGTTCGTCTTCGATTCACAGATTCAGCAGCTCAAAGCCCGTTTCGGCAGCAACAATAATGATCTGACCGTGCAGAACTCGATCTTCGGTGTGCTTGATGCGGACGGCGGCGGCGGTCACGACACGTTCAATGACCGCGGCGGAAATGTCTTCGGCAATCTCGCGCTGAAAAACTTCGAGTTGCTCGTGTAGCTCCTCCTCGTTCGTCTGCGCGGCGTCATCAAGCAGGGGCGCAGGCGGCCACAGCGCAGCCTTGTCCTCGGGCTAAGGCAAGGTATCCAGCAAAGCGACGAATCTGGGAAATGGTCTGTTCGAGCCTGGTCCTCAAGGCACCAGTTGTGTATCAACGAGCAAGCCCTTCAACGCGCTTGTCGAAGGGCTAAAACCATCTCAAAGCGGAGAGACGGGGATTCGAACCCCGGATACGGGTTTGACCCCGTATAACGGTTTAGCAAACCGTCGCCTTCAGCCACTCGGCCATCTCTCCGGCGAAGGGAGGGCTGATGGTATCGGTCACTTCAAAAAGCGTCAACGCGAAGTGGACCGCGCGGCACGACGGTGATCGGGCACTTCATGAGCCGGGGCGTCGAGCGGGGTGAGCGAACGCCGGGACTTGGCGCTTGGGGATTGTTCAGGGTTTGTTCGCTCGAGTTCGCGCTTTTGTGGGTCGATTTCGTGCTTGTTTCCGGCGAGCGGATGGGAAGTGATGGTGACGCGCCGGGATTGGCTGGGACTCTGCGGCGGCCTGACGGAGGATGTCTGGCGTTTCGATGGGCGCGAGGCGGGGCTTCGATGGTTGGCTGATGGTCGGCCGATGTGGGAGGATGGGATGCTGTTGGACTGGCGCTCGATTAACGGGGGTTTCATCACGTGTGGATCGCGATTTGGAGGTGAGAGGTGGGCGCGCGGGTCGGGGGCGATGCGGGGATGCGCGTTACTTGCGATGGTGAAGAGGGCGAGATCGAAGTGATCCCGCCCGTCGGTGCCGGCTGCGGGTGCTGTCGGTGGGTGGTTTATCGCGGCGGGGCGAAGGCGATTCGGCGCAGCGTCTGTGTTACCGGCTGATTGAGGCCGTCGCCGGTGATCTGGCATGTGAGCCGGTTCGTGTCGCTCGAATCGAGCTCCAGGACGGTGGGGTACCGCCCGCCCTGCATCGGATGCGTACCGGCCATGCCGAAGAGTTGCTTCGCCACCTCAGGCGCCGGCCCGTCGAAGATCTGCTCGAACCGCAACCGCCGCCCGTCGAATCTCCAGCGCGCCGTCTGAACGGTCTTCGCCTCGGGTGCGGCGGGTTTGACGCGCACCGCTCCATCCGCGTAGCGGTACACGTTGAACAGCGGCGCGCCTTCTTCGCTCGCCCACACCCCCTGCACCATCTTCTTGTTCTCGTTGTAGGTCTTGATGATCTGCTCGTTGTCGCCCGCGTCGAACTTGCCGTTCAGCGTCATGCTCCGCTCGAAGGGCGACATGTTCGGCTTCTCGGGATCCACGCTCTGCAGCCACGTCGTCCGTGGGACCTGCGTGTGCAGCCCGATCCGCGGCTTGCGCGTGTCGCCGCAGCAGGGCGTCGCGGTGTGCTGCGCCAGGTGATGGATGACGATCAGGTCGCCTGCGTTGCCGTAGAACTCAAAAGGCTCCCCAAACTTGAAGTTCCGGAAGTCATCCGGCCAGTACAGCTCCGGCTTCTCCATCACCATCTTCTGCACGACCTTGTGCGACCCCGGCCAGATCGTGTAGTTGCCGCCGAACGGCTCGGTGTCGCGCAGGATCACATGGAACGAAAACCCGCCGCCCAGCACCGGGATGAGCTCGTGCCCGAAGTCGACGTGCCCGGCCCTGGGATGCGCCTGCTTCGCGCCGGCGGCGAAGGGGTTGAGAAACAGCCGCGAATGCCGGTGCCCGCTCCATCCCGTCGCCGCGCCCACCTCCGCGGTGCCATACATCGTCGCGATCATCTCGCGAATCTTCGGCTGATCGTACACCGCGACGAATGCCGGCTCGATCGATGCCTCCACCCCGCGCTTCACATTCTGCGTCGTCCACTGCTCGTACGGCAGGTCGACGCCCGCCAAAGCGCGGACGCGCTGCAGCGCGGCTTCGATGAAGTCGGCGCCGAGGTGGTTTCGCAGTACCGCGAAGCCGTGTTTGACGAAATGGTCGGTCCAATGCAGATCAGGTTCGAGCGGGTAATTCACAAAGTCCTCAAGGAAAAACAAGGGGGCCGTCGCATGACGGGCTCAATTAGCGAGTATTGTATGAGTCAGTTTTCGGACAGTCGAGCAACCCGAGCGACGTTCTTTCCAGAAACCGCGGCGCGGACCCGCCGTCCAGACTTTTGAATCCGCACAGCGTATAAAGAGATCCTGGGTTCGCCGGCCGGGAGTCGCTGCCGGCCGCGATGCGGGATTTGCGAGGGAGCCATGCCAACACCCGAAATGTCAGACACCACCACCAGCGGAATTCGCGTCGGCGCCACCGCGTACTATCTTCCCGATGAGTCCGATCCTGAAGACCGAAAATACGTCTTCGGCTACACCATCGTCATTGCCAACGAAGGCCCCGAAGTCGCGCAGTTGATCAGTCGTCATTGGATTATCATCGATGGCGTTGGCCGGCGCGAAGAGGTCGAAGGCCCCGGCGTGGTCGGGCAAACGCCCCGGCTGGAGCCCGGGCACGCGTTCAAGTACGAGAGCTTTTGCCCGCTCAAGACCCCGTGGGGGACGATGGAGGGGGTCTACCGGATGCGCCGCGAGAACGGCGAAACCTTCGACGCGCACATCGGGCGCTTCTATCTAAAGATGTCCACGGACCAGCCGACCGCGAATGAGCAGAAGGTACAGAGCGGAGGGTAGAACTGGCACGACCCACGCGTCGTCCGCCGCTTGCGGGTGTCGCAGGGGGTCGTCTATCCGGCGGCTTTCGCGGTAGGGCGTTTCACGCTCTCCGCCACAACACCCAGGTTGCGGAACTTTTCGTAACGCCGCTCCAGCAGGTTCTCGATCTTGTAACGCTTCAGATCGCGAAGCGTCTTGGCGATGTACTGCTCGAGGTTATGCGCCGCGGTGTGAGGATCCCGATGGGCGCCGCCAAGGGGCTCGGCCACAACCGTATCGATCACCCCGAACTGCCGCAGGTCCTTGCTCGTCAGCTTCAGGCTCTCGGCCAGCTGAGAAGCGGCTTCATTGTCCTTGAAGAGGATCGCGGAACATGCTTCGGGTGAGATTACCGAGTACCACGCGAACTCCATCATGGCCACGCGGTCAGCCACGCCGATGCCCAGTGCGCCGCCGGAGCCTCCCTCACCCGTAACCACACTGACGATCGGGGTCTTGAGCCGGCTCATTTCCATCAGATTCCGGGCGATTGACTCGGCTTGGCCGCGCTCTTCCGCGCCAATTCCCGGATAGGCGCCCGGCGTATCGATAAACGTCACGACCGGCAGGCCAAACTTCTCCGCCAGCTTCATGCACCGCAGCGCCTTCCGGTACCCCTCAGGATGGGCCAATCCGAAATAGCAGCGGACTTTTTCCTTCGTGTCCCGGCCCTTCCAATGGCCGATCAGCATGACCTTATGCCCCGCCAGCCGGGCCAGCCCGCACTTGATCGCCGGGTCATCCCCATAATGCCGGTCGCCGTGAATCTCCCGGAACTCCCGGCAGATCAGATCCACGTAGTCCTTGAACAATGGCCGCTGCGGATGCCGGGCCACCTGGACTGTCTCCCAGGCGCTCAGATGGTCGTAGGTCTTGCGAAGCAATGACGTGTAGTTCGTGCGAAGCTGGCGAAGCTCTAACGAATAATCCACCTGCTTCGTCGCCTGCAGCGCTTCCAGCTCATGGATCTGCTGTTCGAGCCTGGCCAGCGGCTTTTCGAAGTCCAGGGTGTGGCGCAACACTTTCCCGTTGCCGCTGCGGGTGCCGTTGTTTGTCGATTCAGAACTGGCGATGTCAGTCTGGGGGAGCTCTGGCATAGACCTCGTCCGGCCGTCCAGATTCTGTGGCGGCCGCCTTCCCATTTTCCCAATATTCTGCCGGGCCTCCCTGACTTTGGAATCAGATCGGAGCCCGATAGGGTAGACAAGCGGGTTCCGCAACTCAAGTCTCAGTGTCTTAACCCGCAGCCGCCTGCCGCGAGCCTTTTCCGATAAAGTGCCAACTGTGTTCATGCATGAGTATTATCGGACCATGCAACCGAACCGCTTGACCATTCTGGGCGTGGGCCTGCTGGGGGGATCCATCGGACTGGCCGCGCAAAAGCGGCTAAAGCACTGCAAAATCATAGGTTACGCTCACCGGCCAACCACTCTCCAAGCCGCCCTGGCGTGTGGCGCAGTGAATGAGGGATACGCGACGCCCGCCGAGGCGGTTCGCGGGGCCGACCTCGTTATCCTCTGCACGCCGGTTGGCGTTTTGGGCCAGACCCTGCAGGCGATCGCCCCCGCTCTGGCTCCGGGCGCCGTTGTTACAGACGTCGGCAGCACCAAGCGAAGCATCGTTGCCGCCGCCAGGGAACATTTGCCGCCCGGCATTCACTTTGTCGGCAGCCACCCAATGGCCGGCGGCGAGAAGCGGGGGGTCCGCTTCGCCCGCGCCGATCTCTTCGAGGAGGCCATCTGCATTCTCACTCCCACAAAAGACACCGACCAGGGCGCGCTCCAGGACGTCGATGCATTTTGGCGAACTCTGGGCATGCGGACGATCCGGCTTTCCCCCGAAGAGCACGACCGCCAGGTCGCTGACGTCAGCCACTTGCCTCATGCCCTGGCCGCCGCGATGGTTGCGATGCAGCGCGATGAGGCGATTCCCCTCGCCGGCAAAGGCTTTCTCGACGCAACCCGCATCGCGGCCGGCGACGGGGGCCTCTGGCGCGATATCTTCATCGACAACCGCGATAACCTTCGCTCCAGCATCCAGCGCTTTCAGGAAAACCTCGAAGGCCTTCTCGCGTTCCTGGACCCCCAAAACGCCGAAGCGCTCAAGTCCTGGCTGGACGAGGCGGCCCAGCGCCGCCAGCAAATCGCCGCCGCCCGCCCCGATCCCTCCGATTCCTCCCCATCCGCTCCCGAAGCGCCGTAGCGCCGTCCCATATTTCAGACCTGAGCGCCAGCGGGCCCACTCGATACCATCGCCTTTCACGGGTGTTGGCTCTCTTGTCTGCGGAGGAACATATGCTCAGGGAAAAAACGAACGTCGTCACACCGGCGCGGCAAGGCACGCGCGCGTCGCTTGCCGCCCTGGCAGCCGCCGCTCTGCTGTGCTTCGCCACGTTCTGTGACGCCGCCGTCCAGCCCTTCCAGGTCAGCGGCCCTGGCGTGAATCCAGCCGACTTCCGCATCACCACCTTCGCCACCGGCCTCGATTTCCCCTACGGCATGCTCCAGCTTTCCGATGGCTCGCTGCTCGTCGCCACCCGCACCAGCACCAACGACGACTTCTTCAGCGCGCCCAGCAAATTGCTCCGCCTCACCGACACGAATCATGACGGCATCGCCGATGGACCCGGCACCGTCCTCTATTCCGGCCTTCCCACGCGCGCCACTTCCCTCGCCCAGACTGGAAACCTCATCCTCGTCACCACCGCCAGCGACACGGCGGCGAGCGTCACCATCCTTCGCCAGGGCGTCTCACCCGCTGCTCCGCTCACCTCCGCCGCCTCGATCGACCTCACTTTCGGCGGCTCAGGCCATCCCTATCACCAGGTCCACGCCCTCGCCCTCCGCGACACGCCCGCCCAGCCAGGCTCCCACGACGTCTTCTTCAACATCGGCTCGGCGCAGAACGATACCGCCACCGCCCTAGGCGACGTCACCTTCAGCGGAATCGTCTCCGGCACCGGAAACTCCGACTCCATTTACAAAGTCACCTTCACCGACGGCGCCGGCGGCATCACCGGCAGCGGACTCACTCAGATCGCCTCCGGCTTGCGCAACGCCGCGGGCATCGCCTTTCACCCGACAACCGGAGACCTCTATTTCCAGGACAACGGCATCGACGGGCCTGGCGACAATGGCAATGAGCCCACCAGCGTTGATGAACTGAATCGCATCGCCGCCGCCGATATCGGCGGCGCTGTCGAAAACTTCGGCTTCCCCGGCAACTACATCCAGTACCGCACCGGAACCGAGATCGGCAGCGGCGGCGTCGACCCCATCGCCACCTTCCAGCCCATCCCCAACCCAACCAACGGCTCCGAAAGCGAGGGCGCCGCCCAGATCACCTTCGCCCCCTCCCTCTTCCCCGCCTCCCTGCGCAACGGCATGTTCATCGGCTTCCACGGCAAGTTCGTCCTGGCCGGCATCGCAAACGAAGAAAACCCGCTCGTCTGGGTCGACCCCGCCACCGGCAACTACTTCCACTTCGTCGACAACTCCCAACCGGTCGGCCACCTCGACGGCCTCCTCGCCACCGCCGATTCCCTCTTCCTCGCCGACTTCTCCGCCAACGGCTTCGACAGCACCAGCGGCGCCATCTACCAGATCTCCGTCGTCCCCGAGCCGGCCTCCGGATCGATCCTGATCGCGCTCGCCGCCCTCGCCCTCCGCCGTCGCGCTCGCGCACTGTAGAATGTAGA
>JBBRCX010000009.1:0-65156 GCA_038204465.1 Tepidisphaerales bacterium | reverse complement strand
CCTGGTGGCGCTGTCGGGCGCGAGGGTGGAATCCACAAACGTGGCGGTGACGGCGACGCTGCGCACGGTGCCGGCGGCGGCGCCGTCGGCGAAGACGTGGGTGAGGGAGCCGGAGGGGTTGTTGCCGGAGAGGGTGGACGGTTGCTGCCCGTCGTTCCAGTTGGCAGTCCAATGGTCGATCGGCTGGGTGGAGTCGGTGCTGAAGCCGAGGGAATAGATCGAGCCTTCGTTGACGTTGGCCAGGCCCGTCGGCGTGACGGCCAGCAGCACCCGTCTTTCCAACGGCTCGACGGCAAAGCGAGCAGCGGCGGCGAGACGATCCGCGGGGCGCACGAAAAGCGTGCGCAGGAAATGCTTGAGCGGCATTGGCCACAACCCTTCAGAGATGAGTTTTTACAGCCCGGTCCCCGAAGGACGGCCCCCGTCCTTCGGCCACTTACATTTCGAGATCAAGACTAAACCGATTGGCCGCCGTCACGTCAAGGAAGAAATAAAATAATATTTACGCGGCAGGCGGTTTGGACATGCGTTCAGCCGGGCACCTGATTTTAGGTGAATAGGTCATTTACATAGTTTATATATGGACGTGGTCTGTGTGCCTCTATAGTTCACGGCGACTGCTGTCGATGGAGCAGAATCAGCGGCAAAACAAATGCCTAAACTAAAAAAGCGATTCGGACGCGACAGGTTCTATGCATTCCGCTTCATCGTTGGTGGCAGTGTTGACCGCGCGCGACACCGGGAAGGCTTCCATCTGCTCGGCGGGGAAGGGCTTGAGCAGGGACAGCAGGCGGTCGGCCGGCTGGTCGCCCGGGTCGAGCCACTGGTCATAGTGCTCGGGAGGAAGGATCACCGCGAGGCGGTCGTGGATGGGGCGCACCAGGTCGTTGGGTTCGGCGGTGATGATCGTGCAGGAGGGGACCGTGTTGCCGTCGGCGTCCCGCCAGGTGTCCCAGAGGCCGGCGAAGAGGAATGGGGTGGCGTCCTTCTTGCGGATGTACATCGGCGTCCTGGTCTTGCCGTCGGGCTCCTTGCGCCACTCGTAGAGTCCATCGGCGGGGATGAGGCAGCGGCGGCGCTTGAATGAGTCGCGGAAGGCCGGCTTCTGGGCGAGCGTCTCAGCGCGGGCGTTGATCATGCGGCTGCCGATGGAATGGTCCTTCGCCCAGGAGGGAATCAGGCCCCAGTGGAAATAGTCGAAGCGGTCGGGGTGCTGGTTGGTGGCCGCGAGAACCGGCTGAGTGGGGGCGATGTTGTAGCGCGGACGCAGGCCCGGGGGAACGTTGATCCACGGGAAGTATTCGAGCAGTTGGTTGAGCTTGAATAAGCTGTAGCGTCCGCACATTGTTCGAACCGATTCTAGGCGCGGATAGTCGTCGTTCGGTTGCCGTCACAAGAGCGAAACGGGGTCCACGTCCACGGCAATTCGATCGCTCTTGGCCAGCCCGCCCTTCTCGCGCACCGTGGCCAGGACGCGCTGCAGCGGCCCTGCTGTCGGACAGGTCATCACGATCTGGTTGCGGAAGTAGCCCGCGATGCGGCTGATGGCGCAGGGCATCGGGCCCTTCATCCGAATCAGGTCCCCCTCGGCGGCGGCGGCATCGGCAAGCTTGGCGGCGAGCTGCTCCGAGCGCTTGTGCAGTTTCTCGGGCTCCTGGTCGCGCAGCACGATCCGAACCATGCGGCAGAAAGGCGGGAGCCCCACCTCGCGCCGGCTGACCAACTCCGTCCTGGCGAAGCCGAGGAAGTCCTGCCGAATCGCCGCCTGGATGGTCGGGTCGTCGGGGAGGAAGGTCTGAAGCACGACTCGCCCGGCGGAGTCGCCGCGGCCGGCGCGGCCGGCGACCTGCGTAATGAGCTGAAACGTTCGCTCGGCGGCGCGGAAGTCGGGAAGCGCGAGGGCGGTGTCGCCGCTGATCACGCCTACGAGCGTGACGTTGGGGTAGTCGAGGCCCTTGGCGATCATCTGCGTCCCGAGCATCACCTGGATCTCGCCCTTCGCAAACCGGCCGAGCAGGGCCTCGTAGTCTTTCGAGCTGCGCATCGAGTCGCTGTCGACCCGGGCGAACTTCAACTCGGGGAATTTCCGCGCCAGCTCTTCCTCGACCCGCTGCGTCCCGAGGCCGAAAAGACTGAGTTTTTTGTGGCAGACCGGGCACTGGTCGGGCAATGGATTGACCGCCAGGCAATAGTGGCAATGCAGTTGCCCGGTGTGAATTCCTTCGGCCAGCGATGCGCCCTGGGCCTTGGCGCCGGCGGAGCGATGATAGGTCATCGTGGCGTCGCAGAAACGGCACTGAATGACATTGGAGCAGGAGGCGCAATAGACGAAATTGGAGTAGCCGCGGCGATTGAGCAGCAGGATCGCCTGGTGCCCAGACTCGATCGTTGTGCGCAGCAGGTGCTCGAGGCGCTGGGAGAGTAGGTGGACGCCGCGACGGAAGCGGTTCTGCTTCTTCATGTCCACGAGCTCGACGTGCGGCATGGCAAGTCCGCGCACGCGGCTGGGGAGGAGCAGAAGCTGATACGCAGAGGGCACGGCGGGAGGCGCGGGAGGTTCGATGGATGAGGATGGCGCAAGCGGACCCGGGGCGGCGCTGCGCTCGGGGTCTGCGCCGGCATGGGGAGAAACGTCGCCGCGCAGACCGGCGTTCTGCAGGGCGCGCGGGATGAAGTTGGTTTTCCAGGCCTGGAGATCTCCCGGCGGTGCGGCGCCGCTCTCTGAGACAACTTTATAGAACGTCTCGAGGGACGGCGTGGCGCTGCCGAGGAGGACGGGAACGTTCTCGAGCTGTCCGCGCTTGATCGCCAGGTCTCGGGCGTGATAGCGCGGAGCGGTGTCCTGCTTGTAGCTCGCTTCGTGCTCCTCGTCGACGACGATCATCCCGAGATTCGAGACCGGCGCGAAGATGGCGGAGCGCGCCCCGACGACGACCCGGGCGTGGCCGGTCGAAACCTGTTGCCAGAAGCGATGACGCTCGGTGGCGCTCAGCCCGCTATGAAGGATGGCGACGCCGCGAAAGCGGGCGGTGAAGCGGCGGACGGTCTGGGGCGTGAGGGCGATTTCCGGGACCAGGACGATTGCCTGCTTGCCGGCCGCGACCACTTCGCGGATGCATTGGAGGTAGATCTCCGTCTTGCCGCTGCCGGTGACGCCGAGCAGGAGGCTGACGGAGAAGCCCCCGTCGCGCACGCGCGGCAGGAGCGCGTCGAAGGCCATCTGCTGGACCAGGTTGAGAGCGATCTCCTGCTCCCCCCCGCCGGCCAGGACGGCCGCGCCGGCAGCGAAGCGGGGAAGGTCGATTTCCGCTGTGATGGTGATGAGTCCAAGCCGCGCAAGCTTGCGGACGGTGGGGACCGTTGCGCCGGACTCGCCCGCGAGGCGGACGATGTCGATGGCGCCGCCCGGCTCGAGCTGAAGCAGCCGGGCGAGGATCGAGCGGCGCCTGGGAGCGCTGGTCTTCTCCACGATCGCCTGGATCTGCTCGCGGTCCTGGGCGAGGCGAACGATCTGCGCGTAGCCAATTCCGATCTTCTTCTTTACCGCGGAGGGGATCACGCTCTCCAGGACCGTCCCCAGCGGGGTGATGTAATAGCGGCTCATCCAGCGGGAAAGTTCCATGAGCTTCGGCGGGATGAGGATGCGCTCGTCGTCGATTGCGGAGAGCTTCTTGATCTTCGGATAGGTTGTCGTTTCGTGGATGGACACGACGTAGCCGCGCGTCGGGCGGTTGCCGCGACCGAGCGGAACGCGCACGCGCTGCCCGACGCTAAGCAGGGGCAGAAGCCGGCGAGGAATGGCGTAGTCGAGCACGCGATCGATGCTCTGCTCGAGGGCGACGCCGGCAAACGGCCCCTCGATCGGCTCGGGCGGAGCGATCGTCGTCAGGCCTGTTTCAAACAGCGTCGGATGGGTCATTCGACTTGCACTCAATTGATGGAACAGGGCGTCGATTTCTGCTAGCGTCGGCGGCGAATCGACATTCGTCTTCGGCGAATTTTACGCCGCGGAGCGTACGGCTTCACGCCGGAATCCCGAAAATATCAGGGCTCCCGGGCCGCCCGATCGACCCGACGTTTAGGCGACAGGACCAATGACTGAGCCAGTTACACCAGTTGCCCCCGAGCCCGGGTCTGAAGCGATCTTGAGCCCGCATCGCCGTGCGCAGTTCTTCGTCACGCTCGCAGTCCTCGTCTGCGTCGTCCTCTTCTGGTGGACAGGTAAGCTGCTCCACATTCCCGTGCATCGCTCCTACGAGGACAGCGTCTTTCAGCAACCGCACTGGCTGCTGGTTTATCTCGTGATCGCGGTGCTCTTTTGCGCATGCGTCGCGATTGGAACGATCCTCGCCGGCCATGCGTGGTTCTATGCGGGACTCTTCAGCGCCGCACTGGGATTGGCCGCCTTGAGCATGCGCGGCGGGCCAAGCCGCTACGTCTACCTCTGGGCCCAGGCGACCGATCGGGGGCGCTTCGTCTTCTTCGACCTGTTCATCGAACTGCTCCTCCTGATCATGATCGTTGCCGCCGCCTGGCGCTTCATCTGGAAGCGCGGCATCGCTGCCCTGCCAACGCTCACGGCGGCGGAACTCGAAGCCTCCGACGATGGAAAGCTCTTCACCGCACTCGCGATTCAAGTGGTGGTGATGGCGGCGATCATGCTGGTGCTCACCCCGACAGACAGCAAGAAGGGTGTGCTGGTCTCGATCGCCGTCGCGTCCCTCGCCGCCACCGGCGCCGCAGCACAATCCTCCGAAGATCGACGGCTCGGCGGGCTCTTCTGGTTTGGCCCGTTTGTGGTGGGAAGCCTCGGCTATCTCACAGCCTTCATCAGCCCTCCCGCCGATTGGATGACCGGCACCCTGAGCGGCCTGCTCGCCCCGCTCGCCCGCCCCCTGCCCCTCGACTACGCCAGCGTCGGCGCCGCGGCTGCCATGCTGGGTTACTGGCTGAGCGGCGCCCATCCCGAGGGCGTGACGAATTGAGTGTGACTCGGCACGACTCTACGATAGCTCGCCATGAGTAAGGCCGTTCCCGCTTCGGCGCAGACGCCGCTTCCCGATTCCACGGGGCATTTCGGGCCCTACGGCGGCGTCTTCGTCCCCGAGACGCTCATCTTCGCGCTGCAGCAGCTCGAGCAGGAGTATGCGCGGGCAAAGGGTGACCCAAAGTTTCAGAAGGAGTTCGACTACTACCTCCGCGAGTTCGTCGGGCGGCCGAGCCGGTTTTATTTCGCGAAGCGGCTGACGGAGAAGTTTGGCGGGGCCAGGGTTTATCTCAAGCGCGAGGACTTGAACCACACCGGCGCCCACAAGATCAACAACACGATCGGGCAGGCGCTGCTGACCCAGCGCATGCGCAAGATGCGCGTCATCGCCGAGACCGGCGCGGGGCAGCATGGCGTCGCCACGGCGACGGCGGCGGCGCTGTTCGGCCTGCAGTGCGACGTCTACATGGGCACCGAAGACATCCGCCGGCAGGGCCTGAACGTGTTCCGCATGAAGCTGATGGGGGCGAACGTGATCGAGGTGACCAGCGGCAGCAAGACGCTGAAGGACGCTACGAACGAGGCGATGCGCGACTGGATGGGGAGCGTGACGGGGACGCACTACATCATCGGCTCGGTGGTCGGGCCCCATCCGTTCCCGATGATCGTGCGGGACTTTCAGTCCATGATCGGCACGGAAACGCGCGAGCAGTGCCTGCAGGCTGAAGGGCGGCTGCCGGACTACGTGATCGCGTGCGTGGGCGGCGGGTCAAACGCGGCGGGGATCTTCGCGCCGTTCGCACAGGACGCGCAGGTGAGACTCATCGGCGTCGAAGCCGGCGGGCGCGGCAGCGCATTGGGCCAGCACGCGGCTTCCTTGTCGGCGGGAAAGCCGGGCATATTACATGGTTCCTTGTCGTATGTGCTGCAGGACGAGGACGGGCAAACAGCCGACGTCCACTCGGTGAGCGCAGGGTTGGATTATCCTGGCGTTGGCCCCGAGCACGCCTACTGGAAGGACTCCGGGCGCGTGCAGTATGTCAGCATCACCGACGCCGAAGCATTGGAGGCGTTTCAAACCCTGGCGCGGCTGGAGGGAATCCTGCCGGCCCTGGAGACGGCCCACGCAATCGCCCAGGCAGCGAAGCTGGCGCCGAAGCTTTCGCGCAAACAGATCATCGTGATCAACCTCTCAGGGCGGGGGGACAAGGACTGCCAGGAAGTTGCCCGGTTAATCGACTAGCGGCTCGAGGACCATCAACCAATCTTCGTGTCCTCGTGCGCGTGCCAGTGCTATTCGATCTCGTAAATGTGCACCGCGGTAGGCCCGTAGGTGTATCCGTAACCACTCGGCATCATTCGGGGGAGTTCGCGGTCGGGGTCCTTGACGTAGCCGAACATGTCTCCTTCGATGCCGCCGGACTCGTAGCCGTAGGTGTCGGCGCCTTCGAAGTTATCGGTGAAACCGCCTGACTCGGCGGTGATCGTTCGATCTTCGAACAGCGCCTTGACCTTCGCGCCGGCGGCGAGGCCCGGGACCGCGATGCGGACGGAATGAAGCCTGGCGCGGTCGATGCCGACGGTGTCTTCACAGAAGACGCGGGCGACCTTCCCGCCGCGCTCCAGCACTGTGTAATCCCACAGCGCTCGGCCGTCCTTCGTCATGTATGCGAACCCATCGACCAGCTTTCCGGTGAGACCGACCGCGTCCGCATCGAGCTCGATGCGATGCCACTGCCCCGCCGGGGGAAGCGCCCCCAGGCTGCGGAAGTCCCCCGCTTTGTGCGCGAGCTTGTCGATGGCCGCGCGATATTCATCGGCGGTCTTCTTCTGCTGATCGGCCCAAGCCGTGCCCATGAGCTTCACCGCGCGGTCGTAGGTGGGCGGGTCGATCACCCAGTTGATCTCGTGCATGGTGGCGTGATTCAGCTCCGAATAGAGAACGATGTTCCCGTAATCGGCGCGGAAGGCGTCGTAGTCGAACGCGCCCAGCACCCCGTTATGGATGAACTTCCCATCCCCGCGCACGAGGAGCATCACCCACTTCGGCGTTTCTTTTGGATCGAGCCAGACGTACTGCGCGATCTTGTCCCCGCTCTGGATCAACTCCGGCAGCGCCATGTTGCGGAAGCCATGGATGCGCATGCCGGCAGGCCGGGGCCACATCATGTTCGCGCTTTCGCCTTCGTGGCTCGCGGCACCGGAGTGTTTCACGTCGCGGTCCCACTTCCAGCGGCCCAGCGTCTTGGGGCCGCAGTTGGTGGCGAGCACGTAGGTCTTGCCATTGAAGCGCGTGACCTTGTGTGAAATGTTGGGCTCGAGCGTGACCGCCGGCGACTGCTCCTGGCTGTTGAGCGGGCCTTCAAGATAGCGGAGCTCCCCCGCCAGCCCGCGCATGAACGTGGGATCGCCAATTCCCTGGATCATGGAGATGCCGGCGGAACCGCGGATGATGTTCTCATACGTCTCGAAGCGCAGGCGCTCGAAGGGCGTGTTGTCGTAGAGCTGCGGGAGGTAAACCCAGGTGGAGGGCGTCTGCTTCAGCTTCCTGATGTAGGGCGTGTAGATGACGTTGTAGTCCATCGGCCCCCACATCTCAGTCTCGGCGTGGATGATGTCATAGTAAGGGAAGTTGGTCGTGTTGAACGCGTTGTATCCGCCGCTCCAGCTCCAGGCGATCGGGCGGCCGGTCGTTTGCCGGATCCAGTTGTTGAGCGCGACGTGCTTCTCGCGGGCGGCCGGGTTGTCGGGGATGTGGTCTTCCCAGCCACCGGTGTTGATCGAGACAACCGACTGCATGCCGCCGGATTGGGAGAACGCAGACAGCGCCTGCTTCTGCGCATCGGTCAGCTCGACGTAGGGAATAGTGCCGCCGGACCCGCTGACCGGCTTGATCTGCAATGCGTAGAGGTTGAGCTTCTCCCACATCGACTGGATGGAGTCGAACTTCGCCACTTCATCCTGCGTCAGCCGATGACCCATGAGGCCAAGCTGCGCCATGATCTTGGGCGTGTGTGTAGTCCGGGTGTTCTGGTGCGTGGCGCCGGTGAGAAACCGCGGCTGTCCGTTGATGAGGATCGCGCCGTCATCGCGCACGGCAACGCTCTGAATCGCCGGCTGCTTCGGCGGCGCTTCCACCCGGCAGAAGCCGTCGCTCGAGTCTTCAAAGAGCAGCTTCCCGCCGGCGTCGAGCCCGCGGACCAGCAACAGCGTGTCGCGGGTGGGGTCGTCGTGGGGCCAGACCTTGAGCGAGCCGAGGTCGATCTTCGTCGTCAGCAGGTTGGTTCGATCGGTCCACCAGCCGGGCGTGGGAAGGTCGAACTCGAAGCTCTCGCCCTGCTGCTGAGGCAATGCTGCAAGCGTAGCGGCGAAAGCAGCCGGGAGATCGGTGATCGGCTCCATTGCCCGCACCACCGATTTCGAATCGGACGCTTTGACAAGCAAGCGATCCAGCTTCGCGACCTTTGCCAGCGTGGCGGAGGCAACGCCGAGATTCATGGAGACGCTGACGGGGTTTTCCGCCGGCAGGTTGTAGTGACGCGCGATGTCGAAATCGACGACGACCGGCCAGGTGTTGAAAGAGTAGGTCGTGTCGGAGAGGGGCTTGCGGTCCTTCAGCACGCGCAGCTTCAGGGCGCCCTGCTCCTTGAGATCGCCGGCGAGCTTGTCAATCACGTAGGGGACGAGCAGCGTGCCGGTCGCGTCCTTTGCGATCTGGACGGCGGATGAAGTCGTCACCCGAGGTCGCGAGCCGGGCAGCGTCGTGGTCAACTCCAGTTGAAACGTCCCTGCGACATCCTTGTTTGTGAATGAGACCGTGAGCTGGTTCTCACCGAAGAGGCGCTCGCCGAGCGACACGTCGGCGCCGGCGATCGAACCGGTACCCGCGGGGTTGTCCGGCTGCGGCTTGGCGCCGCGTGCGATCAGCTCGTCAGCGGTACTGGTGCGCTCCATGACGCGCACGTCGTCCCACCAGACGGTTCCGACCTGGCAGGCGTAGCTGCGCGTGCCGGAATCGTCCAGCGTATGCGCGTTGAAGCCGCGCGCGGCGAGCCGGACGCGGATGCCTTTGACGGGACGTCCAACCGCCAGCTCTTTGCCGTCGAGCATCGGCTTTCCGTCCTGGCCGTACTTCGGCGGCGGCGAGAAGAACTTGCGGACGTAGCGCCACTCGAAAGTGCCGTTGCCGAACGTCGCGCTCTCGTTGCCTTTCATGTTCTCAGGGTAAATCGGGTAATAGCTCGGAAGGGGAATGCCTTCCTCATCGACGCAGCGAAGATCGAACAGCTTGATGCGGTCGGCGCGAACGTAAGCCGCCACCTCGATCAGCTCGGGGGTCGATTGGTTGAGCGGAATGAAATCGCTCTCGATGTATTTTTCATCGCCCGGATAGACGTCGAAGCGAAGCGACTGCTTCCCACTGTGGAAGACGAGCGGATCGATGCCCACCCCGCCGCGATTCTCCCGAAAGGCATGGTTCCAGTCGGTCCAGACGTAGTAGGTCGGTCCGATCGCGCGCCACTTGCGCTGGGCGGAGAAGCCGGCTGGATACCCTTTTTCGTCGACCTGCTCGAAGCTCGCGTTTGGCAGAAGATTCGGCGAGCTGGGCAGCTTCTCCTGGACTACGACGTCATCGAAGTCGCCCGGGCCGATCAGTTCAATCTTCATCGGCTGGTTGATCGGCAGCGCGTTCTGCTCGGCGGGAAGCGTGATGGTGAGTTGCTGCCAGTCGTTGGTTTTCGCTGCGGTCGCGGTGGCGCCGCCATTGCCGGCGGCATCGGCGCCGAGTCGGATCGTTCCACCTCCGCGGCACCAGACGCTGGCCATCCAACTCTGCTTGAAGCGCTCCGGACGGGTAACCGCGATGTCCTTGTTTGATGGACCCGCCCACGCGGTGCCGCCCTCCTGATAGACCGCGCCGGGGTAAGACTGCGTGGCAACCTGCTTATCCGCCAGCTTGAGCGCCTTGCCGCCGCCGTGCGGCTGATTCGGATCAACCGCGAAGGCGCCCTTCTCCAGGTTCCAGTAATCGGGGATGAGATCCTTCTGGTTGTAGAACCAATCGCCTTTGAAGCTCAAGACATGCGACTCGGCGTTGCGATTGATGAAGTCTTCCTCGAAGCCGGGATTGCGGGCGAAATTGCCCGACCAGCCGGGCTGCGCGACTTGCGCCCGTGCTGCTTGCGCCGGCAGGAGCACGAGGAGCATGAGGCTGTACGTTAGCGCGGCGGACCGGTCGTAGCTCGTGTTGGTCATCATGCCCTGATACTCCTGCGCGGCCGGGTCGTTGTGAAACGAATGGCGTCAGATGATTGCTTGACCGCCTTGTGCGTGCTTCTATTATGGCCGCGAGCGTGGCATCACCGAATTCCGTCCAGCGCAAACGTCTGACCATCCACGAGACTTTCGAAGCGCTGCGGGCCCGGCGCCGAATCGCCCTGCTGCCATTCGTTCCCGCCGGCTACCCGGACCTGCAGACGACCGCCGCCGCCCTGCCGGCGCTGGAGGAAGGCGGCGCGAGCCTGATTGAGGTCGGCATCCCGTTCTCCGATCCGATCGCGGACGGACCAACGATCCAGGAAGCCTTCACCGCCGCGCTCTCGAAGCATTTGAAAGTCGACGAAGTGTTTGCAGCAGTGGCGTCGGCGCGCGATCGAGTGTCGCTGCCGCTGGTGTCGATGGTCAGCTACAGCGTGGTATTTCGCTACGGGCTGGGCCGGTTCGTGGCCGCGGCGAAGTCGGCGGGATTTGATGGACTGATCCTGCCCGACCTGCCGCCGCCGGAAGCGCAGCGCATCTGCAAGCAGGTCCGCAGCGGCGGGCTGGAGACGATCCTGCTCGTCGCCCCGACCACCACTCCTCAGCGGCGGCAGGAGATCGCTGAGCTCTGTAGCGGGTTCGTCTACTACCTCTCGGTGAGCGGCATCACGGGCGAGCGGGACCAACTGCCCGCCGACCTGTTCGAGAATGCCCAGCAGCTGAAGGAACTTACGGACAAACCCATCTGCGTCGGCTTCGGGATCTCAAAGCCGCGGCATTTGGCGGAGCTTAACGGCCGGGTGGACGGGGCGATCATTGGCACCGGGGTTGTCAAACGGATGAAGCCGCTCCTCACGGCCGGGCCTGCTCGCATCGCGGACGAGCTTCGCCGCTACGCGCGGGAGATGTTGAGCGAACTTCCCGCTTGATTCACTTGCACCCAAGCTCAATCTATACCAAGAGTTACGGGGCAATACGGCCGTTGCGCGCCAGGTTTCGCTCGTCCGCTTACAGATTCATGGTAAACGTCTAACCAATCGCCCCTTACAGTGTCCGACGTTATGGAGGCAGAGGCACCCGATCCTGGGAAAGCTAAGGGTTTCACTTCGCCCACCGATGGCGAGTTGGTCGGTCGGGTGCTTGCCGGCGACCGCACTGGATTCGACGATTTGGTCCGTCGATATCAGCGACAGGCGGTCGCGGTTTCTTACCGGCTGTTGAGCAACAGCCACGACGCGCTCGAGGTGACGCAAGACGCGTTTCTGAAAGCTTTTAGCAGTTTGGCGACGCTGCAGAAACCGGAGGCGTTCGGCGGGTGGTTGATGCGGATCGTGTCGAACCTGTCGCTGAACTATCGGCGAAGCAGAAAGACGGGGTCGCAGCTTCCGTTGGACGATCTTCTGGGGCCGCTCGACGCCCAGAAGACCAAGGTGTTGACCGGCAGCGATTGGATGGCCCAGAGCGGCAATCCGTTGCATCGGCTGCAAAGCGAAGAGATGGGTCGAAAGCTGCAGTCGGCTCTGGCTCAACTGCCGGAGAAGCAGCGGCTGGCGATCATCATGTTCACAATCGAAGAGATGCCGCAAAAGGAAGTGGCCGCGGCGCTGCGATGCAGCGTGGAGGCCGTCAAGTGGCATGTGTTCCAGGGGCGCAAAAAGCTCAAGGAATTGTTGAAAGAGCACCTATGACAGCGGCCGGTTCGTGTCTGATGGAATGGAAGGGCCGGCTTGAAAAGCGCGGCAACGGTGGTTTGAAATGACTCACGACGAGCTCGAGTTTTCGATCAGCCAGTTCCTCGACGGCACCCTTGCCGTGGATGAAGAGGCTGCGCTGAAGGCTCGGCTGGAGCGGGACGCGGAGGCGCGGGCACTACTGGAAGAACACCGAAGGCTGACCGCTCTCCTGAAGGCGCAGCCGCTGCCGGAGGTGAACTGGGATGCCCTGGCGTCTCATCTGTCGAAGGCCGTCGCGCGGGAGGAAGCGCCCGCACAATCCTATCGATTGTTCAACGTGTCGCCGCGCGTCATGGCGTTGGCGGCGTCGATCCTGGTCGTGTTGGGAGTCGGCGTGACGGTGCTACTTAATCGACCCGGGCGCTCAGCCGGCGAAGGTTTGGTGATTCGCGACGTGCATCCGGATGCGGCGGTGGCGGTCTCTTCACCCGATCAATCTTCGCCGGAGGTGACAGTGGGCCCGTCGCGTGCGCTCGCCGCCAACACTTCATCGCCTTTTGCCGAAGACGTTGTCTCGCGCCCGTCGCGGGTTGTCATTGCCTCGGGTGTCGAGCCCGCGCAAGATACCTCCAACCCGCTCTATTGAGGTTCGCACTTCTCAACCAGCGGGCTTGCGGGGCGTCAATCACTCCCCTTTCTACCGCGGAGCCCGCGATGATTCGGATTCTGCTTCCCGTCGCATGCACAGTCCTGTTGGTCAGCCTCTGCACGCGCGCTGCGCTGGCGCAGGGCCGAGCCGATGACACGTCCGCGTTGATCAACGAAGCGCTGGACAAGCCGGTGAAGCTGCTGGAATTGAATCGTCCGCTGCCGCAGGCGATCAACACGATCGCAAAGCAGACCGGCGTGCGCATCGAGGCCGATCCACTGGTCTGGGAGCTGCTGCCCTGGGGCGAACAGACGAACATCGACGTGAAGATTGAGAACCAGACATTGCGCTCAGCGCTGGCCGAAATGGCGCGGAAGCTGGGGCTTGCGTATGAGCTGCGCGAAGACGTGGTGCAGTTGCTTCCGACGCCCGCGCTGGCGCGGCTGGGGCGGCGCGCGACGCTTGGGGAGCTTCAGGTGTTGGACCTGCTGACGTCCACGCCGCTGGGCGGGCAGCAGGAGCGCATGACGATCAAGTCGCTGGTTGAGGCGGTGGACCGCAAGCTCGAGGAGAAGAAAGCTGCCTACGCGATTGAGTTCCGGCCCGGCAGCGTCATCAAGCCCGATTCGGCGGTGAACGTGCCGCGCAATGCGACGCTCGCGACCGCGCTGGAGGCCCTTGCGAAGGAGACGGAGCTGACCTGGTATCCGTGGGGAACGAACATCATCGTCCTGCCCAGGGAAGACCAGATCCGTGTGCAGCTGGAGAAGAAGGTGTCGGCCCGGTTTAACGGCGTCGACGTGGCCCAGGTGCTGACTGATTTGTCCGAGCGCAGCGGCGTCGCGTTTGAGATCGAGGCGGGCGCGGTGCAGCGGCTGCGCCCGGAATCGCGAATCATCAAGCTGCACCTGGACAACGCCAGCATTCGCCAGGCGCTGGAGAGCATCCGCGGCTTCACGGGACTCGACTACGCGGTGAAGCCGGCGGGCGTCTATGTCTGGAACAACGCGGCGGGCGGCGCGGGCGCCGGCGGGCAGGCGAACGATCCGGTCATCGCCCTCATGCCGCTTGACAACGGAATGCAGGTGATGGTGCGCGAGTCACAGTTGCCGGACGACGTGAAGCAGTACATCCGCCACAAGATGACGCAGGAAGTCGGCAAGGTGCGGCAGATGATGAAGGAGCAGGGCTTTGAGCCGGTGACTCGGCCGACCACCCGGAACACGCCGGATCTTTAGTTGCACAGAGGGATGGTCCGGCATCCCATGACAGACATCACTTCGATCCCGCAGCGATCTTCGCGTGCGACTGGGGCCAGACTTCGCCAACCGTGCCGGCGAGGGCGGCGGTTTTTTTGGCGTATAGCTCGTTGAGCAGTTGCACGGTTCGATCGGCGATCATGTCGAGCGCTTCGTGGACGAGTTGCGACCAGCCGGCATTCCAGGTTTCGTAGCCTCCGCCGTTGAAAGCGTTCTTGGTGGGGATGTAGCCGACGTATCCGTTTGACATGTGGGCGATGTAGGTGTGCCGGACCGGGGAGTTCAGCTTCATCTTGAGCTGTGCTTCGACAAAGGGCTCGCCGGGCATGGCGACGATCGCGGTCTGGCCGAGCTTGAACGCCTGGATTTCGTAGTCGTAGTAGGGCTGCTTCGCCGCCCGGTCGGCGAGGTCCACGCGCCCGACGGCGTAAATCCAATCCCACTCGCAGCAATCAGGCTCGTCCTTCCGCCACATCGGCTGCGGGTGCTCGCGCAGGAGTTGGCGCGCCTTCTCCATTTCCTCGGGGACCAATGGACGCAGGGGAATTCGAAGCTTCGTCGTGAGATAGTCCAATTCGACGTTGTCCTGGTACTGGACGTTCTGCAGCGCTTGGCCCGCGGTTTCGGCGAGCATCTCTCCCATGCGCTGCTGGTCTTCGACGTGATAGGGATTGACCCAGTTGTTGCTGATCGTGTTGCCGCAGCAACCGTTGAGGACGAGCGGCACGCACCCGCTGCCCAGCACTTTTTTCATCGCGTCACACCAGGTGCCGGGCCAGTCGGCGGAGATGTAGCGGTGCGGGTAGCCGTGCGTCGGGTGACACGTGTGGTGCAGCAGCAGCGATGCGATGCTTCCATCCTGCCGCGCGACCGACACCACGCCCACCTCCGGATCAGCGGGGCCCTCGACGTGGACGATTTCGGGATTCCCATAACCGGGATTGGTCATTGTCTTGCCGTTGCGCATCACGTAGCGTCGGTTAAACGCGACGCGGGGGTCGAGCCCGCTGGCGGCGCCGATCTTCGCGGGCTTCAAGGCGGCGTTCGCCTGGCCAATGACCCGCACGGCTTTGTCGACGGCGCCGGGAATGTAGCGATCGTCACCCATGCGAAGCCAGCGGTGCGGCTCCGGGATCAGCGTGCACTCGTCGCGGCAGACGAAGTGACCGATGCCGGGCGCGGAGTGGTTCTGGGTAACGTGCACCATGATCGCGTCGCGATCGAGTCCGAACTGCTTCGCCGCCCGATCGCGGATCTCGTCCGCGTAATTGTTGGTAATGGCGACCAGATCCATCGAGAGGATGCACAGCTTTTTCCCGCCCACCTGAAGGACGAGCGCCTTGGCATAGAGCGGGTCGCGGATTTCTTCGACGGGGCGAGGCCGGCCGATGTCGCCGTCGATCTGGATGCCCATCTCGGGGGTGACATCGATGGAAGCGACGCCAGCCAAGAGCGGTGCAGTGTCAGACTTGCTGGAGGAGACCATTTGGATTTCCTGAGTTGAAGATGCTGTTTCGAAGAGGTCGGGGGATAGTGTAAGCGGAGAGGCGCCTTCAACGGAACACATTCATGGCGTTGCCATCGCGGGGACCAGCGTGCCGACCTTCTGGCCGCGGAGCAGCGGGTGGTTGGGCCCATCGAGGGCGTTGCCCTGCGGGTCCTTGATCCCGGAGGCGAAGTAGTGGATGCCGAGGGCCCGGCGGAGGCGGTCGGAGTTGTTGGCCCTCGCGCCGTGGATCGTCTGGCAGTGGTGCATCAGGCCTTCGCCCGCCTTCATGATGAAAGGCACGGCCCGGCCGTCTTCCACTATGGCTTCGATGGCCTCGACGCCCGAGGGCATGGTCCACCGCTTCATCTTCGGCGGCGGCTCGCGGTGGCTGCCGAGCACGAAGTGGAGGCAGGAGTTTTCCAGGTCGGTGTCGTCCAGCGTGATCCAGATGGAAACCAGGTTGAGGGGCGAGTAGCTCCAGTAGGAGGCATCGATGTGATACGGGCTCTCAGCGCCGTCGTTGGCGGGCTTGAAGAAGACCTGGTCGTGCAACAGCTGGATGTTGGGCCCGAGGACCGATTCGACCTTGTCCAATAAATCGTCGCGGTAGATCAACGAGCGGTACCACTCGTCGCTCTGCCACAGGTTCACCATCTGGTAGTGGCGGCGCTCGGTCTTGAGCTGCTGCTCGCGGCTGTCGTCGGCGGCCCAGAGGTTTCGCAGGCCGCGGTCAGAAGTGCCGACGCGCTCGCTGAACATCGCGTCAAAGCGCCGACGGCCTTCTTCGACTTCCTCGGGCGTCAGCAGCTGACCCAGCTTCATGGCCCCGTTGTTCCGGAACTCCCGGATCTTTTCATCGCTCAGCTTCATAGAGGCTCCATTTGATGCGAGGCTCGCTCGCGACCCGGTAAATCCTCTGGCAGCACGGCGCGCTTTCCAATAGATTCGGCTGCGAGAAACCTTTCTGTTTCTGCTATGAGGGGTTGCCCATGTTCATTGCGGCAGGATATGCCGAGCATGTCCCGACGCACCGGTTCTCACGGGCGGGAGGCTTTCCGTATTGGACGGCAGGCTGTCTGCTCCATGGCTCACTGCACTTCAACTCGCGTGGGTTGTCGGTGGTCTCGCGGTCCCCACAAATCGCGATCGTCCGGCCTGACACGCCTTACGATGTCAGCTTTGCCGGCGGCAGACGGTGGAGTGAATACTTCGTTCTCTTCGACGCGCGCCCGAATTGGCATCGCTGGCTCGATTGGCCGGAGGTGCTTCCGGGCTTCATGGTCCTCCCCCCGCTGGGCCCGGCCGACACGCGGCGGATCGTTCGAGCCTTCAAAGAGATTTACCAGCTCTACCGCTCGGCGCCGCTGGACAAGGAGCAATGGGCCTCAAACGCGACGGAGAAACTGTTGTTGCTGGCGAACACGCACAACCCGCGCGCCGCGCAGGGGCGATTGGACGAGCGCGTACGGGCGGCCATGCAGCATGCCATCCACCACTCCGATCAGCCGCTCACGGTGGAACAGTTGGCGGACGTGGCGCACGTTTCGGCATCGCACCTGGCGCACCTGTTTCGCGACCAGGTAGGCCAGCCGCCGATGAAGTTCGTCGAAG
Organism: Tepidisphaerales bacterium; assembly: GCA_038204465.1. Taxonomy (GTDB): domain Bacteria; phylum Planctomycetota; class Phycisphaerae; order Tepidisphaerales; family Tepidisphaeraceae; genus JBBRCX01. The sequence continues at coordinate 48,229 of JBBRCX010000009.1, read as the reverse complement.
CGCAGCGGCTGAGGCACGCGCAGGAATTGCTTTTGTCGACCGATCTTCCGGTCGCCGCGATCGCGCAGCGGGTCGGGTTTGAAAACCCCTATCATTTCTCGACGCGATTCCGAAAGCGATTCGGAAGATCGCCGCGGCTCTATCGCCGCCAGCCAAGCCAATGAATCGCGACGGCGGAAGACGAAGAACTTTCTGCGCCCGCGCGATTCTTATGAGGTGAAGGAGATGGATGGACGGGCGGCGGTGCAGATTCCGCTACAGCCGCGGCATATCGCGATTCTCAAAGCCCAATAGCCGCCGGCGCGGCATCTTCCTATTATCCCGCCTGAATGGCAGAGGGCCCGATCAGCAATTCGGCGGCGCCGGCCGTGCTGCCTTACGCGGCGGCGGCGACGTGCCTGGCCGCCTCGAGTTGCTGGTCCGCGCCTTTCGTCACCGCAACTACCGCCTCTTTTTTGGCGGGCAGATCGTTTCGCTGGTCGGCACGTTCCTTACGCAGGTCGCAACGATCTGGCTGGTCTACCGGCTGACGGGCAGCCCGTGGCTGCTGGGCGTCGTGGGTTTTGCCAGCCAGGCGCCGATGTTCCTACTCTCGCCTTTCGCCGAAGACGACAAGCGCGGCCGCGTGATGAGCTTTTTCACGATGGCTTTCATCGGCATGACGCCGTGGGGCAACCTCATCGCCGGCTCGCTCGCCAGCCGCCTCGGAAACGACAACCTCACCGGCGCTTCGCGCACGCTGCTCATCGACGGCGTTATCTGCGTGGCGGCCGCGCTGCTGTTCGCCCGCAAGCTGCCGGCCCTGCGCGGAATTGTCCATCCGATTTATGTGCGTAAGGGGATCATTCGCGAAGAGGTCGCGACGGGAATTGAATCGGCGACCGGGGTCGTCGCGGGCGGCGAAAGCTGAGCGGCGCCTGTATGCGCTGCATCGCGAGTCAGCACCCGCGAGACAAAGGCGGGAGGCGCGCGTATAAAGATTCGCCGTGGCGCAGACGTCCCTCGAACAGCTTTTGCGAGACCTTCCGCGCGTCGGCACGCTGGTGAAGGACCGCGGGTATCGGCAGGTGTGGCGTTTTGAGTACGAGGGGCAGGAGCATTACCTCAAGTTTTATCCGCGCGGCGGCGTGCGCGACCGTTGGCGCCGGCGCTTGCGGGGCAGCCCGGCCCGGCGGGAGTTTGAGCGACTCATCCTGCTGCAGAAGGCCGGGATCCCTTCGCCGCGCGGCGTGGCGTGCCTGATGGGCCTGCGGATCGCCGGTCGCAAAGGGGACGCGGTGATCCTTCGCGCCATCGAGCCTGCGGTGCAGTTGGACAATTATCTGAGCGGCTTTGCGCTGAACGGCGAGCCTGTTCCGAATCACCAGGAGTTGGCGGAGCAGCTGTGCTCCCTGGTCTACAAGCTTGGACGCGCCAGGCTGGGGCATGCGGACCTGCACCCAGGAAATTTCCTCCTGCGCGACGGAATGCTGTATCTGCTGGACGCGTACGCGGTGCGCAAGAGCGGGATGCGCCCGCGGGACATCTTCCAGCTGGGGCACAGTTTCAGCCGCTTCGCGACGACGACGGATCTGCTGCGCGGCTGGTATCGGCTGGGGACCGGCGGGGCGTTGCCCGAACGCAACCCCGTGAGCCCGAGCCGATGGCGGGCGTTCCTGGAGAAAACGGCGGGAGAGAACCGTTATTTCGGTAAGCTGAACCTGGGCGCGTGGGACGGCACGTTCTTCAAGAGCGCCAAAAATCCGCGCCGGTGGTCAAGTGTGAGCCGGATGAGTATCACCGAGGCGGATTGGCAGCAGGCCTGGCCGGAACTGATCGAATCGATCGAGCAGGACCGCTTTACGGTCGTCAAGCGCAGCCGCAGCGGCGACGTCCTCGCCGGCGAGATCAACCTCTGCGACCGCACGCTTCCCGTCGTGATCAAACGTCCGCGGCGGCGCTATTGGTATCGCTACTTCAACGAGATCGGGCGCGGCGCCCGCCCGCGCCGCGCGTGGTTCAAAAGCTGGAAGATGATCGTTCGCAACGTCCCCTGCGCCTGGCCGCTCATGTTCGTGGAGAAGCGGCAATTGGGCTATGTAATCGACACCTTTATTGTCTTCGAGCGTGTTCCCGGCCCCACCCTCGCCGGCATCGATCTGGACGCTCTGGCGCCCGCGGCGCGGGACATGCTTTTTCGGCGGACCGGCAGGTTGCTCCGGCGGATCGATCGGCTCGGCTTTTCGCACTTCGATGCCAAAGCGAGCAACTGGATCGTGCTGGACGATGAAAAGCTGGGGCCGACGCCGGTGTTGATCGACATCGACGGCATTCGTCATCGCCGGTGGATCGCGCTGGGGATTCGCCGGCTGTTGCGGAGCCTGCGGAGCCATTCGCAATACACGCCGGACGATTCGCTGGCGCTGTGCCGGGGTTATGCGCCGTGCGTGCCGTTGCAGCAGGACGAAGAAGAAGTGCCCGCCGAGCGGGCGGGTGAAGGGTCCAATCTCGAAGAGCCAACCGCCGCCAACAAGCCTGCATGAAACCAGTCGCCTTTGAAACCCCGCCGCGCCGGATCCTGCTCATCAAGCCCAGCGCGATCGGGGACGTGGTGCACGCCCTGCCGGTGCTCAACCTGCTTCGACGGCGCTGGCCCGATTCGCATATCGCATGGGTGGTGACGCCCGCCTGCGCCGGTCTGCTGGACGGGCATCCGCAGCTCGACGAAGTCATCCGCTTCGAGCGCCAGGAGTTCGCAAAGGGATGGCGCAGCCCCTCGGCGACGGCGGCGCTGCTTCGTTTCACGCGCGGCCTTCGTCGCGGCGAGTTCGACCTTGTCATCGACCTTCAGGGGCTGCTCCGCAGCGGCTGGCTCTGTGCAAAAACGCGCGCTCCGGTACGGATCGGCTTTGCCAACGCGCGCGAGCTTGCCTGGATCTTTTATACGCACCGCGTGCCGGTGGAACGCGTCGAGCAACATGCCGTCGACCGGTACCTGTCGGTGAGCGAGGCGCTCGGGTGCGGGCGGGAGCCGGTGGCGTTTGTCTTCGCAACCACCGACGCGGACCGCGCGAGGGTCGCCCCATCCTTGCCGCGGCGCTACGCGGTGCTCCTGCCCGGGGCCAACTGGGCGACCAAGCGGTGGCCGGCGGAAAACTTCTCCGCGCTGGTGCAGCCGTTGCGAGAGCGGCTTGGCCTCCAGAGCGTCCTCGCAGGGGGCGCCAGCGACGTGGCGCTGGCATCGCGCATTCGCGCCGACGTCAATCTGGTGGGGAGGACAAATCTGCGCGAGCTCGTCGCACTGCTTGAAGGGGCGGAGCTGGTGATCGCCAATGACAGCGGTCCGATGCACATCGCGACGGCGCTGGGCAGGCCCCTGGTGACTCCGTATGGCCCTACCAATCCCATTCGGACCGGCCCGTATCGGCGGCCGGAATCAGTCGTCCGGCTCGATATCCCGTGCAGCCCCTGCTATTCGCGGCAGTGCTCACATCAGAGTTGCCTGCGCTGGCTGAGCGCGGATGCGGTCCTGCGAATGGCCGAAGAGCAGGTTCGGCAGGCTTGACGGTAAGTCAGACTGGAGACGAGTTCATTGCGGCGTGGCTTGCGGCCATGTGCCGATGTCATAGCGCCCGTCGAGGATTGCGCCGGCCCCCACCGCCAGCGTGGGCGCCTTCACATCGCCCTTGATTTCAGCTTCCGGACCGACCAGGACCGGGCCGCGGCTGTGGATGATTCCCTTGATCTTGCCGCGGACGATAAGGCCGCCGCACTGGATGCGGTCGGCGATGACGTTGCCCTTTTTTTCGATGGTGACGACACCCACGGTCTCGATCACCCGTCGGGCTTCGTATTGCTTGAAGGCGAGGTCTTTAAGCTGGAGCGACTTGTAGCAGTGCTTGCAGGTGATGGTCATGGCCTTGCGGCTGACCTCCTGCGCTTTGTCGCAGTGAAGACACACGATCGTCGCGCGGTCGTCCGGCGGCGAAGGAACGTTGTAGTCCGTCGAGGCCATAGGGCGGCAACTGCGCCAGAAATCTGCTGAAGAACCGGGGGCTCAGGAAAAATTCTAGCGGCCCGGCTGACCCTGGACGACGGGGATAACCGGTGCGGTCGCCGGACGCTGATTGCCGCCGCCCGGCTGGGGAGGCGTGCGCTTCTGGATGGAGTCGGGACCGACGGTGACGTGGCCGTTAAAGACCGCCCCTTCATCCACCACCAGCTTGCTGGCCCGGAGGTCGCCCTCATAGCGCGCGGTCTGCTTCAGCTCGATGCGGTCGGCGGCGGAGAGGTTTCCGTGGACTTCCCCCTCGACGATAATGGCGCCGGCCTCGACGTCGGCCTGCATGCGGGCTTCCTTCGCGATGTGCAGCCGGCCTGCGGTATTGACCTTACCTTCGAACTTGCCCATGAGCCGCATCCCCTTCTCGAAGCTCAGCTCACCTTTGAAATTTGCATCGGGGCCCAGGATCGTTGGGAACTCTTGGTTGCCGGCTTCAGCCATGACGTGCCTCCTACACTCGGAATCGGATCAAGGGACCACCCTCGGCCCCGGAGGCGCGGATTATAGCGGTTGAAGCCCTACCGGCAATTCGTGCGCAGGGCGAAAATAAGTCTTACTGCATGCGCAGCGCCGGGCCGATTCCTCGCCGCAGCGGTCTTTTGAGCGGCATGGGAATCAAGGCGGATCGACGCCGGGTTCGATAACAAGCGTGGCGTGGTCAAAGGCTGGAGCAGCGAATGGACATCGTCATCGTCGGCGCGGGTGGGCACGGCAAGGTGGTTCTGGAGATCGTGCGCGCAGCGGGTCAGCACAACCCGGTCGGCTTTGTGGATGCGGACAGCGCGCTGGCGGGGCGCGAGGTGGGCGGGGTGCCGGTCATCGGACCGGTGAACACGCTCCCGAGACTGCGGCAGCAGCGCGTCGGGGGCGCGATCATTGCCATCGGCGACAACCGGGCACGGGTTCGCTACGCGGCCATCCTCGCGGAGCATGGATTCGAGTTGGTGAACGCGATTCATCCGACCGCGAGCGTCGGGCCAACCGCCCATATCGGACGAAATGTGGTGATCGGCGCCCAGGCGGCGATCACCGCGGAGGCGCGGATCGGCGACTCGGTGATCATCAATACGGGCGCGATCGTGGAGCATGAGTGTGAAATTGGCGAAGGGGCGCACGTTTGTCCCGGAGTGGCGCTGGCCGGGCGGGTCCGCATTGGCCGCGGGGCTTTCATTGGCCTTGGCTCGCGGGTGATTCAATGCCGCCGGATCGGCGAATTTGCCACTGTTGGGGCTGGGGCGGTGGTGATTGAGGACGTTCCCGACGGGGCGAGCGTTGTGGGGGTGCCGGCGCGGGTGATCAAAGTTGCGGCGCCTGAGGCGGGTGAATCCGTCCGAAGCTGATGCGACGGCGCGCTTTTCTTCAGTTTGCAATTGCAGTCTGACGCTCACGGTTCTATAATTGAAGGTCCGTCGCAGGAGGCTGTCGTGAGTCAGGTGTACAACCCGGAAACGGAAACCATTGCGGAGATCGAGCGTTTGGAACTGGAGGCCCGCGACATTCGCCGTCGCGTGGAACACGCGCACACCGCGGCTGACAAGCGCGTGCTGAACCGGCAGCTGAGTGAGCTGAAGGATCAGATTGAGTATCTGCGTTCGAAGCTGCCATGATGGTCACTTCGACCCGAGGTTGCGAAAGTTGAAATGAAGACCCCGCCGGGGTCTTTTTGTTTATCCCTGCAAAGAGCGGTTTGCGCGAATGATCGCTCCTATCGCGAGCCTTGCTGTCCTCAGCTTTCTTCTCGCCTGGCTGGTCACATTTTCCATGCGGCGGGTGGCGCCGCGCCTCGGTTTTGTCGATCGGCCGGGACACCGAAAGATTCATCCCAATCCGATTGCGCTGGGAGGTGGCGTCGCGCTGTTTGTCGCGGTGGCTTTGCCGCTGGCAGCGGTGATCATCGGCGCGTGGGCGATCGATTCGGCCCACCCGCCGCGGATGCTGGCGGGGTTGTCGCGCGACTTTTCGGCGTACGTGGGAGGCGTGCGGCAGCAGACGCCGCTGGCGGCCGGGCTCATCGCGGCGATGCTGGCGATGCATCTGCTGGGGTTGTGGGATGATCGAAGGGCGCTGGGACCGTATCTGAAGCTGGCGATCCAGGTGGCGGTGATCACGGCGTTGGTGATTCGATTTCGCTCGCTGTGGTCGCTGACGGCGGTGGACGAGGGGCTTCACGCGGGCCACGTGTTGTCGATCGGCATCTCGGTGTTGTGGATCACGGCGATTACCAATGCTTTCAACTTCCTGGACAACATGGACGGGCTCTCGGCGGGGATCGCGGCCGTGTGCACGACCGCGTTTCTGGTGACGGCATTATCGATCGAACAGTGGTTCGTGGCGGCGGCACTCGCCCTGCTGCTGGGGGCGCTGCTGGGCTTCCTCTGTTTCAACTTCGCGCCAGCGAGCATCTTCATGGGCGACAGCGGGAGCCTGCTGGTGGGCCTGCTGCTGGGCGTGTTGACCATCCGGACCACGTATTTGACGCCGGGAACGTCGCTGGGCGCCGGATGGTATTCGGTGTTCGCGCCGCTGATCGTGCTGGCGGTCCCACTTTACGACCTGGTTGTCGTGAGCGCGATCCGCATCCTGCGCGGGCATAGCCCCTTCAAGGGCGACACCAATCACTTCAGCCACCGGCTGGTGGCGCGCGGGATGTCTCGGCGGACGGCGGTGCTCTGCCTCTATCTGATCACCGCCGCGACGTCGATCGCGGCGATCATCCTGCCGCATGCGCCTTCGACATTCGTGGCGTTGCTGATCTTCGCGCAGACGCTGCTGGTGCTGGGAGTGGTGGCGCTGCTTGAGCAGCATCCGCTTCCTGCGGCGACGTCGCTTGCCAGGACCGAAGAAGTGGCGAGTCCACCCCTACCAACAGCGCAGCCGGAGGCCGCCCCGATGGCACGATCGACGTGAGCGGCGTTTCGTTTGCTGAAGAGAGAGCAGAATGACCCGCGTGAAAGTTGAGCCAGGGCCCGCCAGAGCGCCGCGCCGGGTGAAGGCTGAAGCAAGCGGTGTCGCGGTGATGCTGACGCGGCTGGCGCTGGGGATCTGTATCGCGACATCGATCGCGCGAGCGACGATGCTGGAAACGATTCGCCTGCCGCAGTTCGAACGGTGGGCGCTGCAAGCGCCGCGCACGCCCGGCGCCGCGACCAGCCTGGTGCTGGACCTGGCGTGCTGTATTCCCGCCCTGCTGGTGCTGACGCGGCTCGCGATCGACCCCGGGTATGCGCTGCGACGGAGTTGGAGCTACGTTCCGATGGCGCTGCTTGCGGGGTGGCTGATTCTCAGCCCGCTGTGGGCGTCGGACAGGTTCGCCGCCTCGGTCTCGGCCGCCAACTTCTGCGCGGCGCTGGTGCTGCTTTGGTCTGTGTCCCAACTGGTGCGCTCGTGGATGCACCTGCGCCTCGTGTCCGCCTTCGCGTTTGCGCTGCTGGTGATTCTGGTTGCGCAGGGGATTTATTACCGCGTGGTCGACTATCCCGATCTTCAGGCGAACTGGAGCCGCAACAGCGCGAAGTACCTGGAGGAACGGCAGCTGACGCCGGGATCATTTCCGGCCAGGCGATTCGAGCACATGGTCGTGAACAGCAAGGTGATGGCGTTCAGCGTTTCCGCCAATACCTACGCGGCGCTGATCGTGATGACTACGCTCATCTCCGTTGGAATCGCTTTGCAGCGTCGCGCCCACGGCGACAGTTGGGGCTGGGTCCTTCCGATCATACTCGTCATACCGGCGATGTTCTGGATGCTCCTGCTGGCGCAGAGCAAAGCCGCGTCGGCGACATTGTTTCTGGGGATGGTGCTCTTCGCGGTGGTCTGGCGGGTGGGCGGATGGATGATTCGCTTCCCGCGGACTTTCTACGTCGTGACCATCGCCGTCCTGATTTGCGGCGCGGGCGCCCTCGTGGGCTATGGGCTGCAACACGGGCGGCTCTTCGACGACAGCCTGAGCTTCCGCTGGAGATATTGGGTGGCGTCGGCGCGGCTGTTCGCACGGCACCCGATCACCGGCGTCGGTTGGGAGAACTTCGGGGAAAATTACCTCTCGGTGCGCCTGCCAATCGCTTCTGAAGAGATTCGCGACCCGCACAATTTCATCGTCCGCTTTTTCGTCGAACTGGGGGCGATGGGCGGCGCGCTGATGCTGCTGTGGATGCTGCGGTACTGGTGGGAGGCGACGGTGACGCAGGGGAAACACGAGCCCGCTCCCATCCTCGCGTCGGCCTTGGGCGCGCCGCCCAGGCCGCGATCGGGCAACGCGCGGGCATCGAGCCTTCCGGCATCGTATGAGGCGCTGGGTTCGGGGGAATCGAGCGCGGCACTGCCGGCCGTCGCCAGCATCGCCGCCGGCGCGGTGCTGTTGAATGTCCTCTCAAGCATCGACTTTGCACAATTCGATTACGCGCTGATGGAGCTGGTCAAGCGGGCGGTGATGTTTGCGCTCCTGGTGGTGGCGGCGGGCGTGGCGGTGGTTCGCTCGTTGCGCCGGCAGGCGCTGGATGACCGCCCTGCGCCGCTGGTCCTTCACGCCATCCTCATCGCCCTGGCGATGTTCCTGGTGCACAACCTGATCGATTTTTCGCTGTTCGAGCTGGGCGCGTTGTTCACTTTCGCGCTGTTCGCAGGGTCGGCGCTGGGGATTCGCCAGCAGGATCGAGCGCGAACAGCGCGCAACGCCAACAAGGCTCGGCTGGGCCTGGCGGCGGGCGTCCTGCTCTGGCTGGCCGTGGCGGTTGGCTTCGTCCGCCCGGTGCTGGTTGCGGAGGCGCTGGCGGCGGATGCGGACCGCGACGTGACGGCCGGCCGGTTCTTCGAAGCGGCGGCAAAGCTGCGCGACGCGCACTCGGCACTTGGGACCAACGCGGACTATCTCGTTCGGGCGGCGCGGGCGGCGCGAATGGCGGACGCTCCGTATGAGGAGACCCGCCAGATCGTGGACGCGGCGGTGGCCACTGATTCGATGTCGACCGAGGCGCTTCGGCTGCGGACAAGACTCGAGCTCGCGCAGCCCAGCCCGGAGGCGGCTCGGGTGGATCGCGATTTCGAGCGGCTATTAACGCTCGACCCGTACAACGTCTCCACCCACCTGGATTACGCCGGCGCGCTGCGTACTTTCGGGAAGCGCGACGCCGCGCGACGCCAGTACGAGAAGGCGCTGCAATGCGACGACCTGCTTTTGCGTGACGAGCCGAAGCGGCTCGCGCCTGAGCAGGTGCAGGCGATCCGCAAATCCATCGATGCGCTGAAGGCGGAGCGAGGCTGAGCCGGCGCGGTTATCGGACGAGGGGCCGCGTGGCGTCGCCGGTTATGCGGCGTGGAGAATGCTCCGATGACACCCGGAGGGGCGCTTCACCGTCGAGTTCTGGCGAGCCGCCAAAGATGGTGTAGGATGTTTTGGAGCACTATGGCGGAGGTACAGCCCGTGAGTTCATCTTTCCAGGATTGGCTGCAGCAGGGTGAGTCGCTTTACAGCAACGCCCTCAAGGAATACCACGCCATCGAGGCGCAGCTCGAGGAGCTCGAGGGTCGGTTGGTCGCCAAGCAGGCCGAGGTGAATCAGATCGCCCAGATGATCGGCAAGCCCGCGGTCGAAGGCAACCGCCGGCTGTCGGCGCAGCTTCTCTCGGCGCAGGTGGTGGAAGAGACGGAGCGGCCGCAGTCCTCCAATGCCAACGCAACCATCGCCCGCGCCCTTACCGGCAAGTTCGGCCGCTAAAAGCACTCGCCCGTAGCATGCGAACCCCCCGCAGGCTCGTTTTTTTCAGGCAGCGACCGCACCCAATGTGCACCGCAACACAAGTGCGAGCGCTACGGCAGCTAGGGCGACAATGAGCACGACGGCACCGGCCCACAGCAGGCGAAGCCGTTGAGGGAAGTAGGATGTTCGAGACATTCCTCTCGCCGTGATGCTGAGGAAAACCACGTGACCTTTCGACAACTTAAACTCGATGCCACGCTGCCAGTAGCTGAGGAACCTCGAGGCAGGAAGTCCTGCGTCCATCGAATCAAGGGCGCGCGAAGGGGCTCCATAGATCGCCAGAATCTCGGATTCGGTTGAACCGATGCCGAGACCTTCCGGTGTCCGCTGCGTCAGAGCCGCAGAAGACTTCCAAGGGTCAAGCTCGCCGCCGAGGATTGTTGCAACGCGTGGGTTGGCTTCAGACGTGAAGATGGCCCCGATTCCGCGGCTGGGCCACTGAAGCGAGCCTCCACTTGATTTCTCGGGCGGGCCGAGCGTGTTGATCGCTTCGGCCCGCGTCATTCTCAGTCTCAGCAGGCCAATGCCATCACCGGGGCGCACGCCATCCAGCGAAAGGGATTGCGGGGACTTAGCAACCGGAGCGTCTCTGTTCGGGGCCGCCTCGGTCAAACCCAGCGACGCCAAGCTGGCCCGTTGTTGAGGGGAGAACCACAGTAAGCCGAGTGCCAGGCCAGAGACAGCGACTAACGCGACCGCGGCGACCTTTAGCTTCGGCATGAGCGTTTGAAGCAACGCTCCCTTTGCGATCCGTAAGGCCGCCATTGTGGCCATGATCTGAGTGGGATTGGGCAGGCCCGCGAGCGGTGGGGCCGGCGTGGCATTGGCCAAAAGCATCGCCCCGAAAGCGGTATCGGAGAGCGTTACACCGCTGCGCAAGAAGATGCTCCGAAGGTGGCCCACTGCCCTGGATACGCGCCGCTTTGCCGCATCCTCGGAGATGCCAAGTTCGCGGCTGATTCCACTCATGCTCGCGCGCTCAAAGAAGCGGAGAAGGATGGGGTCGCGATCCTCAGGCGAAAGCCGCGCGAGGAATTGATCGAGGAACGGCGCCACCTCGTCCCATGCCGGATCATGTGTTTGTTCGATCACTTCTCGTTTCATGAGGGCGGCCTTCTTTTCGTGCCGGGTCCGGCGCCGCTGTGCACGGAGGGCGTGTGCCGAAGAGTACCGCGTCGCGTTAAAGAGCCAGCCGGCGACGGACGTTCGCTCCGATATCGTGTGGGCTTTGTTCGCGAGAATGATGAAGACCGCTTGAGCAACGTCCTCGGCCGTGTGACGGTCGCGCACGATCCGCGCAGCCGTCGAGTACACCCACACGGAATGTCGATGCACCAAAGCCGCGAACGCCTCCTGGGAACTTGTTTGAATGTATTGGCTAAGCAGCTTCCAATCCGTCATAGCTTCCATCTACTCATATATGCCCGGATCTGCGGAAAGGTGCGCGCAAACTTTCGTTCATCGACCAAGAGTGGGACACCGCCGCCAGTGAGATACGACAGAACTTCCGCTCAAAACGTGCGCTCAACCCTTTCGATCGTTGATCGTTACCGCCAGCACCAGCGCCCGCGCACCGAGCAAGGCAGTCACCGACGGAGCGGTAAAGCGGATCATCGCGGCGGGCCACATAGATTTGTTTGCGGGTCAGCAGTCGCGGGGGAAACCACGTCAGGCCGGCGTCATACATCATTCTGACTGACGCCCTCAAGCGACGTGCCGCCGTTCAGCGTGAACATTGACGGCATGCCGGCTGGTCGTGTTTCCGCATCCACTGCCCCTTTCCTGCGCGGCATGTTTCAGCAGCTCCCGCTCTCTTTCAGTAGCCCGACGTCCACCGAATACAGCTCAACCGTCGCCCGTCCCCGAGGCTCTTTACTTCGCGAATGAGCAGCCCCGTCTTGCCGAACGGGACGTTAGCTAAACGTGGCACAGGCGTCTCGCCTGTGCGAAGCACGCTCCCATCTCCGTCACGTTCCACTGCTTCATCGCTCACATGGGTGAATCGCTCACACGAGTGAATCGCTGACACGGGCGAATCGGTCACACGGGCGAATCGCTCACACGGGGTGAATCGCTCACACAGGCGAGTCGCTCACACGGGCGAGTCGCTCACACGAGTGAATCGCTCAGACGAGTGAATTGCTGACACGGGCGAGTCGCTCACACGGGCGGGACGCCCGTGCTACGGCGGCTTTATTGCGCCGTTTGCGGTTGCGACTGCAGCGCTTTGCGCACTTCGGTCAGAAGCTGGTCGACTTTGAAGGGCTTGAAGAGGACGGCCTGGAGGCCTTCCTGGCTGGCACGGACGATGGAGTGGTTTGGGTCATATCCGAAGCCGGTCATGAGGATGACGGGGATGGTCTGCGACTTTCGGCGGGCGGCGGCGAAGACGTCGTAGCCGGTCTTGTCGGGCATCTTGATGTCGCTCACCACGAGGTCGAAGTCAGTCTGTTCGAGCAGGCCGATGGCTTCGCTCCCGCTGGTAGCGGTGGTCACTTCCGCTTTGTACTTCCGCAATACATCGGTGATGGTCGCGCGGATGTTGGGCTCGTCGTCGGCCACCAGGATGTGAGCGCCGGCGAGGATCGGATCGTCCTCACCCTTCACTTCAGCGGCGCCGAGCACGGTGTTGGGCCCCTGAGCGGCCTGATGCAGGCTCCTGCGGATGGTCTGAATGTTGTCCAGGATCTGCTGCAGTTTGTGGCGCAGGTCGTCGTGGCCGATGTACTCCTCCATCAGGGCGTTGGCGTCGGAGGCGATGTCGTTCAGGGGGCCGGCCGCTTCGCTGTTGACGTTGTCGGCCACCTTGTGGCTGGTGCTGACGCGTTCGGTGACGAGCAGGTCGAGAATGTTCAGCGCGATCGCGACATAGCGGCCGAAGATCTCAGCGAATTGCCGGTCATCCTCATTGAACGCGGCGCACTGGCGGCTCTCGATGTTGAAGATGCCGATGACCTTGTCATGCAGGGTCAGGGGGACGGTGAGGGTGCTCTTCGCCTGCTCGAGCCCGGACACGTAGCGCGGGTCGCGCTCGACATCCGGGCAAATGTAGGAGCGCCCGGTGGCGGCGACGTATCCGCTGATGCCGTTGCCCTCGGTGTCGGCGAGGAGGTCGATGTTGACGGCCTCGGGGGGCAGGCCGGTGCTGATCACCATCTCCAGCTTTCGCGTTCGCCGGTCGAGCAGGCGGATCACGAAGTGATCGAAATGCATCAGGTCGCGCGTGAAGCTGATGATCTTTTCTTCCAGGAGCTTGAGGCGCTGGCCGACATTCAACTTGCTGAGCAGTTCGCCATCGAGCCGCACGAGCTCGCGCCCGGCGCGATCGATCGCATCGATCTTCTGCTGAAGCCGGCGGGTGCCGGTGGCGTCCCAGACGACCGCGACGACCTGCACCACCAGCCCGGCCGGGTTGATGACCGGCGAGGCGATGAGCTCCATGAACTGCTGCTCTTCAATGTTGAGGGCGTAGCGCTTGGAGCGGCTGAAGCCGGCGGGGGTTTCGGACGTCTGGGGAGAGACCTGGCGGCTGAAGATATCGAAGGCTTCCTGGCAGGTGCTGCGGATCTTTTCGTGCACGTGGGCGGGCCAGGCCTGCATCTTCTTGTTCATCCAACTGCAGCGGCCTTCGCCATCGACGATGCAGACACCTTCGCCGATGGTGTTCAGGACGAGGTTGGCCTGCTGCGAGACGAGGGCCCGCTCGAGCGGAAGAAAATCGGTTGAGTCGGAGAAGATGGCGTTGAAGTGTTCGTGGCGCAGGGCTTCGATCGCCTCATCGATGGTGGCGATCTCGACGACGTCACAGTGACTCTTGAGAGCTTCGATGGCGGCAGCGTTAGCGCTGGCTTGACCGGCGAGGACGAGAACTTTGTTGCGCGTGCCGTCCAAAAACTTCCGCCCGCGAGACACCGCCCCTGAAGGATAGTACTTTGTGAAATATTTATCAGTCAACAGAAATACGTTGATTTGTGGGGGAAGCTTGCTCAGGCCCGTGCGTTCAGGGGCCGTGGAGGAGTGGGCGGACCCCCTGTTTCTGCAACAGGTGAAAGACGGTTTGGGCAGCACTAAGGCCCTTGGGCGCCTCCGCCGATGCGCTCGCCCGGAGCACCGGAGCCTGCCCCCCGCGGGCGCCGACCGCGGCGGCGAGCGAGAGGCGGCCCCCCTCGATCGAGGCATGTGCGGCGATCGGAGAGTGGCAATCCCCTTCCAGCAGGCGCACCAGCTCGCGCTCGGCGGCCACGCAGCGGGCGCTGTTCTCATCATTCAGCGGCGCCAGGAAAGCGCGGGTGCGCTCATCGTCCTTGCGGCATTGGAGGGCCAGTGCGCCCTGCCCCGGCGCCGGCAGCATCCGCGGCGCGTCAATCGCGCTCATGATGGCTGCGTCGAAAAGCCCCGCGCGCTTGAGTCCCGCCATCGCGAGGAGGACGGCGTCGAACTCGCCGTCGCGGAGCTTGCGCACGCGGGTATCGATATTGCCGCGGATGTGCTGCACGACCAGGTCAGGGCGCTGCTCGAGCAACTGGCAGCGCCGCCGCAGGCTGCCCGTGCCGACGCGGGCTGATGGGGGCAGATCGGCGATGCGGCGGGCGCTGGCGCAGATCAGCACGTCTCTCGGATCCTCGCGCTGCGGCACGGCGGCGACGAGCAAATTCGACTGCTCGACCAGCGGCATGGTGGTCGGCACGTCCTTGAAGCTGTGGACGGCGAAGTCCACTTCACCGGCAAGCAGGGCTTGCTCGAGCTCGCGCGTGAACAGGCCTTTCCCGCCGAACTCGTGCAGCGGCCGCTCGGCGATTTGATCGCCGGAGGTTTTGAAAACGCGCAGCTCGATCTTGATCGCCGGGTGAAGGCGCGTCAGGACATCGGCGATGAGCTGGCTCTGCGTGCGCGCCAGCAGGCTGCCGCGGGTGCCGAGACGGAGATGGACGGCTTGATGGTGCGACGACACGAGGTGCGGCGCGATGGCTTTCAAAATCGGCGCGACGTTCGCGTCGCGTTGATTTCACCATGCCCGATTCCTAGTGTACGAACGGATGGGATCGCTGAGAAGGAGATGAGCGCGATGCCGGGACGAGTCTTCGTGACAGGCGGCAGCGGGTTTGTCGGCTCGGCGATCGTCGAGGAACTGCTGTCACGGAACTACGCGGTCAACGCGCTGGTCAACCGCCGGAAACTCCAGATCGACGACGCAGGCGTCCACTCTGTTACAGGAAGTCTGTTCGATGCGCAAGCGCTGGACAGCGGTCTGCGCGGCTGCGACGCGGTCATCCACCTTGTCGGCATCATCATGGAGAAGCCGCGGAAGGGGATCACCTTCGAACGGATCCACTTTGAGGGGACGAAGGCGGTAGCGGACGCGGCGGTGCGGAACGGGGTGCGACGTTATCTCCAGATGTCGGCCCTTGGGACGCGCCCGAACGGCAGGAGTGAATATCACAAGACGAAGTTTCGCGCGGAGCAGTATGTCCGGGAGAGCGGGCTGGACTGGACGATCATGCGTCCGTCGATGATCCACGGCCCGCGCGGGGAGTTCATGCGGATGGTCGCGAAATGGGCGCGGCATAAAGCGCCGCCTTTCGTGGCGATGCCCTACTTCGGCGCCGGGTTGTTCGGCGGTAAAGGGGCGGGAATGCTGCAGCCGGTGTACGTGAAGGACCTCGCCCGCGCCTTCGTCGACTGCCTGGAGAATCCGAAGACGATTGGCGAGGTGTATCCGGTTGGGGGCTCGGAGCAGTTGAGCTGGCCCGAGTTGCATCGCAAGTCCGCCGAGGCGATCGTCGGGGCGCGCCGGGCGGTGCTGGCGGTGCCGGTGTGGGCGGCGAAGTTTTACGCGGCCATCGGGATCGCCCCGCTGCTCGGCTTCAACCGTGACCAGATCATCATGAGCCAGGAGGAAAACACCTGCGACAACCGCAAGTTCGAGGATGATTTCGGCTGGAAGCCGCGGGGGTTTACCGAGTCGCTGCGGTTGTATGCCGGGCAGATGTAGTCATTTGTCACATTCGGCATTGAACTCACGGTTCGGTAGATCAGTTTGAAATATTTTTCGGAATCGCCCCGCACTCCGGGCAGCGTACAGGGCTGGCGCGCAAGTCGTAGCCGCATTCAAGGCACGTCGGCGGTTCCGTCTCAGCATTGCGCGCGGGACTGCGAAGGTCACGGACGACAATCCATGCCGCAAGCCCGAAACACAAAAGGCGAACCGGGAACCCGGCTGTGATGAACATGTCCCACTGCGGAACGCCGTGATACATGTACCCTTCGGCGTACCCGAAGTCGCGGATATCGAAGCCGAGGATGTCCTGGCGGGTCAGGTAGCGGCCCTCGCCTTCCGCCTTCCATTGGATCCGGCCACTCCAAGGCGTGAACAAAAATGCCAGACCGCAGGCAAGCAAGATTGCAGGCATTGCGCGGAGGACGCGTCTCATCCGGCTAGGATCGTAATCACTCGATCAGGGAAAGCACTTTCTCGATCTCCCAAACGTGATCTGCAACAGCCGCTTCCATCGCCGGGGTAACGCGCAAGGTTTTCTGGATGCGGCAAAGGTTGTAGTGCATGAAGCTGAGCGCGATCCCATAGTCCACAACAGTAGGCGCTACAGGTGAGAGCAGTCATCCATCGATAAAGCGGCCCCGCTCCATCTCCGGCGCCTTTGTCACTCGCGCAATCCTCTCATGAATTCTCGTTATCCCCGTAGCCAAAAGGCACTTGAGACCCAATGATCCATCGACGGACGGAATTGCCGCATCAGAGAGCAAGGATTTCATGCAGCCAGAGCAGGCATCGGCGCCGCAGATCACGGAGGTGAGCACGTTCGCGTGCGAGCGTTGCGGCACGCCGCTCTCGGCGGGGACGCTGGTCTGTCCTAACTGTGGAGCGTTGGTATACCGGGCACGGCTGGAGCAGTTGTCGGCGGAGGCGCTGCGGCTGGAGCCGATCAATCCGGCAGCGGCGGCGCAGGTCTGGCAGATGGCATTGGATCTGTTGCCGCCGGACTCGCAGCAGTATCAGGCGATCTATGCCCGGATCGGAGCACTCGCGGCGTGGCCGGGCTTTGGCGGGACGATCGCGGGGTCGCCCTATGGCGGCGCGCCGGCGCGGGTGCGCATGCCGCGGCCGCCTGATCCGCCGCTGGTGGCGGTGACCAAGACGGTGGGCTCGATGCTCGTGAGCGTGATCGCGTACTGGCTGATGTTCCGCCAGAACGACCTGCCGGCGCTCTGGACGCTGGGAGCATCGCTGGGCTTCGTGGTACTGATGCTGATCCACGAGATGGGGCACGTGTTCGCGATGCGCTATTACGGGCTGAGCGCGAGCCCGCCGATCTTTATCCCGTTCATGGGCGCGATCATCAACCTGAGGCAGCCGCCGCCGAATGCCAAGGTGGAGGCGATTGTCGGCATCGCCGGGCCGGCGGCGGGGACGCTGGGGGCGCTGGGTTGCTTTGCTGCGTACCTCGCGTCGCCGCAGGGCTCTGCAGCTTCGAACATTTTTCTGTTGCTGTCGTTCCTCGGCTTCCTGCTGAATCTGTTCAACCTGCTTCCCGTCCCGCCGCTGGACGGCGGGCGAATCACCGCGGCGGTGAGCCCATGGATCTGGATGCCGGGATTGCTGGCGCTGGGGTGGCTGATCGTGGACGACCTGCGGCACGGGCACATCCCGTTTGTCCTGCTGCTGATCGTCTTCTTCGCGCTGCCGCGGATTCGCGCGACCTTGAGCCGCCGGGGCCGCGACAATCCGTATTACGCGATCAGCCGGCAGTCGCAGGTGATGATCGGGGCGCTGTACGTGGTACTGGCCGTGACGCTGCTGACGCTTTTCCTCTACGCGCGAGCGCACTTGCCGGGGAACGTGCTGGTTTAGCAGCCGTCCGGGATTAGTTAGATCACCGACGCCGAAAAGGCGATCCCGTGAGCCTGCATCCGCTTACGATGGATCAGGCGGTAGAAGCCGTCTACCAGATCAATCGCGCCGACGTGACGGGGATAGTCGCGACGCAACACGTTGCAAGAAGAACAAGAAGAGTCAATGAATGGACGCCTTCGACATTTATCTGGCGCGGCACCCGTGGAACAACTGCGACGATGCACGGCCGTGGCTTATCGTTGACTTTCCACCCGGGGCGACCTGGTGGGGCTGCTTCCCAATCGCCACAGAATGCTACGGCGGAAACTGCTTCACGGGCCGCCCCAGCCGAAAGAGCGCCGGGTTCAATTCCCGACAGGAATGTCCGTCCAACCGACGGAAAGTAACGTTCCACCCGGGAGCGCGGCGCTGCGTGCGCCGGCGTCGTCGTGGTCGGCGGATGGGAGTGAGAGGGGTGGGCGGCGGGCATCACCGTCCGTGGCGACTTGCACGTAAGCATCCCTCATGATCTACCCGAGCCAAAGAAAATGCGCGCCGGGCAAAATATCGAGATCGAGACAGAGCAGATCATTTGCTATTTTTCCAAAAATAAGGATGACCCTTTTTCCGATTTCGATTTATTTTTCCAAAAATAAGGATGACGGTCAGTTGCCATAACAAGCCTCGCTCGATCGATCATCTGCCGTTACATGGGGTCCGTGATGTCAACGCGCAAGGCTCACGGCTCCGTAGACCTCATGAAATGGGCGAACCATCCATCCCCGTGCCGAAGTTCTTCGGGCGGCCCTTGCTCAATCACGCGCCCATTTTCGATTACATACACCATGTCCGCTTGATAGATGAGACTTGGACGATGACTGGTTAGCACCGTTGTCCGTCCTACCATCAGTCGGTCAAGCGCGGCGATGATCGCGGCTTCTGAATCCGGTTCAACACTGCTCGTCGGCTCGTCGAGCAGGAGAAGGGTCGCGTTGGCCAGGAACGCGCGGGCAATGCTGATGCGCTGCTTCTGGCCACCGCTGAGTCGCACGCCCCGCTCGCCGACTTTCGTATCGTATCCTTCGGGCAGCTTGCTGATGAATTCGTGCGCGTTAGCCGCTTTGGCGGCGGCGATTACTTGCGCCATCGTCGCTTCGCCGTGACCGTAACGAATGTTGTCCAGAATGCTGTCGTTGAACAGGAACGTCTCCTGCTGCACGAGTGAGAAGTGGCTGCGAAGACTCTCGCGCTGGATCGACCGCAAATCGCGACCATCGAGCGTCACCTGTCCGTCCACCGGATCGTAGAAGCGCAACAGCAGGTTCAGCACGGTGCTTTTCCCGGAACCGCTTGGCCCGCACAGGGCGACAGTCTGGCCCGGCTCAATGCGGATCGAGACGTCTTCCAATACCGCAGGCGCGTTACCCCGGATTGCTTCCACGGGATACCGGAAGAAAACGTATCTCAATTCCATCGCCCCGTGAACCGTCACCACCGGCTCTGCATCGCCGGCGTCGGGTAGTTCATCCGGGGCATCCAACACCTCGAACACTCGCCTGCTCGCGGCCAAGGCGCGCTGCACCATGTCGTTCACCCGCGCAAGCGTCTGAATCGGATTGGAAAGCCGCCCCCAATACGCGCGAAAGGCGATGAGCTTGCCGAGCGTGAAACTGCCCCCGCTCAAGATCGAGTACCCGCCCAGGCCGATCACGGAAAGACTGCTCAGGAATCCCACCATCCTACTGAACGGGAAGTACATGCTGCGCGCGTTGATCGCTTTGAGCTGTTGATGGTAGTAATCCTCGGTGGCCTGCCGAAATCTGCCGGCCTCTTGCTTCTCCCGTCCGAAGATTTTGATGACCACGATGCCGGATAGGTTCTCCTGCAAGCGCGTCAATACATCGGCGGCACGGTCGCGCGCCGCCCGGTAGATGGGCCGGGCACGCTCGTTGAAAATCCGCAGCAGCACATAGACCAGCAGCAGCGGCAGCAGCGCCACGCCAGCGATCTTCCAGACCATCGCCATGACGAGGGCGACCGTCATCACCCACAGCAAGCCCTCGCCGATGACCACGTCGATGCCGTTGATGATGAACGCCTGAAGCTCATCCACGTCCCCCATGGCCCGGCTCATCAAGTCCCCGGTGCGCTGGCGTTGAAAGTAGCCGAGACTCTGCGATTGCAGCTTGTGATAGACGCGATTACGAAATTCCAGGATGAACCGCTGGGCGATGCGGTTCATGACGTTGTTGCTCAAGGTTCCCAGCAATTCTCCGACCGCATAAACCGCGAACAGCCACGCCAGCGCCGACGCGAGCAGATGTTGCCAGCTTGCGATGCGACCGGCGAATGAAAACAGGTATGGCAGCGCCGGCGTGGGCCGAGACTTTCCGGCGAGAATCAGATCGTCCGCCACGTACTTCCATACCAACGCCGGAAACAACTCGCACGGCGCAGCGAGGACCAACAACAACAGCCCCACCCCAATCATGAACCAGTAAGGCCGCAGCAACCGCAGTAAGCGACCAAAGACTTGTTCGGGAGGCGGCACGCGGCCGGAACTCTCAGAGGCGTCAGTTAAGGAATTCATGTTATCGGTTCACTTCAACCCCACGCGCCGGCATTCGGCATCCAGCACATCGAGATAATGCCTTAGCCGCATCGCCGGATCGTCAAGGTGCCCGCCAAAATGCCGCGTGGCGTCGTTGTAGATCAAGCGCACGGGCAGCTCCGTGATCTTCATCCCGGCGGAAACGATCTGAGGCCAGAGCCGCATTGGGAATGCGTAGCCGGGCACGTCCAAGTGAAGTTTCCGCGTGGCGCTTACCCGGTGGGCTTTGAACCCGCAAAACGCGTCTGTCAGCCGAGCGTGCAATCGATCATTCAAGACTGCGGTGATTTTCACGTTGATCGAGCGGCGGTCCACCGGCGGCAAGTCGTCGTCGTTATGTACTGCCAGGTTGCGCGACCCGCTGATCACATCCCATTGCTCGGTCTGAATTTCACGGATGAAGTGCGGAATCATCTTCGGCTCATGCTGCTCGTCGCAGTCCATTGTGATGACCCAGTCGTAACCGCGACGGTCAGCGTAGGCGAAAGCGTCGATAAGGCTCTGCCCGTATCCGAGATTCGTCTTGTGCCGGAGAAGCTGGACTTCCGGCCTCTGCTCCACGGCTTTGTCAATTCCATCGGTGCTGCGGTCATCACGACGAGCACTTCCGGGTGGATTCCCATGACCCTCTCCAAGACACGGGTTACATAGTTCCGCTCGTTGTAGAGCGGAATGACAATGAGTACACGCATGAGTACCACCACTTCATGGAATGGCTTGGGCGCCCGCGGCAATGCCGGCGTAGCTTCGCTCTCACTGGTCTGTTGACGATTGTGGATCTTCGCTTTTCAACTCGCCGTCTTTGCCTACGCTCGCAAACACTGCCATCGCCCGGAAGAACGCGGAGACGATCACCGGACAATTTTTCTCGACCAGTTCGTCGCACCCTAGCCGCCTCAACTCATGGGCGAACAGCGGCCCAAATCCTTCGCCGTACAGTGCGGACCCTTGGGTAAATAACTGGTCTTCCGCAATCATTGCGGCGGCACCGAAGTCTTCTTCTTTCACCGCCTTTACGAAGGCATCAAGCTCCAGCAGAAACTCGAACACGAGGCGATAGTTGCGTGGGTTAAACATTGCAAACCGGGACCAAGTGTTTCGGGTATCACGCCAAAGAAGCGTCAAGTGTCGATCTTTACGCGCAGCAGCTTGACCGAGTTGAGGAACACGAGGACATCCGGCCCGAGATGGATGATGGCGGCCTGGATCGGCCCGATCCAGCCCAGCAGCGCGGCGGTGATGCCCAGCCCATGCACAACACCGACGCCAAAGAACAGGTTCTCCTGAATTGTGCGATATGCTTTTCGGGCGATGGCGCGAGCGGTGACGATCTTGGAAAGATCGTCGGTCATCAGCGCCACGTCGGCCGCTTCGATGGCCGCCTGCGTTCCACCCGCCCCCATCGCCACGCCGACATCGGCCTTCGCCAGCGCGGGAGCGTCATTCACACCGTCGCCGATCATCGCAACGCGATGTCCATTGCCTTGCAGGTCGGCGATGGCTTTCACTTTGGCTTCCGGCAGTAGTTCGGCGAACACCTCGTTCACGCCAATCTTGGCTGCGACGGCTTTGGCAGTGGTGGTGTTGTCGCCGGTCAGCATGACGATGCGCTTCACGCCGGTTGTTTTCAGCTTGGCGATCGCCTCCTTCGCGCCGGGGCGGAGTGGATCGGCGATATGAAGGAGTCCGGCCATGCGGCCATTGACCGCGATGTAGACCGTGGTCTTGCCCTCTTGCCCCGCAGCAGTGGGAGCGGTCATTCCGTTTTCCGTCAGCAGCGCCGCATTGCCGACTAACACAGGTTTGCCGTCAACCGTCGCCTTCACTCCCCGGCCCTGCGCCACCTCAAATTCGCCCGGTTCCGGGACGTCAATGTTCGATTTGCTCGCGTACTGCACCACGGCCTTGGCAAGCGGGTGAGCTGAACGACGATCCGCGGCGGCGGCGTAGCGCAGCAACTCCTGTTCGGTCAGCGCCGGATCCAGCACCTCGACTTTTTCCACCGCCGGCTTCCCCACCGTCAGCGTTCCGGTCTTGTCGAAGACCATCACGTCTACTTTGGCAAGGGACTCCAAAACACTTCCGCCCTTGACCAAGATGCCGCTGCGAGCGGCGCGGGCGATGGCGGCGATCATCACCATCGGTGTCGCCAGTCCCAACTCCGCCGGCGACGTGAAGATCATCAACGTGACGATCTTCCGCACGTCGCGCGTCACGATGAACACGACAATGAGGAATACGAACACGATGGGGATCAGCCACGCCGACACCTTATCAGCCAGGCGCTGCACCGGAGCCTGCGACTCTTCGGCGTCCTCGACCAGTTTCACGATTCGCGCGAAAGTGGTGTCCGCGCCGACCCGATCCGTCCGCACGTCGAGCGCGCCCGAGTCGAGAACCGTCCCCGCAAACACCTCGGCGTCCCTCGCTTTGTCCTTCGGAACACTCTCGCCGGTGATCGGCGCCTCGTTCACCGCGCCTTCTCCCCCGACGACCGTTCCGTCCACCGGCAGCTTCTCGCCGGCGCGGACCAGCACCACGTCACCGACCTTTAAGTCCTTGATCGAGACCGTTTTTTCTCCGCCATTCGCGCGCACCACCGCCGTCTGCGGCACCGAGCCGATCAAGCCCCGGATGGATGCCCTGGCGCGGTCGGTGTTCAGGTCGGCAATGAACTCGGCGATGAGAATGATGACCATCAACACGGCGCCGGCGATGGCCTCTCCACCAATCAAGGCGACGAGCGTGGCGATGGTCACGAAAATCTCGGTACCCACCTTCCGCTCGTGAATCAGGTCCAGCAAGCCCTTCTTCACCAGCGGATACAGGCCGACGGCCACCGCCGCCCACAACGCCCACACCGGCACCAACCCTCGCCAGTACAAGAGCACGACCAGTCCGGTCAGCACGATTCGGGCGATTTCGATCCAACGCTCGCGCGTCAGCAGTTGGGCAAACGTCGGCCTGTCGTGCGTTGACGATGTTTGAGCGGATGGCTCGGAAGTCTTGACGCTGACCGCATCGGGCTGATGATCCATTGCTGCTCCTGTATTCGGGAATAATCCCCCGCGTTCCCGTTGCCTTAAGATAGTGTAGGGGGGTATAGTAAGAATTCAACCCGACGAAGAGAACCCGGAGGCAAAAATGGCTCACACGATTCGGGGAAAGCAGAAGTTGCTCAACCGCGTGCGGCGGATACGCGGGCAGATGGACGGGATCGAAAAGGCGCTGGGCGAAGAAAGAGATTGCTCGGCAATCCTGCAAATGATCGCAGCCTGCCGTGGCGCGATCGGCGGGCTGATGTCGGAGGTGGTGGAAGGTCACATCCGCGAGCACGTCCTTGATCCCAACAAGCGGCCAACGCCCGAACAATCCGAGGCGGCCGAGGAATTGATTGACGTCCTCAAGAGCTACCTGAAATAGCGCCGGTCGCCGGTAAAGAAGTTGACATGATAACGGAGACAAATGGCCCGCTTCTGGCGCGATCCGTCGAAGGGCGCATTGCTCGTCCAGGCGTGAGTATCCTGTGGAGGACAGCCATCGTCTCGGCCTGTTTGCTGGTGGTGGCCGTTCTGGTCTGGCAGGCGGCGACCGCCGCCGGGAATCCAGATCCGACCGCCGAAGGCATCAGCCGCACGTCCGTCATTCTGCGCACCGGCATCCTCGTCTTTCGGGAAGGGTTGGAAGCGATTCTTGTGCTGGCCGCGCTCACCGCCAGTCTGGTGCGCACCGAGGAAGGCTATTGGAAGCCGATCGCTCTAGGCGCAAGCGCTTCATTGCTTGCGAGCATCGCGACGTGGTTCATCGTCGTGGCGATCATTTCCAGTGTTAACGCGACCGCGCTTCACATTCAGGCCGCAACGGGCCTGCTGGCGATCATCGTGCTGCTGGTCATTATGAACTGGTTCTTCCACAAAGTTTACTGGACCGGCTGGATTACGATGCACAACCGGCGCAAGCGCGACCTGACGGAAACGCCGGGTCGCAGCCAAGCGGCGATCTTTCGGGGCCTGGCGCTGGTGGGTTTTACTTCCGTTTATCGCGAAGGGTTTGAAGTTGTGTTGTTCCTGCAAACGATGCGGTTGAAAGCCGGTACGCCCGTGGTTCTTGAGGGCGTTTCCATCGGACTGGCGCTTACGTTGATCGTCGCGGCGCTCACATTCGTCGCGCATTATCGCCTACCGTACAAGCGAATGCTCGTGCTGACCGGAGTCATGCTCGGTGTTGTGCTGCTGGTTATGGTCGGTGAGCAGGCGCTGGAAATGCAACAGGCCGGCTGGATGTCGGCGACAAAGCTGAACATCGTCATGCCGGAGTGGCTCAACCTCTGGTTCGGCGTGTACCCCACCGTTGAAAGTCTCGGATGCCAAGCCCTTGCCGCCGTACTCGTGATCGGCTCGTACTTTCTCGCGCGACGGATGTGCGTTCGCAAGCGCGAAGGTGCTCCTGGCTCCGTCGCAATGTGCGTTGTGCCCGATTGTACCCAATGCGACGTTCCGCAGCCGGATGATGAACGGGTGGATCATGTCCAAGTCAACATCCGTTCGACTCGACAGTAACCGCCGGCGCCACCAATTTTGCAACCATGACTCATCGCGGTCAAAAAAACGAATTGCCGAACGACTTCCCCGATGAAGTCGGCGACAACATTGGCTTAATGGTGCTTGTACCAGCCCACGCCCTTAATGTCGTTCCACGAGGTTGTCTGATGGCACTTGAAGCACTCGCTCATCTGCGCGTGCTCCTGGTCGGCGACCTTCATCGAGACCATCTGAAAGTGCATCATGTAATGACTCGGCGGCGTTTGGTGGCATTGGACGCAACTCGTGGAGGTCGGCAATGGATGGCGAAACTCCGGAACAGTCCACATGGTTGTCGTGTGACATTGAATGCACTCGGTGCCAAAGAAGCCGCGATGGGGATCTTGGTTGGAGTGACAGGCGACGCAACTGAGCGCGGCTTCCTGTGGAATGATGGCTGCGCCTCCCGGCGGCAACGCGCTGCTGATGCGCTGACCTATCCACGCCACGATTCGCTGGCGTGTGACATCCTTCTCACCACTCACCGCGTCGCCGGCTTTCGTTTGCCGCAAGCCGATCATTACTAGCGCTACATGGTCCATTCGAGTGGGCTTCCGATCAGCCCCCTGGTGCTCAACGTGACATTCAATGCAGCTTCGCACATCCGCGTGGGGAAAGATCAAGCGGGACGAAAGATCAAGCGGGACGGAAAGATCAAGCGGGACGGGTCCAATTTCGCTTTCGGCTTGGCGCCGGTTGCTCCCTTCGGCCAGCGGCGCGGGCGCAACGGCGGCAGGGACAGCGCCTTCTCCATCCGGCTCACCCAGCCTTGCGAGCCCAGCGGCCGACTGTGCGACCGGAAACGATTGGTAACGGCCTTGATAAACGCTGCCGTAGCCGACCCAATTGCGATGCTCGATCCATCGCCGCACGTGCGTGATCGTCAGTCGCTGCATGAACCGTGACAGCATTTGTTTATGCACGCAAGAATTGCACCCGCCCCGAATGACTTTGCCGTTCGGATCGTGTTCGCATTAGATCGGAGTCATTTATATGAAGGTATGGTACGCGCGTGTGCAGCCGCGGAATAGAAACGTGCCGGCGATCGGGCGGTTTTGCGGCGGTGGGTCGATGGGCGGCGGGTGGCAAGCGGATGGAATCGCCTGGTCGGGCGACGGGCGTGTGGTGGCAGGTTCGTGGGGGCGCGATGGCTGGGGGGTGGGAGCTTCATGGGGATTGGATGGAGGGTCGATGGTCGCCGGATGGGGAGGCGATGGGGATCGGATGGGGTGCGCATGGGGGCAGCATGGGGGAGGGGTGGGGTGCGGTTGGGTTTTTGAAGCGGGGACACGGTTTTTTCAGCGGTGAGGCGGTCGCGGCGATGGCGGGCGGGCGGAATTGCGTCACTCGCCGGCGCCTCCGTGACGGGGTTCGAGTGCGCGGCTGCTGTGGAGGCAGGCGGTGCTCAGATGCTCAGTTGTGGAAGCGGAGCAACGACCATGGGCGCTACTTGTCGGGGCCGTCTTCCGACCATGGTCCCTTCCAGCGCACGAAGCCTTCGATGGCCTCGTACTCGGCGAGGCCGAGCTTGTCGTAGAGGCCGGCGGTGTGGCGGTTGCGGTCTTCGGCGCGCTGCCAGAATTCGCGGGGATCGCTGGGGCCGGGGAAGAGGGCCTTGTCCTTCTGGGACTCGTGCTTGAAGATCGCCATGCGCTTGCGGAGCAGCTCGTCGGGGCTGAGGGGGACGGCCATCTCGATCTCGTGAACGCCCCACTCCTGCCACGCGCCGCGATAGAGCCAGACTTCGCACTGCTTGAGCCAGTCGCGGTCGGCGAGGCGGCGCAGAGCGGCGACGATTGCGGCGAGGCAGACGCGATGGGTGCCGTGCGGGTCGGACAAGTCGCCGGCGGCGTAGATCTGGTGCGGCTTCACCAGTTCGAGGAGGCCGACGATGATGCAGACATCCTCTTCGCTGAGAGGGTTCTTGCGGACGCGCCCCGTCTCGTAGAACGGCATGTCGAGGAAGTGGATGTTGTCCGGCTTGACGCCCGAGTAGCGGGCGGCGGCGCGGGCTTCGGTGCGGCGGATGAGGGACTTGATCTGCTGCAGCTCCGGGCTGTCGAGGTCGCCGGGCTTTTTGCCCTTCACGAAGTTTTCGATGTGCTTCTCGATCAGCTCGGCGCGGCTCTCGCCCATGTGGAAGGCGCGGCTGTATTCAGCGACGAAATCGGCGTGGCGCAAGGCGGCGTCATCGAAGACGGCGATGTTGCCGGAGGTCTGATAGGCGACGTGCACCTCATGGCCCTGCTCGCAGAGCCGGATGAAGGTGCCGCCCATGGAGATCACATCGTCATCGGGATGCGGGCTGAAGATGACCACGCGTTTGGGGAAGATGGTTTCGTTGGAATGCGCGAAGGCCGGGCCATGCCCGTGATCTTCCTCCTTTGCCCTGGGGGGCTTGCCGCCGGGCCAGCCGGTGATGGTGGCCTGGAGGGCGCGGAAGACCTCGACGTTGATGTCATAGGCGCCGCCGCGATGGCTGAGCAATTCCTGCAGGCCGTGCTCGTTGTAGTCCTCGTCGGTGAGCTTCAGGAGCGGCTTCTTGACAGTCTGGGCCAGCGACGTGGCGGCGGTGCGCGTCATTTGCGGGTCCCACTTGAGGCCGAACATTTCCAGCGGCCCAAGGCGCCAGGGCGTCTTGAAGCGCGTGAGCTCTGACGCGGCGGCGGTGTCGAGCACGATGCGCGCCGAGGCGTGCTGCTGCAGATAACTCGCGGCGACGGCGGATGAGACCTCGCCTTCGACGGCCCGGCAGATCACCGACGCCTTGTGCTCGCCGAATGCGAGAAGGACGACGGTCTTCGCAGAGAGGATCGTCTCCACGCCCATGGTGATCGCCTTGCGGGGGACGTTCCACTCGCCGAAGAAATCGCTGGCGGCGTCCATGCGCGTCACGCGATCGAGCGTGATGAGGCGCGTGCGGCTGTCGCGGGGCGAGCCGGGCTCGTTGAAGCCGACATGCCCGGTGCGACCGATGCCGAGGATCTGGAAATCAAATCCGCCGGCCTCCTTGATCTGCCGCTCATATTCCTGGCAGAACTCGATCACCTTCTCCAGCGGGACCTGGCCGTCGGGGATGTGGACGTTCTTCCAGTCGACATCGACGTGGTCGAACAGGTGCTCGCGCATGAAGCGGTTGTAGCTCTGCAATTCATCCGGCGCCATGGGCCAGTATTCGTCGAGGTTGAAAGTGACGACGTTCTTGAAGGAGAGCCCTTCTTCACGATGGAGGCGAATGAGCTCGTCGTAGACGGCGGTGGGTGTGGAGCCGGTGGCGAGGCCGAGCACGGTTTGTTCGCCGCGCGCGGCCTTGGCTGCGATCAGATCGGCGATCTCGCGGGCGACGGCGCGGCTGGCCTGGGCGCTGGAGGCATAGACCGTGACGGGAATGTGCTCGACGCCGGAAGCGAGGACGTGAGGGCCGGTTGCGCCGTCCAGGGCCGAAGACTTTACACTTTTTTCCGAGGCCACTTCGAAAACTCCTTTCGAACATTGCGCGGCCGACGCCCAAGGCCGATGAATGCGTGGGTGGGATTCCCAGGTGTTGAAGATTATCAGATTCGTCGGCGACGGTTAAGAGTGGCCAGCGGGACGAACAATTTCGCCGGCCGAGCACCTGATTCTGGTCGCCCATCACGTCGCGGGCTGTTGAAAGCAGAGCGCGAAGCCGTCGGGATCGCGGACATGCAGTTGTTTCATCCCGTAGAACATGATTTCCGGCTCTTCGACATCGCAACGCTTGGCGCGGAGGTGGGCGTAGGCCTCGTCAACGTTGGGACAGGCGAAATAGAGCGTCGTGTCGGCGTGATCGGGGCTGGATTCCTGCGCGGGCGGCCGTTGGTCGTCCTCATACTTCGCGTTGAGCATCACGACGGCGCCGCCGAGTTTGAGCATCGCCCAGTGAAGGTGCCCTTCGGGCTCCCAGGTCTGAAGCACCTCAAAGCCGAGAACGTCGCGATAGAAAGCAACGGACTTCCGCATGTCATAGACCTGCAGCAGCGGCTGAAGGCCGGTAGCGGTGAGAGCCATGAGGTGATCCTTTCTCTATGCCTCGCGCCGGCGGCCACGCGAAACTGAATGGTTAGCCGCGCTCATGCTGCACTTCGTGCACGTCGTAACGAATGTATCGCTTCTTCAACCAGCGCACCGCGAGCAGGTCAATGAATGCACGCAGCGCGCGATTGCGGAAGCCGTACTTCGCTGTGCCGGCGTAGCGCTTGGAGTGTCTTACGGGCTCTTCGAGAACCGTGAAGCCGCGCATTTTTACCAGCGTGGGAAAGAAGCGGTGAGCGCCGTTGAAAAGCTGCAGCCCTTCGAGGCAGCGGCGCTTATAGAGCTTCAGGCTGCTGGCGGAGTCCTGGATCGTCTCTTCGCTGATCCAGTTTCGGATGCGGTTGGCCATGCGCGTCTGGCGGCGGCGAAACCAGGTGTCGTGTCGGTGCTTGCGCCAGCCGGTGACCATGTCGTAGCCATTGAGCAGCGGAAGCAGGCGCGGGATTTCCTCGGGATCGTTTTGGAGGTCGGCATCAATGGTGGCGACGACCTCCCCGCGGGCGGCGCGAAAGCCGGCGTCGAAGGCCGCGCTTTGGCCGGCGTTATTCTCCATCCTCAGAACGCGCAGCCACGGGTACTTCGAAATGCCTTCCGCAAGCAGGCGCGGCGTGTCATCGGTGCTTCCGTCATCGACGAGGATCACTTCAAAGGGTTTGCCGGTCTGCGCAAGCGCCGCCGAGACGCGCTCGAGCAGGACGTTGATGTTCTCCTGCTCGTTGTAGGCCGGGATGACCAGTGACAGGTAAGGGGGCCGCTCCATTCGCGAGGGATATGTTACGGATTAGGCGTCGGGAATTCTAATCAACGGCCAAGCGTCGGCCGGAGGAGAGCGGGTGCGGGAACGAATTCCCGAACCTCGCGGTATCTCCAATAGCCCACAATTCTAGAGCCGAGCGGTGGCGGCGTGTTCGGTGTCACCGTTTCCATTGCCGGCGGCGACCGCTATGGGAACACCTTTCACCGTCAGGCGGGCTGGGTGGCCGAACCAGCTGCGCTGCCCATCGCCGTACATGGCCTGCAGAGTTTGTTCGACATCGGCCATGGTGCCATCCGGCGCAACCCACCCTTGCTCGATGTCCGGGAAGTCGGTGCGGCAGTTGGCGCACTTCTTGCCCTCGTAGAAACGGATCGGGCACCAGAACGATTCGACGTTTCGAAGCATCTCGGCGCCGAGGGAGTAGACGCCGGTCATCCAATCGCAGTACAGGCACCAGATCAGGTCGTGGCCGACCAGGCCTTCGAACTTCTGCCGGCTGACATTCACCCAATCGGCGTGGCGGTACTTTGGAAAATCGAGCAGCCAGACGAGGAACGGGTAACAGCAAACCTCGACCGCGCGAATGAGACAGAAGCCGGGCAGTGCGATCATGGTGACCCAAAGGGCCGCGTGATTGCGCCAGCGTCCGACGGTGCGATTGATGAACTTCACGATGCGCGGCCCCCGCGCCGCCTCTCGATGGGCCAGCTCGTGATAAGCGGTCCAGATAAACAGTGCGAGCACCTGCCCGATGAACGACCCGACAACGGCGCGCCAGCCCCCCACCACGCCCGCGATCACCCATGGAAGCCAAGTGAAGGCGGCGACCCAGATGTCGAGCAATGGCGTGCGGGCGCAGGCATTGACCGCGCGGCGGCTCAACCGCGGCATGACGGTGAGCGCCAGCGCGAGAGCGGTTTCGATGAACAGGGTCGCTGCGGCTGCGGTGAGCAGTGTTTTCATAGGTTGTCTCCGCTGGCAGTGTACGTCGAACTGGGTTGCTACCGGGTAATTCGTGCCGGCGCGGCACTATCGGCCGGAAGAGCGCCGGGATCGTTACTGCAACCGAGTTTCTTTCCCAGCCAGGCGGCCAGATGCGCCGAGATGATCCCGATGGCAGCGGCGGCAATGACGTCGGTGAGGTAATGGGCATTTTCCAGAACCCGTTCCAATCCAACGATGGCGGCCGCAGCATAGAAAGCGTAGCGCCACCTCGGCAGCAGCATGGCAAGGCTTGCCGCCGTCGCAAAAGCAAGGCACGCGTGACCTGAGGGGAAGGACAGGTTCTCCGCGTGAGAAAGCCCCCGGAGACCGGCCTGGAATGGATGAAACGCGAATGGATCGATCCCTTTCACCGGCCGGACGCGCCCGACTGACCATTTGATGACCGCATAGAGCAGCCCGCCGATAGCCGCGCTAAGCAGCACCAGGCCGGCGCCCCGCCAGCGGTCGCAATGAAAGAGGATCAGCAGCGCCATGACCATCGAGGTGAAACCGAAATGGCCGGGCGATTTCATGAGCCACGCGAGCGTGCTTCGTTTATCGAGGGTGTGCTGAGCGATCCATTGGGCGATGGCGCGATCCAGCAACAGGCCAAGCGCGATGAGGACGAGCCAACAGAGGAGCGCGAAGATGAAAGGGGCTTTCGGCTTGATCTTCAGCTTCCCGGATGACGCGCGGGCGCGGCATGCTTTTGAGGCCATAGCAGTGCCAGATGCCTCTCGGCGCGCGATTCCTGGACAACAGTCTCCGGCGTCGGCGCGACAATCAACCGCGGGCCACCGGCCATTTGATGCCCGAAGCTGCTCTGGCGGCGGTGAAGCTGCCGAAGAGGCGAACGGCCGCTCCGTAGAGCGCCGGGTGCTCGCGGCGGACGAGAGAATCCGACAGCCGCTGGCCCGCCTTCCGCGCGGATTTTAACCCGCGGATGACGTCATTCTTCTGCCAACGATGGCGCTCTCGCACCTTCTCCGGATCGAGCCGGGAGGCTTTCAAGGCGCCGTCGTAGCTGGTGAAATGCCGAACCGCCGCCGCGTGTAGACCAGGATCCTCGCGCTGGATTGCGCCGCTGTTGAGTGGCTCGTGTTCCCGCGCCCGGCTCTTGAGCTCAAAGACAATAGTCTGCTTGTCCCACTTGCGGTAACGGTTGATGTCCCCGGCATCCAGCCCGGCCGCGTGAAGGGCGCGGTCCCAACTGCCGAATAGACGCATCTGCAGTGATGCGAAGGCCGCCTTGCCGAGCTCATCGCGTCGCCTCGTGACCGCCGACCAGTGCAAATCATCCCCGCGGCGCCTGGCTGCCTTGATCAGTCCGATGATGAGCGGCCGGGTCCAGCGCGGCCGGCGAGTGACTTCTGCATAAACAATTCCCGCCTCTTCCACAGCGCGACGGTAAGAGGCGAAGTGATAGGCCGCCGCTGAGACCAGCGACTGGTTCTTCGCCGCCAGGGCGTTGTAGGAAAGCTCCCTGCCGTCTCGATGAAGCTTGCGAAGCGCCCGCAGAATTTCGTTTCTCGTCCACAGCATGAGCGACCCGCGCCAAAGTTACTGGGTATGATGCAATCGCTCAACAAACAAAATCTGCCGCCGCGGTTGAACCGCGAATGGAGAAATGCCGGAAGGCGTGATCAACCTCGATAAACCGGAAGGGATGTCATCGGCGCGCGCGGTCGCAGCCGTCAAGCGGCTGCTGCCGCGCGGTGTGAAGATCGGCCACGCCGGCACGCTCGACCCGTTTGCCACGGGCGTTCTCCTGCTGCTGATCGGCAAGGCAACGGAACGGTGTGAACGGCTGATGGATGAACCGAAGCAGTATGAGGCCACAGTAAAGCTGGGCGCCACGACGCGGACTGATGATCCGGAAGCACCGGAACAGCCATGGCAGGGTGCGGTGACGCCGCCGACCAGCGATACGATCAACCGACTTCTGCCTCAGTTCGTTGGAGAGATCCAACAGCGGCCACCGCAGTTCAGCGCGATTAAGGTTGCCGGGAGGCGCGCCTACGACATCGCGCGCAAGGGCGAAGCGGTATCGCTGGAGCCGCGCGTTGTCCGGGTCGATGCAATACAGCTGCTCGAATTCAATTGGCCGCTGCTGCGGTTACGGATCAACTGCGGCCGCGGAATGTACGTTCGGTCCCTGGCGCGCGACCTCGGTGAGGCGCTGGCAGTCGGCGGATACCTTACGCAACTCCGTCGCACACGCGTCGGCCGGTTTACTGCCGATAATGCCGTCACGCTGACTCGACTCGCTACGGACGGCTTGGGGCCGCATCTGTCCGCCGTTTGATCGGAAGGATCAAACGATCGCCCCGTGCTCAGCGCCGTTTTGCATGAACCCCCAGCCTTCCTATAATTCCACGCCCCGAGCTTGAAAGGATTTGAGTGACCACCGCGACCGCAACCGACCTGACCCTGCCGGCCATCGGCGGTCGTCATCACTTTCTGATTCGCAGGCTGCATTCGCTGAGCGGCATCATCTTTGGCGGCTATATCGTCATTCACCTGCTGGTGAACGCGACGCTCATCGAAGGCGTTCGATCGCCCGGCGAACCCTCGGTGTACCAGCAACAGGTCGACAAGATTCATGGGCTGCCTTTTCTGGTGGCGGTGGAGTGGGCACTCATCTACCTGCCGATCCTTTTCCACACTTTTTACGGACTGTGGATCACCTTCACCGCCCAGCCGAACCCCTGGAATTACCCGTACGCGAAGAACTGGTTCTACTTCTTCCAGCGCGTCAGCGCGATCGTCATCGCACTCTTCATCGCGTTCCACGTGCTTGCGATGAAAGGCGCTTTCGGCGGCCAGCTTGGCGCCGAGCTGACTTTTCGACCGGTAAAGTACGCGACCGAGAGTACCGTTAATCACATGCATGCGCGAGGGTGGATCGGCTATCTTGTTTATCCCATCGGGATCCTCGCCTCCTGCTATCATCTCGCGAACGGGTTCTGGACCGCGGCCATCACATGGGGATTAACCATCAGCGCGCGCGCCCAGAGGCGATGGGGATTTGCCTGCACCGGTCTGTTCGTCTTCACCTTTGTTTG
Source organism: Tepidisphaerales bacterium (assembly GCA_038204465.1). Classification (GTDB taxonomy): domain Bacteria; phylum Planctomycetota; class Phycisphaerae; order Tepidisphaerales; family Tepidisphaeraceae; genus JBBRCX01. The sequence continues at coordinate 14,533 of JBBRCX010000009.1, read as the reverse complement.
CGGGCTTTTGGCGCTGGCTGCCACACTGCGCACCGCTCGGACCCCGCTGCCGGGGCCAGCCGTGAATGATCGCACTGCGACCAGCGCGGTGTGGCCTGCCAGGCCTTGGTCGTTTGGATAGGTTCAAATGCGAAGCGACTTGATCAACCAGTACGAGGCCGGCGCCGAGAAACTGGCTCTGGCGATCCGCGGCCTCACTCGCGAGGACCTGCTGGCGACCCCGATCCCCGGCACGTGGTCGATACAGCAGATCGTCCTTCACATGCTGGACAGCGATCTGATCGCGACCGACCGGATGAAACGCGTTGTCGCCGAGGACAACCCGACACTCATCGGCTTTGACGAATCCAGGTTCGCGACAAGTCTGTTTTACGAAGAGCAGTCGGCGGAGGATGCGGCGAAAATATTCGAGCTGAACCGCAAGATGTTCGCACGAGTCCTGCGCAAGCTGCCGGAAGCGGCGTTTGATCGGCAGGGAACACACAACGAGCGCGGGCCGTTGCGGCTGCGCGAGCTGCTCGAGACATACGTCAACCATCTGGAACACCACCTGAAGTTCATCGTGGACAAGCGCGAGAAGCTCGGGAAGATGATGTGGTGATGAGCGCCTTGCGCATTTGAGGTCGAAATGGCTTTACCGTCGAAGAAGCGTGTCATTGTTGTCGGGGGGGGATTGGCGGGCCTGGCCTGCACCATCAAACTGGCCGAGGAAGGTGTTGGCGTCGACCTGTTTTCGATGGTGCCGGTGAAACGCAGTCACAGCGTCTGCGCGCAAGGCGGCATCAACGCGTGCAACGACATCGCGCGCCAGCAGGGTTACAGCGAGTGGGAGCATTTCGATGAAACCGCCCTGGGGGGTGATTTCCTTGCCGACCAACCGCCCGTGCTGGAGATGTGCACCTGGGCGCCGAAGATCATCGACCTCCTTGACCGCATGGGCGTCCCCTTCAACCGCACGCCGGAAGGACAGCGCTCTCTGCGGCTCTTCGGGGGCAGTCTTTACAAGCGCACGTTCTACGCCGGCGCCACAACGGGCCAGCAATTGTTGTACGCGCTGGATGAGCAGACGCGCCGATGGGAGTCGGAAGGGCGCGTGAACAAATATGAGTTCTGGGAATTCCTCTGGCCGGTGCTGCACGATGGGCAGTGCGTGGGAATCGTGGCACAGGACATGCGCACGATGCAGATTCGCGCCTTTCGCGCCGACGCGGTTGTCATCGCCACAGGCGGCAACGGGCTGATCTTCGGCAAGAGCACCATGTCGGTAATCTGCACGGGCGGCGCGGCTTCGCGCTGTTACCAGGCAGGCGCGAAATACGGCAACCCTGAGTTTATCCAGGTCCATCCCACCGCCATCCCCGGCGAAGACAAGTGCCGCCTCATCAGCGAATCGGCGCGCGGCGAAGGCGGAAGAGTCTGGGTGCCGCGCAAGGCGGGTGACACGCGGCCGCCGAACTCCATTCCCGATTCCGAGCGCTTTTACTTTCTCGAGGAGCGCTACCCGAAGTACGGCAACCTCGTGCCGCGCGACATCGCCACGCGTGAGATCTTCCAGGTCTGCACGGAGATGGGCCTCGGCGTGGCCGGCGGCAACATGGTCTACCTCGACCTTACCGAGCGCGTCACCGGCATCAAGCGCGCGGTCTTCCTCAGCAAGCTGGAAGGGATCCTGGAGATTTATGAGAAGTTCGTCGGCGCCGATCCGCTCGAAGAGCCGATGAAGATCTTCCCAGCCGTCCACTACAGCATGGGCGGCTTATGGGCTGGCTTCACCAAGGACGAAAAGACCGGCGGGCTGAAGTTTGGCCATCCAAACAACATGATGACCAACGTGCCGGGTCTGTACACCATGGGCGAGGTCAGCTTCGCATATCACGGCGCCAACCGGCTCGGGGCCAACTCGCTGCTGTCCTGCATCTTCGATGGGTTGTTTGGCGGGTCGTGCATCAAGAACTATTGCACGGACGCGGCGAGGACCGCTTGCGCGGATGTTCCGCAGACAGCTTATGACGCGGTGGTGCGCCAGGAGACCGACCGGCAGAACTGGCTGCTGAGCAACAGCGGCGATGAGAATCCCTATCTGCTCTGGCAGGAGATGGGCAAGTGGATGACCGACTACTGCACTGTCGTCCGCTACAACGACAAGCTCCAGATGACGCTGGAGCGCTGCCAGGAGTGGAAGGACCGTTACCAGCGCGTGAAGCTCTCAGACACCGGCATGTGGACCAATCAGAACCTCAGCTTTGCCCGCGCCACCCGCGACATGATTCTGCTGGCCGAGGCGACGCTGAAGGCCGCCCTGCTGCGCGACGAGTCCCGCGGCGCACACTACAAGCCGGCATTCCCCGAGCGCGACGATGCCAACTTCCTGAAGGCGACCATCGCGACCTACGACGCAGCGAGCGACTCTCCGGTCATCTCTTATGCCCCGGTTGACGTGAGCCTGAGCACGCCGCGTGCGCGGACCTATGGGAAGAAGCCGGAATCGACGGCGGCAAAGGCCGTCGCCGCCCCCCTCACCGCCGCCCCGACCCCGGTGCCCGCCGGTGTCGGGTCGTAGGGTATAACGTCAGACGTGCACAGCCCTGCGGCGCGGCCTTTTGTCGAATTCGTCCTGCGCAACGCGCAGATCAAAACCAACGTCTGCTCGCGGCAGAAACACGAGCATGGTTACACGCTGGCGCCGCGCACCGTTCCGGATTACAACCTGATTTTCGTCCGCCGCGGAAAAGTCGTATGGGTTATCGGCGGAAAGGAGTTCGTTCTTGGCCCCGGCGATCTGGTGCTCGTGCCGCCGTCAGTGCCCCATGAGGGGTATAGCCAGGCGCGCCGGATCACCCTCGGGTCGATCCACGTGGAGGTGACGTTGCCAGGGGGGCAGGACGTCTTCTGCCTGTTGATTCCGCCGCCCTTCCGCCACGTGCGACCCGGAACACGGTTGGATGATTATCTTCGCGGCGCTGTCGCGGAGTGGGATCGCGGTGATGAGACCCAAACGCTGCTCACGATGCCGGGGTGGGCACGGCTCATCGTGCTGGAGCTGCTTCGGCACGATGCCGGACTTGGACTGCTGACGCAGCGGCCGATTGACCCGCTCGTGAGCAAGATCCTCGACGAGTTGAACAGACGGCTCTCGCGCGCGACTTCGCTCCGCGACCTCGCGGAGCGCTCGGGATACTCGCCGCAACACCTGAATCGCCTGTTTCGCCGCGTGCTTGGGGTGACGCCTCTGCAGTACCTGACGCGCATGCGAATGGAGCGTGCAGCCGCACTCCTGGCTGAGGGGCGATTGACGGTGAGCGCGGTGGCGGGCTCACTCGGCTACGATGACCCCTACTACTTCAGCCGGCTGTTTCGCCAGCACCATGGCCGCAGTCCGGCACACTACCGCGAGGCGATCGGTTCAAATTCTCCATCCGCCCGTTCATAGGCTCCATTCACGCGCCGGCGCCTGCGCCGCATACTTTCACCGACCTGACAAGAGGCAAAACATGTCGGACATTCTCAGCGACAAACAGTGGGAGTTTTACAATCAGAACGGCTACCTGCGGCTTGGGAAGCTTCTGGACGGCGCCGATCTCGCGAAAGTTCAGGGCCGCATCGATGACATCATGCTCGGTAAGGCCACCCTCGACTACAGTCGGCTGATGATGCAATTGGACAGCGAGACCGGCAAATACAACGACGCGGGCGAGCAGAGCCGCGGGCATAAAGGCGCGACGCTGAATTACCGCAAGATCCAGGACCTCGAGCTCGATCCGGTCTTCCTCGAGTACATGCAGCGGCCGATCTTTCGGGAGATCTGCCGGCGCGTGTATGGCGGAGAAACACCGATCGCGACCTTCCGCGCCATGTTCATGAATAAGCCGGCCCACAAGGGCACGTTTCTCCCCTGGCACCAGGACCGCTGGTCGTACCTTGACCGCGAGGCGCAGGTCACCATCTATACGGCGCTGGATCCGGCGACGAAGGCCAACGGCTGCGTGCAGATCATCCCCGGCAGCCACAAGATGGGAGTAATCAACCCGTCGAATCCTTCAGGATTTCTGACTGAAGAGCAGGCGGCCAAATTCAATCGGCCGGAGCAGATTCACTTTCTCGAATTGGAGGCCGGCGAAGTCGCATTGCTGCACAACCTGACGCTGCACGCATCGGACGTGAACCGCAGCGACGTCTCACGGCGCGCATTCAGCGTCTGTTACATGGACGCCCGCACCGTCGCCAATAACGGCGAGAGCTTTCCGGTTATCTTCGGCAAAGGATCAGTGGAGCCGCAGGCGGCGTGACAATCGCCGCAGCAGCGTGGGCCATCAACCCATGCTGCTCAGGCGAGAGCGTGTCACGAAACTCAGATTCATCTCTGATAGATCGGTAGCAGACGATACGGGACCGATAGCGTCAGGGTTGCCATCGAGGTTGCGTAGATGCGCCCGGGCTCTTCTCCCGAGGGATTGGCGGGCCAGCCTCCGTCAGGGAGCTGGCTCTTGAACAGCTTGGCCAACGCAGGCTTGGAGACGGCTTCCCATGCAAGGTCCCCCGCCTGCAGCGCGGCCTGCGTCGTGTAGTAGAGTGAGTAATACGGAAAGCGCGTGGCGTCGGCCACGAGGTTGGCCGTCAGGTACTTTGCGGCCTCCGTCAGTTCCGGCCGTTCCCCGGCATCCAGCAGATAGAGGCTGAGCATTCCGACCGCGTTGGAGCTGATCATGACATCGCCGCCCGGCTGATATGCGAACGCCTTCAGATCCGGACGGTAGCACTTCGCGACGAAGCTGGCGGCGTTTTTCACCGCATCTTTCGGCACATTCAGCCCGGCGTCCTGGCACGCGCGCAGCGCCAATGCGTTCCATCCCGACAGCGACAGGTCACTGTCCGCCGCCGCCGGCTCGTAACGCCAGCCACCAATAAATGGGTCAGGCTTGGGGACATTCTGCGCGGTGACGATGACTCCCGCCGCTTTGATAAGAGCGGCACGAAGCTTCGCCCGCCGCTCATCACTGCTCTCAACCCCATAGGCTTCGGCCAGTGCCAGAGTCACGATCCCGTGACCATACATCCGGCTGCCATCGACCTTGCCGAAGTATCCATCCTCGGGCGTCTGCGCGATGAGGAAGTCGATTCCATTCCGCACCACCAGGCCATAGCGGCCGAGGTCTGGAGTGTGGCCGGCAGCGAGGAACGACATGAGGGCGAGCCCGGATGTCGCCAGCCGCGGCCCGGTTGTTTCAAATGAGCCGTCCGCCTGCTGCTGTTTTGCGAGGTAGGCAAGTCCGTTGCCGACGGCGGTGTCGAGGTTGGGAGGCAAGTCGCCGGAAGGCGGTGGCGCGGCAGTGCCTCGCGAGCACGATAGAGCCACAGTGAGTATTGCGGCTGCAGCCGTTCGAAGCAGGCAACAGAAGCGAAGTGCACTAATCACTTGACCCCCTTCTGGTCTCGCGCCTTCCCAAGCGCTTCGAAATACAACCTTAGAGGCTCTTCGAACCCCACTGGATCCGGATCACGCGATGGCGCCCGCATCTGGTCTGGCTCGCGCGGGCGCAGCCGTCCCCATTCCCTCCCAGCCACAAGACCGGGAACCAGCTGGGTACCACTAGCGCCGGCTCCGCGGGCAGTAGCTGCAGGCGCCGCCGCTGGTTTGACTGCGAGGATCGATGTAAGGCTCGGCAGTGCTGCGAGGCGCTGCGCCGCGGCGTCATGAACCGACTGGTCCCAGGCGCGAGAAAGCGCCGACGAGACGTCCTTCTGGCGTCGCTGTGCAGCGGGGAAATCCGGGGGCTGGCTCGCGAGAGAATCTGCCGCGGCCTGCGCGAACCACTTCGCCGCCACGATGGGGTCGCGCTCAGTCAGCGCCTCCTGCGCTTGTGCAAGCTGCTTTTGGACCGCCTCTACGGCAACACGGATGGCGGCGGCGGCGCGCTCGGCGGCGGCAGCGTCACCCGCCCTGGCCGAGGTCTCGAACAGCCGCAGCGCTGGCAGAAGCTGTGAGTCGATCGATAACTGCGCGTCGGTTCCCTCCGGGGCGAACGGGTCTAATGCGTCGTTCAACTGCCCCACCGCTTGAGGCGAGAAGACACCAATGGTTCGCTCCAAGCGTTCCGTGGAATCGCGCACATCCTGCTCGGCCTGAAGGGCAGCCCGGCGCGCGGTCGGCTGACGAGCAACGGGCGCCGCCGCGGCCTCGCGCATGGCTGTTTCAGCGCGTGTGGCCGATTGGTGATAGGCCGTGATTGTTTCCGCCGCCGTCGCCAACTGCTGGGGCATCGCCGCCAGCCGCTCCTGGGCGACAAGGATCGTCTGCGTCGCGCGTTCGCGCCAGTCCGGATCATCCGACAAGCGCAGCACCGCCGCCGCAATCGCTTCGGAGCGCTGCACGTCGGCGAGGGCGTCGGCTACACCGCGCTGCCTCCCCGCAAGCGTCGGGGCCTGCTCCGCCTTCGCCGCGCGAGTCTGCTCCGCGATCTGTTCCTGCGCGCGGCTGATTGAATCAATCTTCTCAGCAGTATCTGTGTTGTGGCGAATCGAAGCGATCGCGCGCTCACGATCACGCGCCGGCAACCGTGGCCGGTTGGAGAGAGCAACGGCACTTGCCTCCTGAGCCAGCTGAGTAGTCGCGGGCCCGGTGGACGCTGTGGCCTTGGCCGTTTGGGAGTCGCTCGCCAGTGCTGCATCCAGCTGACGCGCTCGTGCAAAATTACGATTCAAGAGCTCCGCGCCAGCCTGTAACGCCAGGAATTCCGGACGACCGGCACTTGTCGGGCCGGTAGAAGGCTGCGTGCGCGCCAGCATCGGATCTTCCACCCAGCGCGCGAGGAACAGCCTCGCAGCTGTCGCGTTTTCGCGCACTACCTTTACTTCATCGGGTGGGCGCGGCTCCGTCGGCTTGCGATCCATCTCGTGCTCGCGCTGGAGGGAGGCGAGCGCGGCCGCGTAATCGACGAACACCGCGGGTTCGACCGTGCGCGTTACGCTTGCCGCCATGAGGGCCGTCTCGATTGACGTAGCGGCCAGGGCAGCGGTTTGCAGATCACGCGCTCGCACCGGAGCGGCATCCGCTCGCAGCGCCTCAGCCTGTGCCGCGATCGCGAGGCGGTCGGCGAACGCGTTCCAAGCCGGGGGCGCCAGCTGAATGTCATGTGCCCACAGCAGAGCCATCGCGGCGAAATCCACAGGTACCTTCAGCTTGCATATCGCGGCGCCGGCGGCGGCCTTCGCAAGGAGCTGATTATCGAGATCAGCCGCGTCTGGATTGAGTGCAAGCTCGCTTGCGGACGCAGCGATCTCCTCTTGCGCACGCTTGATCGATTGTGCGAATCGTGGCGCCGCGCCAGGCCCGGCTGCCTCAGCCGCCTTCTTCGCATCCGCCAGATTCTCGCGGTCGGCCACGACAGCCTTCGCCCGCTCGGCTTGTGAGACGGCTTTCAGTTCCGTCTGCATCTGCGTCGCCTGTGGGACTGCAAGCCGCAGCAGCGCGCGGGGGTCGCTGCCGAGACCGAGCGGTGCAACGTTCTTCCGGAACAACATCTCGCAGAGCTTTACATCGCTTTGGGTCGAGTCGATCCAGTTGGCGAGGGTAACCGACAGCTCAGACGTGCGGCTGTAGGTAGTCGCCCGGAACAGTGATTGCCGCAGTAAAGTGCCCGTCTCGACGCTGCTGCTTAACGATCGATTCACCCGCGACAGGGCGGCAACAAACGGATACGCCTCACGACCGCGCTTGGCTTCGGCGTCGTCGAGAGCTGCGCCGGCGGCGGTTAGCTGTTCGACCAGCGCATCTGCCAGCTGTGAAGCAGTCGCGAGTTCCGCTATGCGATCGTGAGTATTCACGTCCACCGATCGCGGCGCAATCGTTATCTGCAGTGGCTCGCTGGCCGACGTCTGCCCTCCCCGATCCTTTGCGATGAGGGACAGGGCGACGACGTCGCCTATCTTGAGTTTGATTGTTGCCAGGTCGAAATCACATGCTCCGGCCTGCCATCTGGGGTCTCCCGCCAGTGCGATCAAAAGCTCGGCGGCCACCCCACCGTTGACCTGCACCCGAAGTGAGGTTGACCCCAAGCCGTAATCGTCGAGCGCCTCATACGACAGTGGCACGATCTCGCGCGGATTGAGCCGCAGCGCGGCGCCCGATTCTGAGAGTTGGACGAGAGGTGGGCGATCAGGGATGGCGCGGATGCGCGTGGTGCCCGGCCCACCGCCAGGGACTTCGCGCATGCTGATCATCTCGACGTCGTAGCGCGTATCCCGCTGGACACGAAGCCGTGCCAGACGCACACGCTCAGTGGAGGTGCGATCCATCAGAATCTTTTCGCTCCCGATGCTGATCACGGCCGATTGCAATGACTCGCTTGCCGTGATCGAGATTGTCGCTTCAGTGCCCACCGGGGCTTCGATCAGCCCATCGACATTGCTGACGGTCAGCGGCTGCAATTGGGTATGCTGCGGATATTCGTAGCGAATCCTGAACTGGGAGACGACCGGGCAGCGCAGAACCCTCACGGAATATCCGTCGCTCACCGCATCGCCGGCGGAAACGTGGTAGTGAAGGTCACGATCGACCGAGGCGAGGGTGAAGCTGAAAGAACCGTTGCCGTCGTTCTTCATCGTGAAGCGCGTCGGCTTTTTCCCGGGCTCGACGAGATGAAGAAAGACGGAGGCGCTGCCGAGCTTCTGTACGCATGCCTCTATTCGCAGCGGCTGTGATTGGACTACGTCGACATCCCGCGGGCGCACGCTGAGCCTTGTCGTCGTTACTGGCGGAACGTGGGCCAGCGGAAGAAAGAACCGGTGCAGCAGGCGCGGAACCTGAAGCCCGCTCACGCGCAGCAGCCCCGCCCCGGCCATGGCGACGATGCCAGCGGCAACCCAGGGAAACGTAAGCTCAGCAAGTTTCATCGGCCTGATCGACGAGCGGGCGCCAGCTTCACCATCGAGCTCCGTGAGGACGTGCTGAAGCATTTCGTCGGAGCCGCGATGCTCGGGCACACCGAATACTTGCGAGGTAACGGTCATCAGTCGTTGCCCGAATCGCGGCTCGCAATGCTCGATGCGTTCCGCGGCCTGCACCCAATTGAAGTCTGGACGCAGCCACGATCTGAATGGGCGATACAGGATCAGTGCGGCTGCCACGACACCCGAAACAAACATGCCAAGGCGCGCCGGCGAGGCAAGCTGTCCCAACCGGTCTATCGCGCATGACAGGAGCATCCAGGACAGAAACACCGCGGCTGCCAGACCCGCTGCGCGAAGCAACTCCGCTTGCCGCCAGCGCCGAACGAAGTTGCTGACGTAGGATCGAATGGAGATGGGCAGTGCCGGAATTGCCGTCATTCGTTGACCATCGGGAACAACATGATCATCGTAGTTGATCCGCACGTTTTCGCTCACGCAAGACCGAGTTGCTTCCGCAGGGCCCATTCGGCGGTGAAGCACGCGACCACGAAGGCGAACAGATAGGGGCTGTCCCATATCGAACGATGAGTGACCTTCGGCCTGGCGTCATCCAAGTGTTCGAGCCGCTCGGGCAGGCGCTCAAGTTCTTCCAGCTTCAAGTATGCGCCACCCGAGGCATCGGCCAGCCGCCGCAGCAGAGCCTCATCGGGGCTGATATCCGCCATTTCCAATTCAGGGCTGATAGCGACGTGCAACGCGAGCTGGACAGGCTCGATTCCGTTGGCGCCCTCAAGGAGGCGCAGCAGATAATCGCCCGATTCCAGGCCGGCCAGCGTAGCTTCGAATCGTCCCGCGCCGCCGCCTGCGACCGCGGGAAGCTTCAAGGTGCGAACGATCTTGCCGTCGCGCAGCACCTGCAGGTCGAGCACGTCTGCATGTCGATCGTCGGTCACCCGGGCGCGTATTCGCAGCGACTCGCCAGGCTGCGCCGCGACTTTGTCCGCATCGAGCGAGAGAGGCCCCTGGGTGACGGCGTAGGGCTCATCAGCGGCATGACGGATGAGCTGGAGCCAGAATCGGTCGAAGTCGCGCTCGCCGGTATTCATGCGCCAGCGCCAAGTCTCGTCACTCCCGAGCAGGAAGCTGCGGCCGGCGCCGACTCGGCTTTCGGTCAGGACGGCGGCGTGCGACTCGGCCTCAATCAGCAGCGCCCGGGTGTTGGGCTTCAGCTCGGTGAACCTGCGCGAGGCGGCGTCCCAGGTGCTGAGCGGCAGGAACCGGTAAAGGCTGGGCAGTTCCTGCCATCGCCGCTCGTTTGAACCCGCATCGTCAGTGAGACGGAGCGAATCGGTCCGCGATGCATCGGCAGTGGGAACGAGCCGATAAGCGGGCTGCTCGCCGGGCCATTCTCGCCAGGCCGGCTTAAGCTCGGAGCGAAATGGCAGCAGGTTAGAAGCGAGCAAGCGCTGCGAATATTCAGCCGGCAGGTGTGACAGACCGGCCAACAGGATCACGCTGCCGCCGCGCTCTGCGACAAGCCGGTAGAGCGCATCCCAACGGGCGTCGTCCAGCGCAGCGACGGGCACGTCGCTGAGGATCACGATATCCTGTTGCAGGACCTGCTGGGGCGCGAGAGTAACCGCGGGCGACGCGGGATCCAGCACCGCTGATTCGAGCTGGACCCAGGAAGTGCGCGAGAGCGTGTTGCGAAGAAGCTGGAAATCCCATCCGGGCGTACCCGCGTAGGCCGCAACCTTCATTTTGTGTGGAAGCACTTTCACCCAGCGCTGCACGCGGTTGTTCTCAGGTGTCACTTCTCCCGCAACCGGCGGGACCTCGATCATCATTTGCTGCGCGCCCGGGCGCTCGAGCTTGACCGAGAACTCCGCCATTCCCGCGGCGTGATCCGTCACGCTGGGCCGAAGTTCGAGGTCGTTCATCTTGAGCCGGATGTCACCGGGTCGTGTCGGCAAGCCGGTCGCCCTCAAGACGGCGCGGATGGTGATGGTTTCGCCGACGAAGGCGCTGCGCGGCGCCGACACCCGCTCGAAGGAGACATCGCGTGAACCCGAAGCGGCAACATTGATCGCAAAGATCGGGATGTCAGTCGCAGCGTCGGTTTGAGCCGCGCCCGACGGCGCCACTTCACGACCATCGGAGAGCAGAACAATTGCGCGAACTTTGTGGGCCCCCGCGTCAGCAACCGCTGAGGCGACACTGTTCGTCAAGTCAGACCACAATGCATCGGGCTTCGCGCCAAGGTGGAGCGGGTCAGCTGTGAAGTGGATCGGAATAGCTTTCTCTGCGATGGCGAAGCTCAAAACAGGCATTTTCTCGCCGACCCGCGAAAACAGTCCGCGCTTCGGTCGCAGGAGCGCCTGCTCGACCAGCTCAAAACGCGATAACTTTGCGAGCTCGTCGCACGCCTGACGAACCTGGCTGTTCGAGCGATAGAGCCGCGAGTCGAATGTGGCGTCATAGTTGGCGGCCGCAGCCCTGGCGGCATCGAGTGTGGAATTGGTCGTGATGAGCCATCGGTCACTTCCATCGGCGGATGGAAGCTGCCCGAGCGCCGCAATACTCTGTTTCAAGTCCGCGTCTGCAGGCAAGGAAGAGGCGCGGGCAGCGAGTGTCTTGCATTCGTTCTCCAGCCGCGTTGCTGCTTCCGCGACATGCGCCCTGGCGGATGCGACGCCTCTGCCGGTGATTTCGGAGTAGCTGAGGTCACCGCGGGCGTGTGCTATCTCGGCCGCCGTCGAGTGGATCTCATCGAGCGCCGCGTACAGGCCCGCCGTGCCGGCCGAGCGCAGGCCGCTCGGAAGCAGGCCAAGCGCATCGGCGAGGGCCACGAGTTGCGCCGGAGGGCGGGCTTTGTCGATCACACTCATGCTCCGGGATCGGTCGATCAACACGAGCAGTGAGCCGCGTTCTTTTTCTGTCTCACGAAGCGCGAGGGCGGGTTGCGCGAACGACGCGACCAGGGTGATTAACGCGACGGACCTCAAAGCATAGAGCGCCCAGCGCCAGGCGTGCGGGAGAGTGCGGACTTGCGCGGGGTAGAGCGCAATGACGGCCGCGATTAACAGCAGCGCGGCCCCGGCGGCAAGCGGCAGCGAGCGCGGGGACAGCCATAAGAGCTTTAATAGCACGCGGATCCCAATTCTAAACTCAGATCCGAGGTACGATCCAAAGTCAGACAGCGGTGCGGGACCAAACCCGGGCCGCGGTCATTTCAACCACCGCCAGCAGGAGAACGAGCGCCAGCCCGGTTGACCAGAGCTCATGCCCATTGCGAGCGCTCGATACCGTTGTCGCGATCGACTGCTCGTTTTCTTCCACCCTCTCGAGTCCGAGCGTGCGCTGCAGCATCTGCCAGCGCTGGTCAGTGATTGGCGTCAGGTCGGACTCTTCGCGGGAGGGTTGAACTATGAAATGGAGCGTTGTCTCCTTCCCCTTGTCCTTGACGACAAACCGGTATCTGCCGGACGTTGCGGTATCGGTGTATCGCGCCTCGCGCTTTCCCGAGCGCAGCAATTCCAGTGGCAGGGTCACGCTGCTCCCGGGCCGGTAGACCGATGCGGAGCGTTCTTCTGATGCATCATCAAGCGTGAATTCGATCGGCTGGCCGATCGCAAGCGTGTTGTCAGGCGCTCTTCCGCCGGCCAGGAAGCGCACCATCGACTGAACGAACGGAAGATAGAAATTGGAGAGCGGCAGCGTGGACCAGTCGGCATCGAGCGCGGTGGTCAGAAGCAGCACGCGGCCGCGGCCTGCAGCCAATACGATCAGGAACGGATGACCTGATGCAAAAGTGGCCAGCACGCGCGCATCAGGCCGGATGGAGTGGGCAGGAAAGTAGCGACCGACCGTTGCGCCGGGGATGGGATCGGGACGCCCTTTGAGGAATCGGAAGACCGGGTGGCTGATGTCCATGCCGAGAACGGTGGTCGCTGCGGAGCCGTCACCGGCCGTGGGGGTCTCAAGGCGTGCCGGAAGCAAACCAGCCGCGTTGCGATAAAGCAGCGCATTGTAATCCTCGACGCGCGACAGGTTCCCGGGTGCAACGAGGAGCCCGCCGCCGTCGTAGACGAATTGCCCCAGCGCCCGCGCCTGTTCGGCAGAAATCGATTCGAGATTGGCGAGAATGATGACCTGGTAGCGCTCGATCTGTGTCTCAATAGGAGGCGGAGCGGTCGCGGCAGGAGGTGGCATCTCTTCGTTTTTGGAAAGGGCTACGGCCGCTCCGGACCAATGCTCGGCCGCCACGACGTCGACCTGGGCGAGGTCGGCGCTGCCGGCCGCGGAGCCGTGCGGCGCCAACGCAAGACGGGAGAAGTCGCTCTCGCTGCGGAAGGCGCCCTCGCGCTCGTCGCCGCTAATGATGAGGACCCTCACCGGGTCGATCACATTCGCGACGCCCTCGAGCACGTCATCGCTGGCAAAACCGGTCGTCTTTATGGCCGCGGAAAGGACCTGGGAGCCCGCTTGCGCGAATTTCACGGGCACCCTGGTCGAGGATGACGCCCCTGCTTCAAGGTCCACCCTGGTCTCGAAGATTTGGGCAGTGCCCACGCTGAGCGCGAGCGGTACGGCAGCGCGGGAGACCGAGCCAAAGTTGCGCAAGCGAATCTCAACCTCGGAGGGTTGTCCGCGAATGGCCGGAGGATTCAGGAGTTCCACCGCGTCGACCGAAATGTTTTCGGCGCTTAAGGAACCGACCGGCAGCACGGAGACGCCGATGGAAGAGGCGCTGACGCGAGTCCGCCAACGGGCGGCGAACGCCTCGTCGACGTTGCGCCAACTGTTCGCCTGACGATCACCAATGAGATAGATCTCGCGACGGCCGGACGACTGGCGCTCGAGCAAATCCGCGGCGCGCTGCATTCCATCAGCCACGTCCGCGCTGCCGCGCCCGGGCCTGGCAGCGCGCAGACCGGCATCGATCGCGCTCAGGTCGGCGGTGGGCGGCAGTTGGACATCACGATCGTCGTCTGTGCCGATAAGCACGAGACCGGCTTCGTCGCCTTTGCGCAAGCCCTCCAGTACTTGCCTGGCCGCGGCGCGTGCAAGCTCGAAGCGCGTCGGGCCGTTCTCTTCAACCGCCATGCTGCCGGAGCAATCCAGGACGATGACGGCGGCCATCGATCGCCCGGCCGCGGCGCTGCCCCATCGGCTGTAGAGAACCGGACGCGCCAGCGCGAGCGCCAGCAGGCCGACCATCGAGGCGCGAATCAACAGCAGCAGGATTTGACTGAGCCGGCTGCTGTTTTGCTGCGAGCCGGCGCCATCGAGAAACATCATTGCCCCCCAATCGAGCGTGCGATACCGGGAGCGGGCAAGCAAATGCAGGATCAGCGGCAGGACCGCGGCGCCGATGCCGATGAGCATGAGCGGGTTGTGGAACATCGCTGTATGGCTTGCGTCGGGACCCTGTCTCACCGCGCCGCGCGGCGGCGGTGGAGGAACAATGCGAGCGTGTCGATCAACGGCTTGTCGGTGATGAAGCTGTGGAACTCGTTACCAAGAATCCGCGCAGTCTCCTGCAACTGGTGCTGGTGACGCTTAAAGTTCTCCAAATATCGCTTGCGAATCAGCGCCGGCTCGCAGATCCGGGCGCGCTCTCCCTCGAGTCCCCTGAAACGCGACC
>JBBRCX010000008.1:0-65450 GCA_038204465.1 Tepidisphaerales bacterium | reverse complement strand
AACGACCGATGCGCGAGGTTCGCCTCGCGAAAACCCCCTCACAATGCGACCGCTGCGAGACAGGCGCTGCCTTCGCCAAGGTTACCCCAGTAGCAACGCCGCTTCACAGTTCCCCGAGTACCCGTCCGCAAATCTGCGATGTCAGGCGAGTTCGGCAAACAGAATGCTGCCGCGACAAAAGTTTAGCCGTCGTAGCCCAACTAACTGTACACCCACGAAACATGTCCTATCATTCGCGGTAACTGATTTTCGTCCTCGCGCACCCGGCCGATGAGTGTCGACCGGGTTGGCGCGGCTCTCTCCTTACAAACATTCCACAGGAGGAACTCATGAACGTTCGCGGATGGTTGATGGCGGCGGCGCTCGCCGGCATGGCGTCGTATTCGTTCGGTCAGATCAAGGGCAAGGTGCTCCTCGATGGCGATCCGCCCGAGGCGAAGCAGATCGACATGTCCGGCGTCCAGGATTGCGCCAAGCAGCATGCCGACCCCGTCAGCGAAGAGTCCGTCGTCGTCGGCAAGGACAAGCAACTGGCCAACGTCGTCGTCTCGATCAAGCCCGCCGAAGGCGTCGAATTGAAGGGCGACGTGCCCAAGGACCCCGCGGTGCTCGACCAGAAGGCCTGCATGTATCACCCCCACGTCCTCGCCATGATGGTGGGGCAGGACCTCCTGATCTCCAACAGCGATCCTTTCCTGCACAACGTCCACACCCAGCCGACCGAAAACGAAACCATCAATCGGGGCCAGGCCAATATCGACAAGCCGGGAATCAAGGCGCCCCCAATGAAGACCGAAGAGCGCTTCAAGGTGAAGTGTGACGTTCATCCCTGGATGGCGGCCTGGATCAACGTCTTCAATCACCCCTTCTTCGCCGTCAGCAAAGATGACGGAACTTACGAAATCCAGACCAAAGGCCTGAAGGACGGCAAGTACACGCTGCTCTTCTGGCAGGAAGCTTCCGGCGAGCCCAAGGAGCAGGAGATAGAGGTGAAGGACGGCAAGGCAGACGCCGGTGAATTTAAGATGCCGGTGGGAAGCGCCGCCGCACCGGCCGAGAACAACGTCAAGCTGGCATCGCAACTCGCGCCCAGCGAGAAGACCTGTTGCTCGAATGATTGCGAGTCGAGCGCCGCCGTCGCGAATTCCGAGCCGGGGAAGAAAGTCGAGACGGGCCCGCAGGCGAAGGCCAACTGAGCCTCGCGTACCTTCTGATCCGATTGAAATTGCATCCGCCGAGCACGCGGTCTTGAACTTGATGGTCACGGCCGCTTCTGCTAGAAGTCCTGCCGTGACCCCGTCGCTCGGCACGCAGGTGAGCCGACGAGGGGTGGATGGAATTTTTCCATCCACCCTTCTTCACTTTCAGCCGGGCGCTTCGGACGATCGGACCGCCGAAGGGGCGGCCGATAGTGTGAAACGGAGCAGGTAGGTGATTCTCTCCAAGCCGGGGACCCTCAGCCGCGTCTTGCGACTGCCCCTCATCGTTGCGGCGCTGCTGGCGCCAGCTCTCGCCGCGCCCGCCTTCGCCGATGTGCCCCCCAATCTGCAGTGGAACAAGTACCGGCTGCCGCCCGATTATTCCACTCATGGCGCCGGAATGGACAGCCTCTATACCCTGATCCTCTGGATTACGATGATCGTCTTCATCGTGGTCGAGGTCGTCCTGGTCTACTTCCTCATCAAATACCGGCACCGCCCCGGTCAGCAGAAGGCGAGATTCAGCCACGGCAACACTCGCCTGGAAATGGTCTGGACACTGGTCCCCGCCGTCATTCTCGTCGCGCTCGCCCTGATGACCAAGCGCGTGTGGGACAACTACCGTTACTCGCCGCTCGGCGACGATCCCAACCGCGCCCGGTTCCTCGTCGTCGGCGAGCAGTTCAAATGGCACGTGGTGTACGCGGGCCCCGACGGAAAGCTTGGTAAGTATCTCGCGTTCCCCAAGCCCACTGACCCCGGCTATCGCACCATGCCCGAGGCCGAAGCCCTCAAGGCGATCACCAACGCCATCGCCCCGCCCAATAACACGCTCGGTCAGGATTTGAGCGCCGAGGAAGCCGGCAAAGACGACGATTACGCCCCCACCGCCGCCGCCCGCCCCATCGTCCTGCCCGTCGATCGCGCGCTGGAGATCAACCTTTCCGCCAAGGACGTGCTGCACGACTTCTTCCTGCCCAATTTCCGCGTGAAGCTCGACGCGGTCCCCGGCATGCGCGGCGTGATCAACTTCAAGGCGCTGCCCAACGGCCAGAGCACGCAGAGGATGGACATCGATCAGATCCCCGCGTGGGCCAGGATCTGGGTCACCTATGACACCCCCGGCGCGAGGCTGCTCGGCAACCCGAAGATCTGGCAGATCTCCGACCCCAAGGGCACCGGCGCCCTCCCCAGCGCATGGATCGCAACGTTCCAGAGTCTGGAAGACGGCGCTCGCAACAGGCTTCGCCGGCGCAACATCGAGATGGAAGCCATCACGCCGCCCATGCTTTCCAGTGAAATCGAGTCGCTTCGGTCTGATCTCCGCAGCGCCTACGGCATCACCCAGCTCACCGCCCTGATGAAGCCCTGGGAACTCGCCTGCGAGGAACTCTGCGGAGCCGGCCACTACACGATGCGCAACGACGTCTTCTTCGTCAGCAAACAGGAGTACGAGGACTTCATGAACAAGGTGGAACTGTCGAAGCGAGCGCCTTCGACCCAGCCGATCAAGCCTGCCCCGGTCGCCGCCGGTGACCTGCAGGCGGCGTCAGCCTCGCGGTAGTTGCCTTGGATCGTTCAGACAGTGCCTCAGGATTGTTCAGAAAAGAGTTGAGCTGCTTATGACTGCGATCCCTCATCCGTCCCAGGCGGGCTCCGTCGCCCACGAGGCCCACGGAGCAGAACATCCTCACGAGATCAGCTTCTTCAAGAAGTACATCTTCTCCACCGACCACAAGGTCATCGGCATCCAGTTCCTCCTTCTGGGCCTGACGTTCTTCGTGATCGGGGGGCTCGAGGCAATGCTGGTCCGCTGGCAGCTTGGCTGGCCGGGCCGGCCTGTGCCGGTCTTCGGCGCGTTTCTCAAAGCCATCGGCGTGTGGACCACCGAGTCGCTGCCTGACGACTGGTACACCGCCACCTTCACCATGCACGCGTCGATCATGATCTTTTTCGTGATCATCCCCCTGCTGGTCGGCACCTTTGGGAACTACCTCATCCCCCTGAAGATCGGCGCCGCCGACATGGCCTTCCCCTTCATGAATGGGCTCGCGTTCTGGTCCGCGTTTCCTGCCGGCACCATCATGGTCGCCAGCTTTTTCCTCAACGGAGGCCCCGCCGCCGCGGGCTGGACCAGTTATCCGCCGCTCAGCGCGCTTTTCCTCGGCCACGGCCCGGAAAATGTCTGGCCCGCCTTCGGCGTCGTGATGCTCTATCTCGCCAGCGTGCTGTGCCTGCTCTATCTCTGCGCCTATTACGTCACCACCCGCAGGACCGGCTCGCTCATCTGGGGCATCTGCGCCCTCGCCATCGTTTACGGCGCGCTGTTGTTTACCCATTCCCCCGCGTATGTGCTCGGTGCAACGCCCACCCGCGTGGTGCTCGAGTTCCTGATCCTTTGCGGTTTCCTCGTCGCCGCCTTCCTGATCGGCGACCGCATGAGCCGCATCACCCTCTCGGTGATCCTCTCAGCGATCGCGGCCGTCTACATCGGCCGCGGCGCGCAGCACATCGCATTCGATGGCCAGTCCGCCTGGTTCCTCAGCCTCTTCATCCTCGGCTTCTCCAGCATCCTGGGCGCCGTCAATTACATCTCCACGATCGTGAAGCTGCGCTGCCCCGGCATGACGATGTTCCGAATGCCTCTCTCCGTCTGGGCCCTCTTCATCACGTCGATCCTGGTGCTGCTCGCCACCCCGGTGCTGGCCGCCACGCTGCTGCTCAACCTCCTCGATCACCACCGCGTCTCCAGCTTTTTCCAGCCCTACAACTGGGTCGTCGCCAACGTGCCGCAGTCCAACTCCGGAGGCGGCTACGCGATCCTCCACCAGCACCTGTTCTGGTTCTATTCCCACCCGGCCGTCTACATCATGATCCTTCCGGCGATGGGAATGGTGTCGGACATCATCGCCGTCTTCTCCCGCAAGCCGATCTTCGGCTATCGCCCGATGGTCTACGCCATCGCGGGCATCGCGTTCCTCGGGTTCATCGTCTGGGCGCATCACATGTTCCAGAGCGGCATGAACCCCACCCTCGGCACCACCTTCGCCATCAGCACCATGTTCATCGCGGTGCCATCCGCGATCAAAACTTTTAACTGGCTCGGCACCGTCTGGGGCGGAAACATCCGCTTCACCGCCGCCATGCTCAACGCCCTGGCGTTTGTCGCGATGTTCGTCATTGGCGGGCTGTCGGGGATCTTCATGGCCTCCACCGCCGTCGACGTGCATATTCACGATACCTATTTCATCGTCGCCCACATCCACTACGTGCTGTTCGGGGGCACGATGTTCGGTATCTTCGGCTCGATCTATTTCTGGTATCCCAAGATGTTCGGCCGGATGATGAACGAGACCCTCGGCAAGATCCACTTCATCCTCAGCTTCATCGCGTTCAACTGCACGTTCTTCCCGATGCACATCCTGGGCGTGGGAGGTGTTGCCCGGCGCTACGCCGACCACACCGGCATCGCCTCCTTCGCGAAGTACCAACCGATGAACCAGTTCATCAGCGTCAGTGCTTTCGTGCTCGGGATCGCGCAGCTTCCGTTCATCATCAATTTCATCGGCTCGTGGGTCTGGGGACCCAAGGCGTCGCGCAACCCGTGGGAAGCCACGACGCTCGAGTGGGAGACCGAGAGCCCCCCGCCGCATGGCAACTTCACCAAGGTGCCGGTCGTCCATCACGGGCCTTATGAGTACAGCTCGCCCCTGGTGGAGGAAGACTGGCTCGCTCAGACGCGCTTCGTCGAAGGCGCCGACAAACTCGTCGTCAAGCATTGATCCGAACCTGCGACCATCCCACTCTCCAAACGCCGACGATGGCCCCCGCTAACCGCTATAACGCGCCCCTGCACTACATCGCCCTGCTCACCGCGGCGGCGACCTTCCCGCTGATCTTCATGGGAGGCCTGGTCACCTCCCATGGCGCCGCCCTCGCCGTCCCCGACTGGCCCAACACCTTTGGCTACAACATGTGGCTCTTCCCGCCGCGGCTGTGGGAAGGCGGCATCTTCTACGAGCACACGCACCGCCTGGTTGCCAGCATCGTCGGGCTCTTCGCGATCGTGCTGGCGGCCTGGGCGTGCCTCACTCCGACGCGCCGTTCCGTCCGCTGGCTCGCGCTCGCTGTCCTGGGCGCGGTGATTCTCCAGGGCGTCATCGGCGGGCTCCGCGTGGTCCTGCTCAAGCTCGACCTCGCGATACTGCACGCCTGTTTGGCGCAGGCCGTGTTCTGCCTGACCGCCCTCGTCGCGCTCGTCACCTCACGCTCATGGGAAGCAGCGGCACCGCTCTCGCTCTCCGATGACGCCCAGCGCGCTCGCCCGCTCGTGCGCCTCGCGGCGCTGGCGGTGCTCGTTGTTTATGCTCAGCTGGTCCTCGGCGCGTTCATGCGCCATTACGGGGCCGGACTCGCAATTCCTGACCTGCCGCTCGCGTACGGAAAGCTCCTGCCCCCGACCGATCCAAAAGCCCTGCGCGTGATCAACTGGGATCGCGTGATGCACCACCTGCAGCCCGTGAGCGCCAGCCAGATCTGGCTCCACTTTGCCCATCGCATCGGCGCGCTCCTCGTTACTGCCGTCGTCCTCACGCTCGTCGCGAGAATCGTTCTCCATCACCGCAACCGCCCCGCGCTGCTGCGGCCGGCGATTGTCCTTCTCGCGCTGCTCGCCGCTCAGATCGCGCTGGGGGTCTTCACGGTGCTCTTCAGGAAGCCCGCCGACGTCGCCAGCGCACATGTGGCGGCTGGAGCGCTCGTGCTGATGATCAGTTTCATTCTGACGGCCAACTCAATCCGTCTGTGCCGCTCGCTTTCACCAATTACCGGCACGCCGCACAGGCAGACTTTCAAAACCGTGACCCCTTCGGGTTCATCCGCCACCCCCGGCAGCCTCGCGACGGCGTAATCTGTTATGAACACTTTCACCAACATCGCGAAGCTGGACGAGCGGGTCATGGACTTCGGCCATGGCAGCCTCGCCGTCGCGAACGCGCCGCGGCGCAGCGCCCGCGCAATCTCCCGCTGGACTGACTTCTATGAGCTGACCAAGCCGCGCATGAATTTCCTCGTGCTCCTCACCGCGATGGTCGGCTACTACATGGCCGCCCGCGGCTGGGCCGACTGGCCTCGCCTCATCCACACGCTCCTCGGCACCGCGCTCACTGCCGCGGGCGCGAGCGTGCTCAACCAATACGTCGAGCGCGAGTACGACGGCAGGATGTCGCGCACCGCCGGCCGCCCCCTGCCCGCCGGCCGCGTCGCGCCTCTCGAAGCCCTCTGTTATGGCGTCTTCCTCGGTGCCGCCGGCATCGTCTACCTGACCCTGCTCGTCAACCCGATCACTTCCGCTCTCGGTGCCCTGACGCTGGCGAGTTATGTGTTCGTCTACACGCCGCTCAAGCGATATACCACCCTTTGCACCATCATCGGGGCGGTCCCGGGCGCGGTCCCGCCCCTCATGGGTTGGACCGCCGTCACCGGCCAACTCTCCCCCGAAGCGTGGGCCCTCTTCGGGATCCTCTTCTTCTGGCAGATGCCCCACTTCCTGGCGATCGCGATCCTCTATCAGAACGATTACGCGGCCGGCGGCTTCAAGATGCTTCCCGTCGTCGACGATCAACTGTCCAGCACCGGGCGGCAGATCGTCCTCTACGGCATGACCCTGATCCCCGTCAGCCTCATCCCGACGCTCCTGGGAATGGCCGGGCTGGGATATTTCCTCGCGGCCATCTTGCTTGGGCTCGGCTTCCTGGCGGTTGGCGCGCTGTGCGCCGTCAGCAAAGACCGGCTCGATGCCCGCCGGCTCTTCGTCGCGTCGATCATCTACCTGCCTCTGCTCTTCGCGGTGATGATGATCGACAAGAGGTAACTGGCTGACCAGAACAGTGCCGCCCCTGCGGGCTGGTTTGAGAACGTACGAAAGGAGTGCACATGTCCGAGACTCTTTTAGACCACGGCTACATTCCGGAGGAGCATGCTCCGGACCCCGTGCTCAGCCACGGCGATCCCACCGCGCCGGGCAAGATCGGCATCTGGCTCTTTCTCGCCAGCGAGATCATGTTCTTCATCGGCATCCTTGGCTCGTACATCGTGCTGCGCTCCGGCTCTTCGCTGATGTTCGCGCAGCACGCCGAAGCCCTGAGCAAGCCGCTCGCGGGGCTCAACACCCTCGTGCTGATCTTCAGCTCGCTCACGATGGCCCTGTCCGTTGACGCCGCCCAGAAGGGCAACCGCAATCGCCTCGTTCTCTGCCTCGTGCTCACGTTCCTGTGCGCCGCCGGCTTCATGGTCATCAAGAGCATCGAGTATGCCGACAAAGCACACCACCGCACCATCGTCGCCGCCGTCCGCGACCGCGCAACCCCCGTCCGCGTCGAACTCGGAAGTGACGCCGCCGGGAAGAAGTATTACGCCATCGTCGCCAAGCCTGACGGAACGATCTTCAATGGAACCGCGTTCGCGAAGAAGACCGACAAGGACTGGGCCGCAGGCGCGATCCCGCTGCAGGACCAGGGCAGCGGCGTCTTTGTCGGCGAGGTTGCCGGTGGCGCTTCCGGGGTGGCGGGCCGCTCGCCGGTGAAGGTCTACCAACTCGCGAAGGATACCCCCTCCACTAAGGATTCCGCCGCCAAGCTGCCCAAGCCCAATGCCGTCGACTGGGGCGCCGGGATGTATGCGTATGACGGGCACGTTCACCGGCACGGGGACGGCTACGTCTTCAGCGGCTACCGCATGCCGATGGAGTCGGAGTTCAACATTCACCTCATCAGCGAAGCCTACATCAAGGAAAAAGGCGGCGAAGACCTGGAGCTGAAGGGCAAGGAGCCAAAGCCCGCCAACTTCATCGAGGACAAGGACATCACCGATCAGATCACCTACGGGCCTTGGAAGAACATCTTCTATGCCAGCTACTTTGCCTTGACCGGTGTGCACGGGATGCACGTGCTGGGGGGAATGGTCCCGATCGGCATCCTCCTCATCCAGGGCCTTCGCGGAAAGATCTTCGCGCCGCAAACCGAATACACGGGCCTCTACTGGCACTTCGTCGATCTCGTCTGGATCTTCCTGTTCCCCTTGCTCTACCTGATCTAAACTGAACGTCGCACCGGCCCGCCGGTGAACACAAGCAAACGGAGACCGAATCGATGTCCACCACTTCCGAAGCCAACCGCATGGGCGAGCCCGAAGAGCCGCACGGCGTAAGCGAGTCGCTCCCGCACCATTCGGTCAACTACTTCATGATCTTCCTGCTCCTGGTGGTGCTCACCATCGTCACCGTCGCCATCGCGCGAAAGCGCTTCAGGAGCGAGTGGGTGAACGTGCTGCTCGCCCTGCTCGTGGCGTCGGTGAAGGCCATCTTCGTCGCGCTCTACTTCATGCACCTGAAATTTGAAGGCAAGCTGATCTACCTGATCCTGATAGTTCCGGTCTGCCTCTGCGTCCTGCTGATCGTCGCGCTCATCCCCGACGTTATCCTCACGCAGCCCGATGCCCACAGCGCCTCGCTGCATTATTTCAATGATTTCATGCGCGGGTTCCGGCACTGAGCCGCCGCGCCGTCGATCGTCTGAATGCGCCCAATCGTCTGAATATGGAAGCGGGTCCGCGGCTGCGGGCCCGTTTGTTTTGGGAACAGTGATGGCCGAACCCGTCGTGCAGGTCGAGCGCCTCAGCCACGCCTACGGCTCTCGCGTCGCGCTGGACAACCTCACCCTGCGCGTCGAGCCGGCCGAGATCTTCGGATTGCTCGGGCCCAACGGCAGCGGTAAGACCACCCTCTTTCGGATTCTCTCCACCCTCATTCCCGCGCCGCCCGGCACTGTCACGGTCCTGGGCATGGACGCCGCGGGGCAGCGCGATCGCATCCGTCGCGAGATCGGCGTCGTGTTCCAGTCCCCCAGCCTCGACCGTCAGCTGACCGCCCGCGAGAACCTCACTCACCACGGACATCTCTACGGGCTGCGCGGCGCCGCCCTGCGCGACCGCATTCATGCAGAATTGTCTTCGGTCGGATTGCTCGACCGCGCCGACGAGCGCGTCGTGGGCTTCAGCGGCGGAATGCGCCGCCGCGTCGAGGTCGCCATGGGGTTGTTGCATCGCCCCCGGCTGCTGCTGATGGACGAGCCGAGCACCGGTCTCGATCCCGCCGCCCGCATCGACATGTGGCGCCACCTGCGCCGCATCACGGAAACCGGCGGCGTCACCGTCATGCTCACCACGCATCTCATGGAGGAAGCCGGGCATTGCGACCGCCTCGCCGTGCTCCAGCAGGGCAGACTCCTCGCCTGCGATACGCCCGCCGCGTTGAAAGAGCAGATTGGCGCCGATGTGATTACCCTCACCTCGCCTGATCCCGCCCGCCTGAGCGCTGTGCTGCGCGAGCGGCTCGGCGTGGAACCGGAGGAAGTCAGCGGCGTGCTGCGCCTCGAGCGCGACCGCGGCCATACCTTCGTACCGCAACTCATTGAAGCCGCACCCGGATTGATCGATTCCGTCTCGGTCGGGAAGCCAACCCTCGAAGATGTGTTCATCCGCCTGACGGGCCATCGCTTCTCAAGTGATGACCAATCGCAGCAGCGCGAGCAAAGCGCTCCGCGCCTTGGGCGGGAACGCGCCTGAGGCAGGCTTTGAGTTGAATTGGAGCTTAGCGCGACTTGTCGGCGACCCGGACCTCGAAGTCGTCGATGCGGATCTGCAGCGCGTTCTTCGAGTCGCCGTCCACGTTTCCGTTCAGGCCGTAAAAGACCTGCTTCCCGTGGCGCCGGTTGGCAATGAGGTTGTTCATCCGCAGGAGTCCCAGGTGATGACTCACCGTCGGCTGCGGCAGCCGTAACTCCTCGCATAGGCTGGTGACGTTCCGCTCACCCTTGGTGAGAAGCATCAGGATGTTCAGCCGCGTCTTGTCAGACAACAGGCGGAACAGTCCTACCAACGGCTCGAGCTCCTGATCGGGCAGGGCATATCCGCGCTTTGCCATTCACATATCTCCCAAGATGTTCCCCTAGGGTGCGTTACTATAGGGCTCCCCCTTTTCTCAGGTCAAAAAGCTGCAAGATTTTTCGGCCTCGTCAATTCCAGCTTGTCGAAATTTTTGCGCGTCGTTCCCCTGCGCGCCGCGGCGCGACTTCCCTTGACCCGCGCCGGCGCGCCATTAGAATGTCCACCCTCCGCTCACCCGGGGCCATGGTCTAACGGGATGACGGCTGAATCGCATTCAGCAAATCGGGGTTCGATTCCCCGTGGCTCCATTTCCCCATCCATCGAACCCGCGGAGCACGTCCAGTTTGGATCTCTCGTTGCATATCGGCGCAAAAGTTGCCTTCTCCAGACGCGCACAGGAGTACGTAGACCTGTAAACGCCGATGTCTGAACGGTATTGTGGAAAAAATCGCCATCCTCCGCCGCTCGCTTCCTGAACAAAGCTAACCATGCCGGATCCCAAGCCCGTCGCAACTGAGCCGATCGTCGGCACCGCGCTTCCGATGTCGGCGCTCCCCCTCGAATACCAGCAGGTAGCGCACGGGCAAGTGCCGGTCTTCTGGCTGCTGGCCAGCATGATCCCCGTCGCCCTGATCACCACCCTCAGCTGGTTCGGCATCTTCACCTTCGTCAACGGGTACATGATCCACGGCCTCGGCTGCACGAACGAGCAGTGGGCGGCCACTACAGTATGGCTGGTGGGCGGAATGACCCTCTGGCAACTCGTCCTCACCAGTATCTCCGCCGCGATCGGAAGGCGCCGCACTGTCGCGCTCGCCATGGTCTCGGTCGGCGTCGGATATCTTGGGATCGCCTTCGTCACCGTCCCCTGGCACATCGGCGCGCTGCTGGCGATCATGGGGATCTCCCAGGCCGCAACCTCCGTCGTCTGGTTCCCCCTGCTCGCCGATGCGGGAGGCGAGCGTCCGGGCCGGGCGATGGCGATCAGCACCATCGTCAATACCATCGTCGGCGTCGTCACCCTGAGCTTCGGCGGCTACCTCATCTCCTGGCTCGACTACCGCTCCGCGTTCCTGCTCTTCGGCGCCCTGGCCCTGGCCTGCGCCGTTCTCTTCCGCTTCGTGTCGCGCCCGCTGCAGTCGCCTTCCCCGGCCCCCATCGTCGCCCTGCATCGTCTCTCGCGCGCCGACCTGCGAAAGCTCGCAATCCCCTCATTCCTCGTCGTGCTCTTTCTGGGAATTGGACTCGAGGCCTTTAACTACCACACCCTCAACCAGCTTTTTCCGAACCTGATGCGCGACGCTCATGGAATGGGTGAGCGCTCGATCAGCCAGGTGGTCGCTTTCGGCAGGTTGCCCAGCCTGCCCGTGCTTTTCCTGTTCGCCCTGTTGATTGACCGCCTCAGCCCCAGCAGATGGTACGGCTTCGGCATGGCCTGCGCCGGGGTGGTCATCGTCGCGATGGGGCTCGCGCGCACCGCCGCCGGCGCCGCCGGTCTCTATCTCGCGTTCTATGTCTTCCAGGGGATCGTCTGGTCGAGCAATTCGGCTTCGATCAACGCCGCGGTCGAACCGCGTCTGCGCGACGCCGCCTTCGCCGTCCTCAGTCTCGTTGCCAACGGCGCGCTCGTCCTCATCGGCACGATGCACAAGCACCTTATCGCCGCCGGTGCTTCGCTACGTCAGGTGTTCATCATCTGCGGCTGCGCCGGATGTCTCGCGGGTCTGAGCGTGATGGGCTTCTCTTTCCGCAGGAGGCTTCGTTCCTCCGCGCCGCTCATTCCCGCGCCTGCCGAACCGGCATGAGCGAACCCGCCTCCGTTTGGGTTCATTTCGCAAGCGTCGCCACCAACCGCCACACCAGGTGAGGTGAGATTGCCCGCGGCAGCCGCTTGTTGAATCCGTCCACAATCTCGTCGAAGCGCCCCGTATACGGAAGCCTGTCCCGCTTCCCGATGTCTCTTCCGAGCATCTCCCGCAGGCGCTTCCGATCTTCTGCCGACACCTCCGGCGGCGTCGAGCGCGCCTCCCCCAGCTTCGGAAGCTTCCCCGCCTTTCGAAGGTTGAGCAGATGACGCCACACCTCCGCCCGGCTCGGCTTGGTTTCTCCTGCGCCGGAAATATACGAGGAGTACAGGTTCTCAAAGTGCGGCGTGTAAGGCAGATCGTCCGCCGTGCGCCCGACGCCGACGTACAATTTCATCAGCAGATCGCGCTTCGCGGGCGTGCGCTGTTCCACCCCGCCGAACAGAGCACCCGGAATCTTCGCGTCTTCAATCGCTTCGCCTCCCGAAGCTTCCGTGGTCCGGTCGAGGATGAGCAGCACAGTGCCGAATGGATCTTTGACCGCCGCCCGAAACCCACGCGAAGCCTGCGTCGGCGGACCGGAAAAACTCAGTTTCAGCTCCTTGCGCCGCCGGTACAGGTCGCGCACGTCCTCGACGCGAAAATACACCGCCTCCCCCGGCAGGTCCGGGTCGCTGTGCAGCACCAGTTCGGTCGCGTCGTCCGCAAGCCGGAAGCTGGCGAGCTTCGCCTCCTGTCGCAGCAACTTCAGCCCCAGCACGTCGCGGTAATACGCCACCGCCGCCGGCAGCGCCGCAACCCGCACGATCACCCGATCCACCTTCCGCAGCATATCTTTGAATGAACGTCTTGTAGCACGAGCGTCCCGCCCGTGCGGCCCGCCCGGCATGACGCAACCGGCTTCGTGACCAGGCTACTCCGTCACCAGCGTAGCCGGCGCGCGCGCTATCTCGACAGGAACTCCCCCCTCCGGCGCATCGCTCTCCACCGCCTCCTGCTCCGCGGCCGTCGGCGCATGGTAGCCGCCGCGCAGCACGAATATGCCCGCCAGCAGGTTCCACGACATCGAGATAAACCGAATGGACATGGTCAGTGCGAACGCCTGGCTCACGGTCGCGCCTTCGCGCCTCGTCAGGGCCACCGCAAACACCTCCATCACGCCGGCCCCCTGCGGCGAAATCGGCACCGCGCCCACCAGCGCAATCACCGGCACCACCACCCAGTAATACAGCGGCTTGAGCGGCAATCCGAATGCCTCCCCGGCGAGCATCGCGGAGAAGATCGTCGTCAAATGCACCGGAAATGAAATCGCCATCGCCAGCAGCACCAGCCCGGGCCGCCGCCCATACACCTCCAGGGACTCGACGATCTTCTGCACCTGCTTTTGCAGCGGCAACCGCTTCAGCACGAAGTCGAGCCCCGTCGCACGGCGAAGGAACGGGTTGTAGAAAACCGTCAATCCTGCCGCCGCCGCTCCCAGCAGCAGCGCCGAAGCCTTGGCGACGCGACGGCAGTCCGGCACGTCCCACTGCGCCGCCGCCATGATCCCCCCCAGCAGCATCAGCGCCATCAGCCCGATTACTCGATCTATGATCACCGACATCACCGCCCGGGTCCGATGGGTCGTGTATTTCGAGGCGTAGATCGCCTTCAACAGGTCGCCGCCGGTCGTTCCCGGCATGAAGGAGTTGAAGAACGACCCAACCATGTTCAGCACGAACGTGCGCGCCTGCCCGATGTGGATGTCCATCGCGCCCAGCAGCAGGTGCCAGCGGAAGGCGGTAAGCAGATAGGTCACCGGAAAGATCAGGAAAGCCGCGACCAGGTAGATCGGCCGCGCCTCCCGCAGCATGCGGTTCACGCCGATTTCCACCATCGGCGTGGTGATTTTGAGTTGGTTCGCCTCGATGACCTCCGCGGGAGAGATCGCGCTCACGCGCTTGCTCGAGCGGTCTTCCACCAGCAGCTCGCGCACCGCTCTGCCGCGCTTCGACACCTCGCCGGGCCTCACCGCCAGCAGGTTCAGCACGTTCCCGCGCCCGTCCGGCGCGCGAAGCTGCACCGCCTTGCGGTCCGGGCCCACCCACAATTCCTCGCGGCTCACCTCGCGCGGCGCCAGCTTCTGTCCGTCGGGCCCCATCGGCACCACGAGGTAACGTGCATCGTCCTCCTTCGCGTCATTCAACACCTGCAGGTGAACCGGGCGGCCCGTCGTCTCGTCGCGCACCGTCACCCGGTCGCGAAAGGAAATATTCAAAACCACCCACGCAATGCCCGCGACCGCGATCCCCCAGCGCACCGCGAACTTCACCCATTTCTTGCCCTGCTCACTCATGCAAAACCGCACCGTGGCGAAAGGTAAATCGGGCGCAAACCCGCGGCAAAGGCCGCCTTGTTCCACATCGAAAAGTCGCTAATGTATCGCCCTTCACAGCCAAAAGACAGGAATACCTATGTCACTCATCGCGCCCCACGGCGGCAAGCTGGTTAATCGCATCCTCCCGCAGCAAGCCGCCGCGTCGACGGGCGCCGAAGCCGGCTCGCTGCCCGCGCTCACGCTCTCCCAGCGCGAACTGGGCGACCTCGAGATGATCGCCATCGGCGCCTTCTCGCCGCTCTCCGGATTCATGGGAAAGGCCGACTTCACCGCCGTTTGCAGAGACATGCGCCTCGCTGACGGCACCGTCTGGCCCATCCCAGTCGTGCTGTGCCCACCCGATGAAATCGGTGCCACCATCAAGGAAGGCCAGAAAGTCGCGCTAAAGGACGAGGACGGCCAGCTGCTCGCTGTCATGACCGTCAAGGAAAAGTTCGCCCATGATAAGGCGCTGGAGATCCCCAATGTTTATCGGACGGAGGATGACGCCCACCCCGGCGTCGCGATCGTCCGCAAGCAGGGCAACACCTGCCTCGCCGGTCCCGTCGACGTCCTCACTGCCAATCCCGCCCCCGAGTTCCCCGAGTACCGCCTCCCCCCCGCAAAGACGCGCGAAGCCTTTGCCGCCAAGGGTTGGCAGACGGTGGCCGCATTCCAGACGCGCAATCCCATCCATCGGGCCCACGAGTATCTCACCAAGTGCGCCCTGGAGATCACCGACGGCCTGCTCGTCCATCCACTCGTAGGCGAGACAAAATCCGACGATATCCCCGC
The DNA here is from genome assembly GCA_038204465.1 of Tepidisphaerales bacterium. Taxonomy (GTDB): domain Bacteria; phylum Planctomycetota; class Phycisphaerae; order Tepidisphaerales; family Tepidisphaeraceae; genus JBBRCX01. Next base: position 50,352 of record JBBRCX010000008.1, on the reverse strand, counting down.
CGACGTCCGCATGGACTGCTATCGCACGCTCATCGACAACTATTACAACAAAGAGCGCACGATGCTCACGGTGATGCCACTGGCGATGCGCTATGCCGGACCACGCGAGGCGATCCTTCACGCGCTGATCCGCAAGAATTACGGCGTCACCCACTTCATCGTCGGCCGCGACCATGCCGGCGTCGGCAACTACTACGGGACCTACGATGCGCAAAAGTTGTTTGACCAGTTCAAGCCCGACGAGATCGGCGTCACGCCGTTGAAGTTCGAGCATTCCTCCTGGTGCAAGACCTGCGAGGGAATGGTCAGCAGCAAGACCTGTCCGCATGGCCCCGACACAAAGGTCCACCTCTCCGGGACCAAGGTCCGCGACATGCTTCGTGCCGGACAACGCCCCCCGATGGAGTTCAGCCGCCCCGAAGTCGCCGACATCCTCATCCGCTGGGCCCAGTCGGTTGCGTAGCGCAGCAAGCAAGACCCCGCGCCTGCTACGCGAGCGTCCGCAGTTCCGCGCTCACCTGCTCGACAGTGAGGTCCCCCAGCGGCTCGCGCCGCAGCACCTTCACTTTCGGTCCAAGGGGCGACCATAGCGTCGGATCTGTCGGGCCGAACAACGAAAGCGTCGGCACTCCGATGATCCCCGCCAGATGCCCCGGCCCGCTGTCGTTGCCGACGAACGCCGCTGCGCGCGACAACTCATCGAACAGCTCGAGATAAGTTCGCAGACTCATCACCTTAGCGACGTCGCCGAGTTCTTTAATGGCTGCCTCGCCCCACCGCTCCGCCTCCACTTCTCCCACGACCATCCGCACCGATCGGCCGGCGCTACCAAGCAAGCGAGCAAGCTCCGTGAACTTATCCAGCGGCCAGCGTTTCCGTTCCGCTCCCGCGCCGGGATGAATGACGATCGATTCTCCCCCCGCCCGCGATGCGACGATCCCCCGGGCTCGAACAGAGCGCAGGATCTGCTCCAACGCCCCGTGTGCTGCAGTTGATGGTTGCAGTTGCGAGAGGATGAAGCTCGTCAGGTGTCCGCCGAACTCCGGCGGCGCATGAGTGGTGAGCGACAGCACCGTCGCCTCCGGCGCCAGCCTCCGTACATTTTCTTGCCACGCGTCGCCGGGGGTCGACAAGAAACTGACGACAGTGTGAGCCCCGCTCAGCAATCGCGCACAGGGCTCAGGCAGCGCCGCGGGGTCTGAGAAAAGATGATGCCAGCCAGACTCGACATCCGCAGACTCCACCCGCAGGGCCTTCTCCGCCAGTGCGCCCTTCTGCCCATGTGTAACGTAAAAGACCCGGCTCTGCGGATATAGCCGTCCCAGCGCCACCGCCAGTGGCCACGTCAGCACGAAATCCCCAAGGGCGCCCGCGTGAAAAATCAGGATGTTCCGCCGCAGCGCCATGGGAAACCTGCACCCGCCACCGTCGCGAGACCGTTACAAAGTCGAGTGTGCTACCCCGCGCTGTCGATCCATCCACCGCCCAGCACCACATCGCCGTCGTAGATCACCACCGCCTGCCCGGGTGTGATCGCGCTTTGCGGCTTATCGAACCGGACCACGATCTCATCTTCGCCCGTTACCACCGCCGTCGCCGGCTCGGGATCGTGGTTGTATCGAATCTTCGCCGTGCACCGCACTGTCCCCGCCCCCGCGCTGAGCCGATCACTCAACAGGTTCACACCGTGCGCCGTCAGCGACGACTTCAGCAGCCGCTCCTTCTCGCCAATCGTTACCCGGTTCGTTTCCGGCTCAATGTCGAGCACGTAAACCGGATGCCCCAGTGCGATGCCCACGCCCTTGCGCTGCCCGATCGTGAAATGCTGATGCCCCTCGTGCCGGCCCACGACATTCCCCTGCGCCGTCACAAACTCCCCCTGCCGAAACTGCTCCGGCGACCGCCGCTTCACCAGCCCGGCATAATCATTGTCCGGCACGAAGCAGATCTCCTGCGAGTCCGGCTTGTTGAATACCGGCAGCTTCAACTCCTCTGCAATCGTCCGTACCTGGGGCTTCTCATATTCACCGACCGGCAGCAGCGTGTGTTCGAGTGCGGCCGGACTGATGCCGAACAGCACATAGCTCTGGTCCTTGCGATGATCGCGCCCGCGCATCAGCGCCCTTGTCCCCGCCGCGTCGCGCCCGATCCGCGCATAATGACCGCTGGCGATGAAGTCTGCGCCAACTGCCCGCGCATATTGCGTCAGCTTGCCGAACTTCAGCCAGTCGTTGCAGCGCACGCACGGATTCGGAGTCCGCCCCCGGTTGTACTCCGCAACGAAGTATTCGATGACGCGCCCAAAATCCTCCTGGAAGTTCAGCACGTAAAATGGAATGTCCAGCACCCCCGCCACGCGCCGCGCATCCGCCGCGTCCAGCACCGAGCAGCAACCCTGCTTGTGCTTCGAACCGCTCTCGCATGGCTCCGGCTCCGGCTCCGGCGCCTCCACTCCCTGCGGCGATCCAAGCCGCATGAAAACCCCCAGTACCTCGTACCCTTCGCGCAGCAGCAGCGCCGCCGCCACGGAGCTGTCCACTCCGCCGCTCATCGCTACAACGACCTTCTTGCGCCCGCTGCTCATCGAAGAAATCCTGCCGCCGATCGAGCCTAGTCCTGCAATGCCGCCCGGTCAATGAAGTGAAGCAGGGGCGTGCAACGCACGCCCCTGCCGACTGCGAGTAAATTGATGCTGCCGCTACACCGCCGTCGCCTGCTGAAATTCCTTGCGCCGATCCGCCATCTGCGCTTTCAAGCGCGCCAGGATCGAGCTGTGCATCTGACTGACCCGCGACTCCGACAGATCGAGCGTCGCCCCGATCTCCTTCATCGTCATCTCCTCGAAGTAATAGAGAATGATGATCAGCCGCTCCGCCCGCGACAGCCCCTTGGTGATCAGCTCCTTCAGGTCCTTCCGCTGGATCTCGCGCACCGGGTCGGCGCCGCGCTTGTCCTCCAGCACGTCGATCTCGCGCACGTCCTTGTTGCTGTCGGTCTCAAACCATTTGCGCGAGAGCGACACCAACCCAACCGCGCTTGCGTCCTTGGCCATCTTCTCAAACTCCCCCATCGACACCTTCAGGCGCTTGGCAACCTCGTCATTGGTGGGCGAGCGGCCCAGCTCCGCCTCGAGCTGCTTCGATGCGTTGTCCAGCTTGTGTGCCCGCGAGCGCACGAGCCGCGGCACCCAGTCCATCGAGCGCAATTCGTCAAGGATCGCTCCCCGGATGCGCGGCGCACAATACGTTTCGAATTTCACCCCGCGCTCCAGGTCGAAGGCCGCGATCGCGTCCATCAGCCCGAAGATGCCGGCCGACATCAGGTCGTCCAGTTCCACCTCGTCCGGAAGCTTCACGTGGATCCGCTCGGCGTTGTAGCGCACCAGGTGGAGATAGTTCTCCATCAGCGTGTTGCGCAGCGCCTCCGTCTTGGTCTTCTTGTATTCGATCCAGACGTCTTTGATGTCTCGCTTGGGGGCCTTGGCCATCTGTCCTCCCGATCCGTGGGGGCCGGTGGCCCGCGTTCCGTCGCGGGCCATTTCGGCATGTTACGCGCGGGCGGCCGAATTGCTACGGCTTCGCCCTGATGCTGTTAGGTCGATGCGCACCGACCAAGTCATCAACTTTAGTGATTTATCGGTCGTCCGCCGCCGTTTTCGCCTCTGGTTTCTCCAACTTTTTTTGCCGGGCCTGCATCAGGTTCTCGTCCAGCATCTTCTGGGCCATCCAGCCCAGCACCAGCCCGACCAGCAGCGTCCCGAACATCGCGATCAGCGCATTGGCGATCGACGTGCTGAACGAATTCTCCACGCGAATCCCGACGATCAGGCAGATCGCAAACGCGACGAGCGACATTGCCGCGGCCAACCGCTTCGCCATCGACCACACCCGATTCCCGCTGACCCGGCCGCGCGCGGCCGGCTTACATCCCTGGTTTCCAATCGGCGATCATTTTCTGAACCAGCGTCCCATCCGATTGAAGAACCCGCCGGCACTCGCCGCCGCAACCCCCTGCTCCAGCCGGATCGCCAGCTGAGAGACGCATGTGCTTGCCGGGCACCGCGGACTACCGAGCACAAAAGGCATGCGCCTTCGCACCGCCAGCGGCACCTGCTCATCCGACACGACATGCCCCGCGTCAAAAACGCTCACGCTCAGGAACTGCTTCGCCACCTTCGCGATTCGCTCGTGCACCACGCGCGCCTCCGCTGCCGATCGCGCCTGGTTCACCAGCAAACTGATCCTTCGCTCGCCTCCGTCCCGGCTGATGACCTTGATTGCCGCATACGCATCGGTGATGGCCGTCGGTTCCGGCGTCGTCACCACCAGCACGTGGTCCGCCGCGCGGGTAAAGGTGAGCACGTTGGGGCTGATGCCCGCCCCGGTGTCGATCAGGATGATGTCCGCCTTCTCCTCCAACTCCCCGAGCGCGTCGATCAACCGCTGGCGGTCTTCATCGCTGAGGTCCGCCATCCGCGCCAGTCCCGAGGCGCCGCCGATCAGGCTGAACCCGCCCGGCACCTGCACCAGCACCTCGCGCAGCTCCTTCTTGCGCGAGATCACGTGCGACAGGTTGCACGGCAGGTCGATGTTGCACAGCACGTCTGCATTCGCCAGCCCGAGGTCCGCATCGAGCAGCACGACCTGCTTGCCCGCAGACGCCAGCCTGATCGCCAGGTTTACCGCGATGTTGCTCTTGCCGACGCCTCCCTTGCCGCTCGTGATAGCGATCACGCTCGCCCGCCGACGCTCCTGCACCAGCGACCTAAGTTGTGAAGCCTGATCAATCAGCATGGTCATAGCTGCCCCGACAGATTCTTCCACCGTTCGATCCCGCCCGCCACCGGCAACGTGTGCCCACACCCGCCGGCCCCGCTGACTCGCGCCGTCACCCTGCCATCCCCAGGATCATCTGCGCCAGCCTGCCGCCGCCTCCGACCTCGATATCGGCCGGTACGTTCTGGCCCGTGGTGATGTACGACAAACTCTTGCTCGCCTTGCGAATCACGTTCAGCACTACCCCAACCGTCGCTGCTTCGTCGATCTTCGTGAAGATGATTTTGTCCACCCGAACCTCGGTGAACCGGGTGATCGCCAGCTGGATGCTGTCCTGGCTCGCGGTCGTCGACAGCACCAGGTGCACCTCGTCAGGCTCCACCACCGCCAGCAGCGCCTTCAGCTCGTTCAGCTTCAGCGTGTCGTTGGGGCTGCGGCCGGCGGTGTCGATCAGCACGAACTCGCAATCGCTCATCGAGTCAACCGCCTCGCGCAAGTCTTCCGTCGATGAAACCACCCGCAGCGGCGCGCCCATGACGTCGGCGTACTTCTTGATCTGGTCCACCGCCGCGATGCGATAGGTGTCGAGCGTGATCAGCCCCACCCGGCGATTCTCGCGCAGCTTCAGGTTCGCCGCCAGCTTCGCCAGTGTCGTCGTCTTCCCGACCCCTGTCGGCCCGATCAGCGCCACCACGTGCGGGCCGCGCGTCTTCGTCCGCACGATCGGCCCCGCCGTCGGCAGCAGCTTCTCCAAGTGCTGCGCCAGCTTCTTTTTTACGAATTCCGGCTGCGCCAGGTGCTCGGGCCGCATCTGCTTCTGCAGCGTCTGCACGATGTCCGCCGCCAACTCCTCCGTCACCTTGTTTTCCACGAGCTGCAGATAATACTCAAAGAGGTTCTCAGGGACCTGCGGGCACTTCGCCTGGCGCGTGTGCGTCACCAGGTCCTTCACCATCGACTTCAGCGAGCTCATCTCGCTTGTCATGCTGAGCATCGCCGCGCTGCTCGCCCCCGGCGTCTCCATCAGCTGCCGGCTGCCCTCCAGCGCATTACGCGGCACCGCCGGCGCAGGGGTCGAAGGCAACGCCGCCCGTCCATACGCGCCAATCCCCTGCCCTTGCGCCGTCGGGGCGGGCCGCGACTGCTGCCGCCTCAGGTTCCGCTCTCCCACGTTGAAGCCCCGCCCCGCCGTGATCTCAACCATCTCGCGCCGCCGAAGACCCAGGAAGGAGCGCGTGTGAAATGTGCGGGTGTGCAGGATCACCGCATCGGATCCCATCACGTTCTTCACCTGCGCAAGCGCCTCGGCCATGGTCGTCGATTTGAAAGTTTGAAGGTTCATAAAATTTTCCGAGGCCATGCCTGGCTGGCCCCGCCCGTTTTTCCCCGATCCATTCGACAGCCCGGCCCACACCGCGCCGTCATCCCCACGTCATTCCCAAATTGCCGCCGATCAATTTCCCGCTACCCATCTTTCGTCCGCGCCCGTTCATCCTTCTTTCGCCCAGATTCATCCGTTCAGACCCACCAGTCCCACGGCTTCTACCGTCACCTCTGATGACACCTCGTTGTAAGCGAGCACTGCCACGTGCGGCAGGGTCGTCTCGATCATCCGCCGCAACGGCCCGCGGATCTGCGGGCTGCACAGGATCACCGCCGACCGCCCGGTCTGCGTGAGCTCCGTCGTCTTCGCCGCGATCTGTTGCACGATCTGCTGCGTCGTCTGCGGCGGCATGGTGTTCGTCGTCCCCCGTTCGCTGCGATCCAGGTTGCCGTTCACCAGGTCTTCGAGCGCCGGGTCCAGCGTCAGGCACCACAGCCGGTCACGGTCGTCCACGTATTGCTTGCAGATCGTCCGGCCCAGCGCGTTGCGCACGTACTCCGTCAGCACCTCCAGGTCCTTCGTCCGCGCCGCATAATCGCCCAGCGTCTCCAAAATCGTCTCCAGGTCGCGCACCGGCACGCGCTCGCGAAGCAGGTTCTGCATCACCTTCTGCAGCTCGCCCGGCTTCACCTGCGCCGGCACCACTTCCTCAACCAGTGCCGGCACCCGCGCCTTCAGGTTGTCCAGCAGGTTCTTCACTTCCTGGCGGGTCAGCAGCTCATAGCCGTGCGACTTGATCACTTCCGTGAGGTGCGTGGCCAGGACCGCGGTCGCCTCCACCACCGTGTAGTTGAGCAACTCCGCCTGCCCGCGCTCCGGCTCGGTGATCCAGTATGCCGGCAGGCCAAACGCCGGCTCCGTCGTGAGGGTGCCGCCCGGCACCGGGCCCGAAGTGGCGCCGTTGTCCATCGCCAGAAACTGTTCCGGGTACGTCTCCCCGTGCGCCACCGCCTGGCCCTTGATCTTGACGATGTAGTCGTTCGCACCCAACTGCATGTTGTCGCGGATGCGGACCGGCGGCACGATGATCCCCAGGTCCATAGCAACCTGCCGGCGAATCATGCTGATCCGCTCGAGCAGGTCCCCGCCCTTCGACGCATCCACCATCCTCACCAGCCCGTAGCCGACCTCCAGCTCCATCGTGTCCAGGTCGAGCAGCTTCTCGACCCTTTCCGGCTCCTTCTTCGTCGCCTGCTCGTGCTCCCGCGCCGCCACCGCGCGGGCAGCCTGCTGCTCGCTCCTGGTCATCGTCCACGCAAGCCCGATGCAGCACGAAGCCAGCACGGTCAGCGGAATCTTCGGGAGCCCCGCCAGGCCCATCAGACCGAGGAACACCGCCGCGATGATCAGCGCCTTGGGCTTGGCGAAAATCTGCCCGAGCATCTCATCGCCCAGGTTTTTCTTGCTGCTGGTGCGCGTCACGATCAGCCCCGCGCCGAGCGACACGATGAACGCCGGGATCTGGCTCACCAATCCATCGCCGATCGTCAGCTTCGTATACAGCGGAAGGCATTTCATCAGCGGCCACTGGTGCTCGACCATTCCAACGTACAACCCGCCCAGGATGTTGATGAACGTGATGATGATTCCCGCAATCGCGTCCCCGCGCACGAACTTGCTGGCACCGTCCATCGCCCCGTAGAAGTCCGCCTCCTGCGCCACCGCCTCGCGGCGCTCGCGCGCCTGCGGCTCGGTGATGTTGCCGGCATTCAGATCCGCGTCGATCGCCATCTGCTTGCCCGGCATCGCGTCCAGCGTGAAGCGCGCCGCCACTTCCGAAATGCGCCCGCCGCCCTTGGTGATGACCACAAACTGAATGACGAAGATGATCACGAAAATGATGATGCCGACCGCCAGCGAGCCGCGCGTGACGAACTCGCTGAAGGTCATGACCACTTCGCCGGCGGCGTGGATCGCCTCCGCTGGATTCGCTGCGCGATCCCCTGCCGTCAGGATGAGCCGCGTCGTCGCGACGTTCAGCACCAGCCGGAACAAGGTGACCGCCAGCAGCAGCGAGGGGAACACGGCAAATTCCAATGGGCTTTGAATGTAGATCGTCGTCACCAGGACGATGACGGACAGCGTGATGTTGCACACCAGCAACAGGTCGAGCACCGACGTCGGCAGCGGAATGAGGATCACCAGCAGAAGGCTGATGAATGCCATCGGGAAGATCATCCCGCGATTCGCGTGAATCCGGGCGACGATCGGGTTGGACGCTAGCGCGACAGCCATGTCACTTCTTGGCGGCTCCGCCGCCTGCACTCCCTTGCTGCTATACCGCCTGCCTCTGCTTCAGCCGGCCGCTCAACTCGTAGACATACGCCAGGATTTCGGCGACGGCCGAATAAAATTGTTCGGGGATCTCTTGACCGACCTCAATCAGCTTAAAAAGGGCCCTCGCCAGCGGCTTTCGCTCGAGGATTGGAATGCCGTTGGCAATGGCTATTTCGCGGATTCGCTGGGCCAGCAGGCCCTGCCCCTTCGCCACCACCCGCGGGGCATGCATCGTGGTCGAGTCATACTTCAGCGCGATGGCAAATTCCGTCGGGTTGGTCACGATCACGTCCGCCGTCGTCACGTCCTTGTTCAATCGCTGCGTCGCTACCTGCAGCGCGATCTGCCGGCGGCGCTGCTTGATCTTCGGATCCCCCTCCATCCGCCGCATCTCCTCCTTCACCTCCTGCTTGGACATCTTCAGCTCTTTTTCGATGCGGAAGCGCTGATATAAGTAGTCCGCGATCGCCAGCACCAGCAGCATCACGCCGATGCGGATCGCGACGCCGTAGATCAGCTCCGCACCGAGCCCGAAGATCTGCAGGTACTCCAGCTGCTGCACCATCACGATCTGCGCCAGCCGGTCGTGCACCGCCGAATAGGCCGCGAAGCCTACCAGCAGCAGCTTCGCGACGTTCATCACGAGTTGCATGCCGCTTCGGCCCTTGCCGAAGATCTTGCCAAATCCCTTGAACGGGTTCAGCGCCATCAGGTTCGGCGCGAGCCGCTTCCCATTCAGGTGGAAACCGACCTGCACAATGTTGCACAGCACCGCGATCAGCACCACTCCGATCAGCAGCGGCGCCAGCGCGCCTCCCGCCAGCACCACCGCCCGCAAAAAGTCGGGCAGCACCGAGACGCCGTCCAAATTCTGCATCGCCCGCTCGCTCAGCATCTCCCTGACCAACGCTTTCAGGGCCGTCACCAGCCCCGGCCCGTACGCGTTCAACAGAATCATCGCGCCGATGATCAGCACGGCCGCCGTCAGGTCCTGGCTTCGCGCGATGTTCCCCTGTTCGCGCGCTTCCTGCCGCCGGCGCGGTGTGGGAGCTTCCGTTTTGTCGCCGAAGTCCTCCGCCATCGCTTACCCGCCGCCCCCGTTTAATCGCCCTGTCTCAGCGCGCCGCCAGTTGCGGCGTCACCCAGCCATCCCGAACCGTCTGCATCGCGTCGCCGATCGCTCGCGTCATGACACTGCTGGTCAAAACCAGCCCGCAGATCACCACCACCATTCCAACCGCCGACCGCAATGTCAGACCCGCCATCATCACGTTGAACTGCGGCAGCGTCTTGCCGATCAGCCCCAACGCCAGATCCACGATCAGCATCGTCACCAGCATCGGCGCCGCTAACTGGATCGCCAGTTGCGTGCTGCTCAGCAGCAGGCCGGTCAACAAGTCGAGCACCGGCTTGCCAACCCCGACCGACAACAGCGGCAACACATCAAAGCTGGCGCGGACGGCCGTCAGCATCTGCCGGTGGCCCCCGATCGACAGGAAAACCACCAGCGTGATCATGAAATACATGTCACCCATCAGCGAGCCGTGCGCCCCGAACTGCGGATCGAACACCTCGCTCAGGTTCAAGCCCATCTGCTGGCCGATGATCTCGCCGGCCCACTGCGCCGCGATGAACACCAGGCTGATGATCGTCCCCATCGCCAGTCCGAACATCATCTCGCCGCCGATGCCCGCCGCCAGCGCCCAGGTCGTGCCCGGGAGTTCCACCGAATGCTCGATCGTCCCGCTGATGCCCAGCGCCAGGACGAGGATCAACAGCACCCGCACTCGCCGCGGGATCCGCGTGCTCCCGAACAGCGGTGCAAACAGCATCATGCCAGCCAGTCGGAACACGACCAGCACAAACACCGGGATCCGTTCTAATAGCTCAAACACCATCGAAGTGTCCCGGCTCCGTGGCCGCAGCCCGCGCCGGCCCGCAACCGCAAACCGTCCGCTTAGGGCAATTGCCCTTCGGAAAACATTTTCGCCGAGTATTCCAGCAGGTGCTGCCCGATCCACGGCATCAGAACGACGGCCGCGATGAACATCGCCGCGATCTTCGGAACGAACGTAAGCGTCTGCTCCTGGATCTGCGTGATCGCCTGCAGAAGTGAAACCACAACGCCGACCAAAAGCCCGATCAGCAGCATCGGCGCGGAGATGATCAGCGCGAGGATAAGAGTATGCCCGATGAGATCGGTTGCTTGATCAACTGTCATTGCCCATCACCCTTCCGTGAGTGTTGCCGCACGATCGCGGCCCCGCCGGAGCTTGCCCTGGCTCCGCGCCCGCCGCAGCACATCCATGTGCCGTGCAGACATAAACTCGATTCTCAGTAGAAGCTACCCATTAGACTTCCGGTAATCAAGCGCCATCCATCCACTAAAACAAACAGCAGCAGCTTGAATGGAAGCGAGATCAACACGGGCGGCAACATCATCATGCCCATGCTGATGAGCACCGTCGAAATCACCATGTCGATCACCAGGAACGGCAGATAAACTTTGAAGCCGAGCAGGAACGCCGTCTTCAACTCGCTCAGCATGAATGCCGGCACCAATGCGGTCGTTCCGACGTCTTCCCACCGCGAGACTTTCTGCTTGGCCATGTCGGTGAAGAGAAAAACGTCCTCCTCGTTCTTCCCCGCTTCGATCTGCCGCATCATGAATTCCCGCACTGGCAGTTGCGCCCTCTGCAGCGCCGACTTCTGATCGAGCTGACCGTTGAGATAAGGCTGCAGCGCATCATTGTTCACCCGCTCCCAGGTGGGACCCATCACCACAAACGTCATGAACAGCGCCAGCCCGATCAGCACCTGGTTGGGCGGCAACTGCTGCGTGCCCAGCGCCTGACGCAGCAGCGACAGTACGATCACGATGCGCGTGAAGCTCGTCATCATCAGCAAGATCGCCGGCGCCAGCGACAGCACCGTCAGCAGGATGATGATCTGCATCGCCGCCGAAAAGTTTTCCCGCTTGGTCAGGTCGTAGCCCTGCAGCGACGCGCCGCCGGGAAGGATGGGCATCGTCGTCGCTCCCGCGGATGAAACCCCTGATGCGGCGCCCGCGTCGACCACCGCCGCCGGCTCCCTCACTTCCGCCGGCGCGGAGATTTCCTGGGCCCCCATCGCGCGTCCAGCCGATAAAAACGATACGAGCAGAACCAGGCAGCCCAACCGCCGCCTGGCGTTGACGAGAGCATCCATTCTCATCGTCCGTCCCTTCCAAAAGACATGTGCCGCCGATCCTGCCCCCTGCCGGCGCGCCGCGCAACCTCGCTAAGATCCCTTGAATTGCCGCGAGACGAGCCGCACTTTTTCCATCAGCCCGCTCAGCTCATCCCGCGTGGAGGCTACCGCCTCCATCTCATCGACGTCGCCTTCCCGCGTTTCATCAACGCTTGATGCAGCCCCCGTTGCCGATGGCTCCGGCTCATAGCCTCGCTTGACTCTTCCAAATAACGTCCCGAATGCCCTGGAGGCCGACTCGGTCTTGTCGCTCTGCAGCTGCCCGACCAGCGCCGCCACTTCTTCGTCGTCCGCGATTTCCGAGATCGCGTTCATTTGCGCGCCAGTGTCCGCAACGACGATCAGCCGGCGACCCACACGAAGCAGCATGATCTGCTGCCTGGGGGAAAGCGCCACACGCGACAGCACCTGGATCGCGACCGACGAGCGGCTCGCGGTGGGAACCGCGAAGACCCGCCGGCCCATCCATTTCAACCCGAGGATCACCGCGATAACCAGGACCAGCGCGCCGGCGACCTTGCCGAATTCCAATCCACCGGTTGATTTGGCCGCCGGTGCTTCGTGGTTGTCAGCGGCGCCCTTGGCAACCGAGCGCCGGATCGGCTCACCCTCAATGTTCGGCTGGCGGGTCGGAGCCGCGTTCGCTTCGCCGATCGCACGCGTTTTCCCGGCGTTTGCTGCCGGCCCCGCGGAGGCGCTGTCGGGGAAGTTTCGACCGGTCTCTTTTTCGCGTGCAATACTGGGCTGTTCGACAGGACGCGAAGGATGGGTGCTTCCGGCGCCCCAGGCCTGCGCAACGCAGAGCGATACGACAGCGGCCGCCAAAGTCGCAAGCCAGCTTCGTCCGCTCCCGCTGGTCACAGCCCCTCTTCTTTCGCTCCCGCGACGATCTCGTTCACCCGTACGCAAAAGTTGTCGTTCAGAACGAGCACCTCGCCGCGCGCCACCAACCGGTCGTTCACGAAAACATCCACGGGGTCGCCAGCCAGCTTATCCAACTCCACCACCGACCCTTCGCACAGCTTCAGCACGTCCTCCACCAGCATGCGCGACCGGCCCAGCTCAATCTTGACGTTGAGCTCGACGTCGCGCAGCAGTTCCATGCTGGACACCTGCGCATCCTGCATCACCTGCTGAAAATTCGGAAGCTGATATTGCCCCGCCTCGGGAGCGATCGATGCCCCTTCCACCGATGAGGGATCCTCAAAGCTCGCCTGCTTCAGCAACTCGTCAATCGTGGCTTGATCCGCGAGCACCCCCAGCGGATCCGAAGCAGTGGCGGGCGCGGAGTTCTCGCCGTTGAGGGTAGTCGATTCGATGGAAGCGAGAGGGGAAACGGCTGTCTTCCCTTCCGTGGGATCGGGGGCATCTGATGACGTCTGCTCTGCAGCCATGATTCACCGTCCTTGGCGAATACCGAATTGTTCAACCCGCCTGCAGACCTCGCGGAGCCTTCCGGATGAACGGCCCGATGACCGATGTGAACAAAACCCGGTGTCGAAGCAGCCCTACTCAGCCCGAAACGGAATACAGCGCGGTACCAGCACCTCGTCGATCATTCCTTCGCCGACGATCTCATCCAACTGGTACTTCACCTGCCTACGTAGCGTCTCGAGCCCAGGTTCGGAGCCGCCCGCAAGCTTTTCCGGATCGCTCTGGGCATGATCGTGCGGACACGGTCCTTTATCAAGGCCTCACGGTCCTTGATCACACCTTTTACCTTCTCCTCGAAGTCGTCCTTGGTGACGGCAAAAATGCTGACATCGTAGAGCACCATCCGGCCGTTCTGCATGTTCTGCGCGCGGGAATCCACGATGTTGATCTCCAGCGTCTTTTTCTTGTCGGCTTTCTTTGCTGCCCCGTCGTGGCCGTCCCCGTGGCCGGTGTGACCTTCGTCGGATGCGTCGGCGTGCTCAGCAGTCGTCAGATCGACGCCTGCGGCGCCCCGCGGCCCGCCCCCGAGGAACGTGAATTCGGCGAACAGCACCACTGCTTCAATGAGCATCACCCCGCCGAGCAGCACTGGAAGTCGACGAGGCAGCCTTTGCCACCCTCAAAGGCTTCGCAGCCAGTTGAGTCACGACCGACGGCATAGCTATTCCTTCGTGGTGGGGCCGGCGCGGCGCATCGTTTCCAGCACTCGCTGAATTCGCTCGAGCTCCTGGCTCGTCTTGAACTCCTTGACGATCCGCGCGGAAGCCCGCGGCTCCATCGCGCGCAGGTACTGCACGACCGTTTCATCGCCAAGCGCCATGAGCGCCCTCTTTGCATTCTTCGGCGGCATGATGCTGTACAACTTGAGGCTGTCTTGAAACCCGTGGTCGGATTGCAGCTTCGTGGCCTCCTGCTCGCGCACCGCAAGCCGGTCCTGCTCCGACTTCAGGTCGGTCCGAGCGGACGAAAGCTTCTGCCTGGCCGTTTCCACCGTCGCCTGAAGGTCTTCAAGCTCGCGCCGCCGCCGCTCGAGTTGTGCCGTCTGCATGTCGAACGTGTGTTGCAGGAACTCCACCTGCTCCCCAGCCGGCCGGTGCGCTTGCTGTGCCAGAAGCTCGTCCAGCTTGAACAAAGGCTGCATCGCCGCCGCCGGCTCCGAAGGCTGTGTCGAAGCCGGGGCCGTCGTCGGAAAGACGATCGCGCGAATCGCATCCACGCGCTGCCGATCCAGCCGGCCGGTCTTATAGAGCCATCCCACCGCGCCGGCGAGCGCGAGAAAGTCGAGCGCGAGCGTCAGCATCAGCACGTTGAAAAGCTTTTTCATGCCGGCTCCTCGGCCCGCAAGCCCGGCGCGCTGAGCTGCATGCCGATCTCGTCCATCTCCGCCGCCTCGCGCCGCGCCAGGTCCATCGCCCACCGCTCGCGCTGCCGGTCGCGCAGTTTCTCCATGGTCTTGCGCTGCTTGGATGCCTCCAACAGCGCCTTCTGCGCCGCCTCGAGCTTGCGCTGCTCGGCAGCCATCGCCTGCGCCACGCCCATGGCCTTGCGCTGCATCGCCAGCGCATAGCGACGATGCGCGGCAAGGAACGTCATGTCGAGCCGGCCCGTCAGATGGTTGTTCTTCAGGTCCTGCACGTTGTTCTGCACCGCCGCGTCCAAGTCGCGCAGCTCATCCTGCAGCCGTGCCATCGCCGTCTGATGAATGGAGACGTCGCGCTGCTTTTCCCGCTCGATGTGCTCCCGATGGCGCAGAACGCCGTCAAGTTGAAAGACAAACTTTGTCATGACTAATTCAACCTGGGTCATTCAGACCGAGTCATTCGACCGTTGGACTTTTCACTGCTTCGCCGCCGCGGCAACCTGTCTCGCCCCGGGCTTCACCGCCTGCGCTTTCAAAGCCTTCTCCGTCTGATCGATCCAGCTCGAAAGCTCGGCGAGCTTCTGCTTCGTCTGCTCCATTGACGACGCCGTCTGCGGCTCCTGCTGGAGGTATTCGACGATGCGCGGCCGCGATTGCACCGCCAGGTCATATTCAAGGTTGACGCCGGGCACGTAGGCGCCGATGTTCACCAGGTCTTCGATGTCCTGATACACCGCCGTCAGCGACACCACCCGCCGCGCCCATCGCAGGTGATCTGTGTCCGTCACATCGCCGCGCACGCGGCTGATGCTCTGCAGCACATCGATCGGCGGGAAATGACCGCGGTTCGCCAATGAGCGACTCAGCCACAGGTGCCCGTCGGTGATCCCCTTGACCGCGTCCGGGATCGGCTCGTTGAAGTCGTCGCCTTCGACCAACACCGTATAAAAGCCGGTGATCGAGCCGATTGCCGTCTTCCCAGCGCGCTCGAGGATCTCCGGCAGCAGCGCAAAGACGCTCGGCGGAAACCCCTTCGTCGCCGGCGGCTCGCGCGCGGCCAGGCCGATCTGGCGCTGCGCCTGGCACAGGCGGGTAATCGAATCCATCATCAGCAGCACGTCGAGCCCCGCATCGCGGAAGTATTCCGAAACGGTGCAGGCGACCTTCGCCGCGCGCACCCGCAGCAGCGGCGCCTCGTCGCTCGTGCTGACGATCACCACGCAACGCGACAGTCCCTCTTCGCCCAGGCTGGTATGCAGGAACTCCTGCACCTCGCGCCCGCGCTCTCCGATCAAGGCCACCACCGAAACATCCGCGCTCGTGTGCTTGGCGATCGAAGACAGCAGCGTGCTCTTACCGACGCCGGGGCCGGAAAAGATGCCCATCCGCTGGCCGAGCCCGCAGGTCTGCAGGCCGTCAATCGCGCGCACGCTCGTCGAGATCGGCTCCCGGATATTCTCGCGATCGAGCGGCGCCACGCTGCGCGCATCGATCCGCCGCGACTCTGACAGGCGAAGCGGGCCCTTGCCGTCAATCGGTTCGCCAAATCCATTCAGCACGCGGCCGAGCAGTTGCGGCGAACACCAGATGCGCGGCGCGGCGGCGACATTCTCGATTCGATCGCCGCGCGCGACGCCGGTCGTGTTGCTCAGCGGCATCAGCAGCGTCTTGCCCCCCCTGAAACCGATGACCTCCGCCGTCGCGCTTTTACCGCCGAAGCTGCTGATCCGGCACAGGCTTCCCAGCGGCAGGGTGAGGTCCGACGCCTCGATTGTCATCCCGCTCATCGACTGCACCTGTCCGACGACGCCGAACGGCATCGAGCCTTCCACCGCTTCGAGCTGGGCGCTCAGGTATTTCAGGCTAAGGCCTCCGTCCCGGCAGGCAGAAGGTCCTCGACGACGCGATCGAGCTGTCCCTCCAGGTCGGCGCTCACTTCGCCTTGTCCACAATGCACCCGGCAGCCCCCAGGACAAATGCTTCCATCCTCGATGAGCTCAACATGGTGCACTTCCGGCCATTGCAGCCGCAGCTTCGGCAGCGCCTCGTCGAGCGTTCGTTTCTGATCGGGGTGAAGGGCGATCCGCACGTCGGCCGAATGTACGACCACTTTCATCGCCTCTTCAAGGTTCGCCGTCAGCACAGCCGGATCGATGAGTCCCTGCCGCTTGGTCACTCGCCGCGCAACCGCGATCGCGAGCTCGACAACCTCCGACAGCGCCGTGGTCTCCAGGTCGACCCGCTGCGCTTCCAGGTTGTGCACGGCCGCCTTGAGTGTGGCGAACGCGGCTGAGAGAGCCGATTGGTGTTCGGCCAAGGCCTGCGCCGCGCCGGCCTCCTTCCCCGCTTCGGTGCCGGCCGCTTGGCCCTCAAGCCGTCCTTGCTCCAGCCCTTCAGCCCGCGCTTCGACCTTCAGCGATTCCGCCGCGGTCTGCGCAGCGGCGAGCAGCGTGTCCGCCTGCTGCCGTGCCTTCTCGAGAATCGCCCGTGCCTGCATCTCGATGTCACGCATCGAGAACGGACTGAGCGACGCGGGCGCGTTGCTTGATTTGATCAGACCCATGTCGCTTCCGCCTCGCCTGTCCACGCCGCTGACGGACAGGATCAAACCACCATTTCCTTCTCGCCGCCCCGGCCCGCGATGATGATCTCGCCGGCATCTTCCAGCCGCCGAACGATGTCGACGATCTTCTGCTGGGCGGACTCGACGTCGCTGACGCGCACCGGGCCCATGTATTGCATGTCCTCCGCGATAAGCTCGGCGGCGCGCACGGACATGTTCTTGAAGATCTTGTCCTTCAGGTCCTGGCTCGCCGTCTTCAGCGCCAGCGACAACTCCTCGTTGTCGACCTCTTTCAGCACCGACTGAATCCCCTTGTCGTTCACCAGCAGGATGTCCTCGAAGACGAACATCAGCCGGCGGATGTGCTCCACCAGGTCCGGGTCTTCGGCCTCCAGGCCTTCCATGATCCCCTTTTCCGTCGATCGATCAGCGAGGTTGAGGATCTCCGCGACGGTGTCGACACCGCCGGCCTTCTCGAACGTCTGGCTGACGATGTCGGAGAGCCGATGCTCCAACCCGCGCTCGACTTCTTTGATCACTTCCGGGTTCGTCTGCTCCATATTCGCGATGCGCTTGACGACTTCGATCTGCTTCTGACTCGGCAGGCCCACCAGGATTTCACTCGCCTTCTGCGGCGGCAGGTGCGCCAGGATCAGCGCGATCGTCTGGGGGTGCTCGTCCTGAATGAACGTCAGCAGGTTCTCGCTCTCCGCCTTCTGCAGAAACGAGAAAGGCGTGGTCTGCACCTGCTGCGTCACCTGCTTGATCACCCGCGACGCGTCATCCTCGCTCAGCGATGCCTTCAGCAGCGACTTGGCATATTCCAGCCCGCCCTCGCTCACGTAGGTGTTGGCCAAGGCCAGGTTGTAGAACTCGCCAAACACGTCGCGCCGCGTCTGGATCGGGATTTCCCCCAGCGACGCGATCTCGCGGCTCACCTCCTCCACCGCTTCGGCGGGAAGCCGCTTCAGGATCTCCGCCGCGTCCTCCTGTTCTAGGGAGAGCAGAAGGATTGCCGATTTTCGAACCCCTGTCATTTCCGCCATAACTGTCGCCGAATAGAAGGGCCCTGGACTTCACACACACAAGCTGGTTCAGATCCCGGTCAGTCCCTGTTTGATCTACGACTTCGCGTGCGCGATTCCGGGGACGTCGCTTACCGCTACAAAGTGGTAAAACTCATTCCACACCGCCTGGAGCGTGTGATCTTCAATCGCTCCCAACGAGGCTATCTCCTGGCTCACCGCTTCCACCGATGCTTGGGGCAGCCGCTTTAAGATCTCCGCCGCCCGATCTGGCTCCATCGGCTGAAGCAGGATTGCCGATTTACGAACGCCGCTCATTTCAGTCATCGCAATTCCTCTAATGGCGGGCTTCACGACCGATTCAGCCACCGCTTGACCACGTTTGCCGCTCCATCGGGGTTGTCGCCAACCATCGTTGAGACCTGGTCGAGCATCTGTTGCGTTCGCACGGCGTCGTCATCCAGCTCCATCCCACCCAGCAGCGTGCTGCCGGAGCCGACCTCTCCCGCGACCGCCTCGCCCCCCTCGAGCACCGGCGTAGCCATCGCCACGACCGGCGCCGCGACGATCGGTGCCGGCGTGCCCTTGCGGACCATCATTGAAACCATGAACAGGCTGATGACTGCCAGGGCGCCCAGCGCGATTTCCTTCGTGCGTCCCGCCAATGAGGAGGTGAGCGCGGTGCCGCTCGACGGTATGGCCGCGGTAGCCACGAGCATCGGCATCACATCGCTGTAGGTGTCGACCGAAACGTCCGAGTCGGACTTGAGCGCGGTGCACGATTTCACCGCTTCGCGAATCTTCGGAAGCTCAGTGGCGATCAACTGGTCTACCGCCGCCTTGTCCGGGTCCTTCCCATCCGCGTTCTTCAACACAGTGATGAAATATGCCCGCGGAACGCGCACCGCCGCGGCGATCGCGCTGGCCGCGCCCGGAATGTCCTTGATCGCCTTGTGGGTCTTCGAAGGAAGGATTTCGTACTCCGACGTCTCCTGCGACTCGGTGTTCACGGTGCCGGAAGCCGGGATAGCCGTGACTTCCATGCCGGAATTGGAATTGATCCCCGGCTCCCCCGACTGCGATGGCGTGCTCGTCTCGCTCGTGTGCGACGACGTCTTGAGCTCCTTGTTGAACGTCTTTTCCTTGTCGTATTCAGTCGACTCCGATTCCAGGGTCTGAGTGTTGATCTTCACCGTCACCGAAACTAGAAAGCCGCTGATGTAGTTGAACTGGTTGGCGATCTTCTCCTCGAAACGCCGCTCGTTGCGGGCCACCAGATCCATTAACTCGTCGCCGCCTTCGATCCCGCCGCCCTCAGGTGAGCTCACGCGCTGCGCGGATCCATTCACCGCGACTTTCACGTGCGTCTTGGACAAACCCGCGACGGCTCCCACCACCATGTCGGCGGCGGCCTCGACCAGCTTCTTCCCGGCCGGCATACTGTCGCGCGTCTCGATCATGATCGACGCCGATGGCTCGACGTTGCCGCCGAAGTGGCGCTCCCTGGTCGGGTTGATCATCACCTTCGCCTGCGCGACGTTGGGGAACCGGCCGATCACGTCGGCCAGCGTCATCTCCCTGGCATGGTTGTACATCGCGTCGCGTTCGGTCGCCGGCGCCCAGGGCTTGATCTTTTCGATGATCTCGTCAAAGCCTGCGGTGGTGTTGCGCGGCAGCGTCTGCGAGAAGCCCAGCTCCGCCAGCACCTGGAACTTTCGTTCCGCCGGCACGAGCACCTTCCCATCAACCACCTTGTAGTCGATGCCCTTGCTCGAAAGGCTCGAGCCGATGCGCGTCAGATCATCTTCAGAAAGGGTCTGATTGAGGACAGGCTCCATCTCCGCCTGGCCGGCGTAGCGCCCCCACCACAGCAGCGTCATGACCATGATCGCCACGAGCGATGCCGTAAGCATCTTCTGGCTGCTCGACAGGCCGCTGAGTTGCTGCTGAATCCGGTCCAACTGAGTTTTGAAAAAGTCCATGCGTCAGCCCTCCCTGGCTGCTCATGTTTACGGGGCTCCGCCCCACCGCGCGCCGGTGTTGCCGCACCGCCGCGCCATTCCACCCCGTCCACTACACCGAAATGCCTTTGATCTCCTCGTACGCGTCCATCAGCTGGGCTCGAATCGCCAGCAGCGTCTTGAACGCCAGATCCGATTTATCCATTGCCGTCATAACGCCCGTGACGTCGCCGGTCTTGCCCGTGGCAAGGTCCTGAACCGCTTTGCTCGCGTCCTGCTGCAGCCGCGAAACTTCGTCGATGCTTCCCTTGAGCGCGTCCTCAAAACTCGCCCCCCCGGTCGCGCCGCCTCCGGCGGCTTTGCCCGGCGCGATCCCCGCGCCCGTAAGCTTTCCTAACGACAGGTTGTTGTCCGCACCGTTGATCATGAATTCCGCTGATTTCTTCCCCGGGATCGCGCCCGGCGCTAGTGGAGCGTCAGGCAATCAGCCTGCGACTCGAGTTGATGATTGACTCGCTCACTTCCATCATCGTCACGTTCGCTTCGTACGCCCGCGATGCCCCAGTGCATTGACGTACTCCACCGCAACGTCGATGTTCGGAAATTGCACGTAACCGCTCGCATCGGCGTGCGGATGGCCTGTCACAACCGCTTCAGGAACGGCGCCGGGGTCCAACGTCACCTGGTCCACATGAACACCCGGACGCGAGGAATCGCCCAGCATCTCCGGCGCGAAGGTCACCAGCCGCCGGCGGTACGGGATCCGTTCGCCCCGCGCATTCCGCGTCGTGTTCACGTTGACGACGTTCTCCGCGATCAGCCAATGCCGCGCCGCGGTGAAATGGAGCCACTGCTCCAGCATCGGCGCGTCACCCTGGTTCAAAAGCCGCTCGATGAACATAGTCAGACCTGTCTTGTCAAACCCCGTGCCACCGTCCGCCCGCGCCGGCCGCGACCATTCCGCCCGCGATTACGGGACCACCCGGCAAACGCTGCGCGGATGGCGCAAGTTCATGCGCCGCTCCGCACCAATTCGCCGTCCTCTTTCCATCGCTTCAGCTTCATCCCCAGCGTCCGCACGCCAATGCCCAGCGCCCCCGCCGTCTTGATTCGGTGACCCTTGAACTGCTGCAGCGTCGACAGGATTACCTGCTTCTCAATGTCCGCCAGCGGCTTCCCCGCGAGATCTTCGACCGCCGCCGAAGTCGATGCCCGCGTCCGCAGCCATGGCTCGATCGTCGAAGCGCGAACCACGCCGGGCTCCGATTCCAACACCGTCGCGCGCTCGATAATGTTTTGCAGTTCGCGTACGTTCCCCGGCCATGGATACCGTTGCAGCAGGCGCACCGCATCGGCGTCGATGTGACGGAACGGCGAATTCTCCCGCTTGGATATCTGGCTCAGGAAATGGCGGCACAGCTCGGGAATGTCTTCGGCGCGCTGACGCAGAGGCGGCAGCTCGATGGGCACCACGTTCAGCCGGTAGAACAAGTCCTGCCTGAATTTTCCTTCATCCACCGCCGCGTCCAGATCGCGGTTCGTCGTTGCGATCACGCGGACGTCGCTCTGCTGGCTGATGCTGCTGCCCACGCGCTCGAACTGGTTCTCCTGCAGCACCCGCAGCAGCTTCGCCTGCAGCGATGACGCGATCTCGCTGATCTCATCGAGCAGCAGCGATCCACCATCCGCCAGCTCGAACCGCCCGCGGCGCAGCCGGTCAGCGCCCGTGAACGCGCCTTTCTCATGGCCGAACAGCTCCGACTCCAGGAGATTCTCTGAAAGGGCCGCGCAATTCACCGCAAGCATCGGACGCTCGCGCCGCTCCGACGCCGCGTGGATCGCGCGTGCGACCACTTCCTTTCCGGTGCCGCTCTCGCCGCGGATGAGCACCGTCGCGCTACTTTTGGCGACCAGATCGATGTTTTTGCGCACCTCCGCCATCAGCTCGCCGCCGCCGATCAACGGCCGTGCCGGCAGGGTTTCGGCCATGCTTCTCAAGGCCTGGTTTTCCTTGATCAGCCGGCTGTGTTCCAGGGTCCGCTCCACCAGGAGCTTGATCTCCTCGCCCTCGAAGGGCTTCTGGATATAGTCGTATGCCCCCAGTTTCATCGCCTCAACCGCCGTCGCGACACTCGCGAAAGCGGTCATCAGCACAACCGGCATGTCCGGACGCAAACGCTTCGCTTCCTGCAGAAGCTCGATGCCGGTCAACTTGGGCATCTTCAGATCGGTGATCAACAGATCGAAACGTCCACCGCCGTTGAGCCGCGCCGCCGCTGCAGCGCCGTCGGCGGCCGCGATGACTTCGTGTCCTTCGCGCACGAGAGTAGCGGCCAGCGAATCCCTCATCATTTCCTGGTCATCCGCGACGAGAATGCGTGCCATGAATCGGCCTCCTAGATTCGGATCTCGAAGCGCGCTCCGCGCCCCGGCAGGTTTGACGCCATGATCGTGCCGTCGTGCGCCTCGACCACGCGGTGCACGATCGCCAGCCCCAGCCCCGTTCCGCTGTCTTTCGTCGTGAAAAAGGGATTAAAAATGCGATCGAGGATCTGCGCCGGAATTCCCGGCCCGTCATCGACGATACACAGGTGGAATTGCCGCGCCTCCGATCCTTCGGGCGGCGCACTGAAGCCGACGGCGATGGTCCCCTCTCCGTCGATCGCCTCGGCCGCGTTCAGCAGCAGGTTCAGGACCGCCTGCCCAAGCAGCAGCGGGTCTGCATTTACATTCAACGGGCCTGGGCCCTGCACCTCGCAGCGGATGTTGCGATCCTGCATCGCCGCGGAAGCAAATTCCACCGCCTCCTCGACGACCTGGGCCAGATTCATTCGCTCCGGGCTGACGTTGATCTCGCGGCTGAACTGCAGCACTTGACCAACCAGAGATTCCAGACGCTTCACCCCGCCCGAGATCTTGCGGACCAACTGCAGCGCGCCGGCCCGGTCTGCAACGTCTTCCGCCAACATGCCGGCGTACAGCTGGATCCCGCCGAGCGGATTGCGGATTTCATGAGCCATTCCCGCCGCCATCTCCCCCAGGGCGGCCAGCCGGTTCCTGCGTTCGAGCAACTGGTTCTTCTCGCTCAATTCGTTCCGCAGGGAGTGAACGGTTTCGTTGAGTTGATCGTGCGACTGCTGGAGTTTCTCCGTCACCTCGCTGTAGGCCATGATGATCCGGCCCAGCTCTTCTATGCGCCGAGCGGTGTGCACCGGAATTTGTGTGGCGGTTGCGCTCATCGTTGAACGTCCACGTTCGCCGACCGCTTGCCGTAGGCGGAGGCGGCGTAGCTGCGATTCACCTGCCGCGCCGCCGTCGCCTGGTTGATCTGCCGACCCAGGTTCAGCTTGCGCTGTTGCAGGACCAGGGCATCGTCGCGATCGGCCGACGTGATCTGCTCGAGCAGACGCCGCGTCTCCGCGAGCAACCCCTCGGCTTTCATCCGTCCGGCGCTGTCCAGTCCATCGAGATACCCAGCCCACCGGCGCTTCGCAGGCGCGATTGCGCGCTCGAAGTCCGACGCCTGATCCAGCACTTCCTGCCGGCTCTCGAGAACGTGAAGCAGTTCTTCCGTCTGGCTCTGCTGCACGTGTTCATGCTGCAGCTCAGCGAGCCTGGTCAGCCGGCGGTAGCAGCCGACCTGCTGCTCCAGCGCCGCGATGATGGGGTCCTGCGTCGTGATCATCCACGCCTCAAAACATCCCCGCGGTGCTGGTCCATTTGAGCCATTCGTCCCAGTACTCTTTTGGCATCGAGAACTTCCCGTCCTGGAATGCCTCGCGCGGCATCCGCCGCAGCAGCCATTTCGCCCGCTCGTTAGCCGCCTTCGCTTCGCTGGTCTTGCCCAGCGCGCAGTACGAATTCACGATCTGCACGTATGCCGCAAGGGCCGATGGATCGTCCTGGTAGCGCAGCGTGGCGGCGTCATAGAGCTTGATCGCCTCCTGAAAGTCCCCGAGGTCGTAGTGGCAGTCGGCGCGGTAGAAGTGACTCAGCTTGTGATACAGCTTGTCCAACTCCTCCGTCGGGGGCGACTGGCGATACATGTCAATCACCTGGTCGTAAAGCTTCATCGCTTTCGTGAGCCGGTCGTTCTTCGCTGCCGCCGCCTCCGCCTGGTCCGCGGCATTTCCGGTGTCCTTCGGATTGCTCGACGCCAGCCGCGCTTCGGTCAGCAACGCCGCGCTCTTGCGATAGCTGTCGGCCATGAGGAACACGAGCTGGCCCATCCGATCATCCTTCGGATAGCGCTGCGTCAGCTCCTCGAGCCGCGATACCGCTTCTTCGTAGCGGTTGGTGCGGTAGTAGAGCTGCGCCAGCTCAAACAGGGCCTGGCGAAATTCCATTGCATCAGGGGTGATCAGCGGGTTGTCCTCGACCACCGCCTTCAATGTCGCTTCGGCCTTGCCGTATGACTGGGGTCCTTTGGCGATATACGCCTGGGCCAACGGCACCCCCGACTGCGACGCCGCGAGGCTCTGCGGGTAACGGAACTGGTTGCGCTGGAAAATCGATATCGCCTTGTCGAATTGCCCCGACGCCTGGTGCGAGCGGCCGAGCCGCAGGAGCGCATCCGGCGCCTTGCCGTCCTGCGGGCGCTCTGCCACGAACAGTTCCAGCGCCGAGATCGCGGCCTGCATGTTGCCCGCGCGGTCATACAAGTCGACGCCCTTCCAGAGGGCTTCGCCGTGGCCCTTGTCGTCTTCGACCGTCAGCGCGCGCGAATAGGCGATGTAAGCGTCGCCCGCCTTCGTGCGCAGATCACGAATCTGCTGCCCGCGGCGGATCTTTTGCGCAGCGTCCGCCGCAGTCTCGCTCGATCTTTCGATCTGGTCCGCGCGCTTTTCGTAGACTGCGGCAAGCCTGCCATAGAATTCCGGGCCCGGCTTCGGTTCCAGCGTCTGCTCGTACGCGAGGGTTTCCATTGCGCCCTGATAGTTCCCGCGCGACGCAAGCGTTCCCGAGACCTGGCGAAGCGCGTCGATCGTCTCCCGCTTCCACTTCTGCCGCGAAGGCTTCTCGCCGATTTCGCCAACCACATCATGAAGGTCGGTAAGGGCCGCCTCGTCCTCCCCCAGCGTCACGCGGCATGTCGCCCGGCCCAGACGCGCCAGCGGCGCCACCCGCGCGCCTGGATGACTCACCAAAACCGATTGGAAAAAGGACATCGCTTCCTTCGCATCGTTGGCGTCCCGGCGGATCTTCCCGAGCAGATATGCCGCGTCGGCATCCAGCGGGTGCTGCGTCCTCAACTGGTCGCGCGCGACGCGGAGGCATCGCTCGGCCTCGGCAAGGCCCCCGAGTTTCCAGGCGGCGTAGCCGAGCCGGTAATTCACTTCCCCCTGTGAAACGGGATCGGAATTGAGTCGCAGCGCCTCGCCGAGCAGTGCCCGCGATTCGATGAAGCTTCCCCGCTCGGCCAAAACCTGCGCCTTCTCCCCCAGCGCCCAGCCGCGCTCGCCGTTGGTGAGCTTCTGATCCTTCAGGTACTCCTCGAGCGTCGCCAGTGCCGGCCCCGTATCGTCCTGCGTCAATTGAAGATCGATCACCCGGCGCTGCAGATGAAGCGCGCGATTCGTGTCCATCGCCATCGCATGGCGGAAGCTCTCAAGGGCCTTGCCAGGCAGCTTGAGCGCCTCGTAGCTTTCCCCCAGCCGGCGGTAGATGTCAGCCTCGGGTTTCACCCCTTGCGCCAGCGCAACTTCCGTTTGTTCGATGATCCGCCGATGATTGGCGGCAATGTCGACGTGATTTTCCTTCTGCCCCGCCTCCAGCGCCTCGGCCAGCAACAGATGGATCTTCCCTTCATTTTCGCGAAGCAATTGCTCGCCCGCAAGCAGGTTATTGCATTGTTCGATTGCGGCGTCGGGCCGGCTGTAGCGCAAGTAGCTCCGCGCCAGGTCGATCTTTTGCTCGATCGAGAGCCCTGGCTTTGGATCGATGAATAAGTACGTGGCGTAACCGAAGAGCCCCAGCGAAAGCAGCAGGAGCGGCACTTGCCAAAGATGTGCGAGTTTGCCCGATGCGCCGCTCGACGCCATGGCTTCCTTGCCTTCCCCGACACCAAACGGCCAGTCAAGCCGCGGTTCCCTTCACCGGCGTTCCTTCGCCAGGTCCGGGAGAGAGCTCCGACGTGATCAGTTCTGCTTGCCCATATACCCGTTACAGCCAGCCAGATATTAAACCGATTTCCGTCAAACGCAAGAACCAGACCGGCGGTTCAAAAAAAATTGTACGAACCGATCGGGCGCAAAACCTTAGGTGAATTGCGACGCGACGCTTACGTATCGCATCCGGACCTCGTAAAGCGCTGTGTCGAGCAGGCGTTTCTCTTCCTCGCCCAGATTGCCCGCGGTCTTCTCCTCCAGCACCGCGAGCGTGTCGATCTGATGCTTGGACAGATCCAGGTTCACCGTGGGCTCCATGCCCTGCGTGGCAAGGTCACCCAGGTAGAACAACGCCTGAGTCATCAGCGACTGCACCAGCGTTGCGAAGCTCGCGGGCGGCAGCTCGCGCGCTCCGCGGCCGCGCTCCCGCCCGGCGCCCGGCGCCGCGGCATCCCCCGGCGCCCGCGCCGGCGGTTCCTGCCTGGGTTTCTGCTGCTCCTGCTCCGCCAGACGCTTCTTCTCTTCCTGCGCCTGCTTCTTCCAGTCGGTGTCGATATGTAATGAAGGCTGCTCGTCGGCCATGACTGCTCCGCGGTTGGGACCATCCGAGACTGTACCATCAAGCGGGGACGACCGGGAGGACCAGGTGCGACGCGTGCGCCTTGTCGTGCAGCACCGACTGCTCGGCCACGATCATGTTCGTTTCGTATGCCTGGTCGCCTCCTGTGTTGAGATTGCGGTCCCAAAGGGGGAAATTGCTGCTGGTTATCTGCAGCCGCATTCGATGGCCCTTCTTGAAAACATTACTCGTCGGCTGAAGCTCGATCGTCAGCTCGTACACCCTTCCGGGCTCAAGCAGTTCCGGCTTGTCCCAAACCCGCCGCCAGTAGCGGGCCCGAATGACGCCTTCCGTGATGTTGATTGACCGTCCATCCGGATAAACATCCGTAAGCCGCGCGGCGAAGTCCGTGTCGAG
The DNA here is from genome assembly GCA_038204465.1 of Tepidisphaerales bacterium. Lineage (GTDB taxonomy): Bacteria > Planctomycetota > Phycisphaerae > Tepidisphaerales > Tepidisphaeraceae > JBBRCX01. Next base: position 23,241 of record JBBRCX010000008.1, on the reverse strand, counting down.
CGCCGACGTGCTGGCGTGAAGCTTCAGCACGATCGGCCCGGTGAGTTCGACGTCCTCGCTGAGCACGTCGGATGTGTACACCGGTACGTCCTCGCGCTGTTCAGTCGGTCGTTGATCGAACGGACCCGGCATGCACATCTCGTACAAACCGGGGTTGTAGCCGCCCACGGAATGATTCCCACCCAGGGTGGCAACGGGGTTGGTGGGATCGTACGTGTAATGGTCTGCCGGTTCGTCGGAGGACGGCGCCTGAGGCGAGAGCCTGCCATTGCCCTCGAACGTGTTCGCCCGGCCCTTCGAGTGCAGGTAGTACTTCGTCCATCGGGTGCGCGCCAAAGGCCACTCGTTCTCGTCGCGCCACTGATTGGCGCCCATCACGAAGATGCGGATTCGGCCCTTCCCGTACGCGTCGGCACCGCCGCCTCTCAGGATCGCTTCAAGCCAGCGAAAGCTATGGTCGAGTTCGGAGCGCGATCCCTCACCGAAATCCAGCTCGCCCATCTTCGTGCCCCAGTTCATGCCATGCGTCCACGGCCCGATCAGCACGCGGTGCTGGGCCTTCACCGCATCGTCCGCCGGCGCGCGCATCAGTGCTTCGAAGTTACGGAAGGTTTCATTGGGGTAATAGTCGTACCACCCACCGGTGAGCAGCATCGGCACCTTGCAGCGCTCGATGTTCTGGCGGTAGTCCATCCTCTGCCAGTACTCGTCGCGCGTTCCATGCGTCACGTAATCCCGGTAATATGGCGAGAGCGAGCCGCTCTTTTCGTCCAATGAAACGATCGGCAGTTGCTTGAGCAATCCCTTCACATCGAAGAGCGGGAGCAGACTCGCCTCGCTGACGCTCGAACCGCACTCCATGCACAGCCAGCTGAACACCAGCGCGAGACTGAATACGCCGTCGCAGTAGTAGGCTTGGCGCCAGACGTCACCTGACATGAATCGCGGATTGAACGCGGCCAGCAGCGGATGATCCGTGTGCGCCAGCGCCAGTTGCACGCCCGCGAGGTAAGAATCGCCGAACATGCCAACCTTGCCGTTGCACCACGACTGCGCGCCGATCCAGTCGAGCGTGTCCAGCCCGTCGTTGGTCTCGTCGACAAAGGGATAAAACTTGCCTTCCGAAGCGTAACGCCCCCGTGTGTCCTGCACGACCACCGCGAAGCCGCGCTCACACAGCCCGGCCCCGCTGATCTGCGCCCGGTTGTACGACATCCTCACCAGCACGACGGGAAATGGACCGTCGCTTCGCGGCAGGAAAACGTTGGTGACGAGTTCCACCCCGTCGCGCATGCGCACGCGGAGGTTGCGGGTAATGCGCATGTCGCGCAGGTGGTCCGGGATCGGCATCGGGCGCGGTTTTGTCTCGGGCATGGACGCAGCAATTTTCGTGGACTCCGGAGCTTTTGCAAGCCGCCGCGAGGCGTTTGCATTTGCTGCCATGGCGGATACGATGCCAAGCTTTCGCGGCGGGAGCGGGCGCGGTGCCCCCTCGCGCAAGTCCGGCCCACGGCAGAACCTGAGGTAGGTCATGGCTGAGAATGAAGCTGCCCCGGTCGCCGATCAGGAGCAGGAAGAGGCTTTCGTGTACCCGATCAAGGTGGAGGAGGTCGGCCCCGGCACCAAGAAGGTGTCGATCGAGATCCCGCAGGATCGGATTGCCACCAAGCTGGCCGAGCAGTTCAAGGAACTGCGTCAACAGGCGGCGGTTCCCGGTTTCCGCCCCGGTCATGCCCCGCAAAAGCTCATCGAGAAGCGCTTCAGCAACGACGTGAAGGAGCAAGTGCGCCGCTCGCTCATCAGCGAGAGCTACGAGCAGGCCGTCGAGAAGAATTCGCTGCAGGTCATCGGCGAACCGCACTTCGACAATCCCAACTCCATTCAACTCCCCGACGAAGGCGCCCTGACCTATTCGTTTGAAGTTGAGGTCCAGCCGGCGTTCACCCTTCCCGACCTCTCCTCGATCAAGGTCCGCAAGCCGAAGATCGAGGTCAAGGAAGAGAACGTCGACCAGGCGATGAACAACCTCCGCGAGCAGCAGGGCGTGCTCCTGCCGGTGGAAGACCGCGGCGTGCAAGAGCGCGACTATCTGATTGCCGACGTTCACGTAAAGGTGGATGGGCAGGTTGTCGCGCACCAGCACGATGCCCAGATCGTCGCGCGTCCCGGCAGGCTGGCCGGCATTCAGGTCGACGACCTGGGTCAGAAGCTCGAAGGCATGAAGCCGGGCGAGACGCGCACCGTTGACGCCCGAGCGGCTGAGACTCACCCGAACGAACAGATGCGCGGCAAGGACGTGCAGGTCGAGATCGCGCTGAAAGACATCAAGCAGCTCGAGCTGGCCGAGGTGACACCGGAGTTTTTGGCCGACCTGGGCTTCGACAACGAGAAACATCTGCGGGACGCGCTGCGGCAGCAGATGGTGGAAAAGATTGACTACGATGTGAAGCAGGCGATGCGCGAGCAGGTGAACCAGTTTCTGGTGGAAAACACGCAGCTCGAATTGCCGAGCAAGCTGTCGGACCGCCAGGCCGACCGCGTCGTCAGCCGCAAGGCGGTCGACCTGATGATGCGCGGCATGCCGCGCGATCAGGTCGAATCAAATGTCGAGCGGCTGCGGGGCGGCGCCAAGGACGAGGCGGTCCGCGAGCTCAAGCTCTTCTTCGTTCTGCAGAAGATCGCGGCCGACCAAAAAGTCGACGTGGACGAGACGGAGCTCAACGGCCGCATCGCCATGATCGCCGCCCAGCGGGGCAGGCGGCCTGAAAAGGTGAAACAGGAGATGTCCAAGGATGGCAGCCTGAGCAACCTCTACGTGCAGATGCGCGAGCAGAAGGCGGTCGATAAGATTCTGGAAACGGCACAGGTTGAAGAAGTTGAAGTCCCTGCCGATGACGAGAACAAGACGTAGCACGGCAATTCATAGCGGCGCTCGGCAGTTGACGCATCCTTCATCCTGAGCCCGGCGAGCGATGCGGCGGCGACTCTGCCGCTGCTGCTCCCTTCTCTCCAGGATAACCTCCTCTACGGACACCCGCGCCGCCATGTCAAAGATCCAGGCCCCCAAGGGTACGGTGGACATCCTGCCGGCCACGAGCTGGAAGTGGCAGGCGGTCGAACGGATCGCGCGGGAAGTCGCCGCGCTATACCACTTCACCGAAATCCGAACCCCCATCTTCGAGCATACGGAGCTATTCCACCGCGGCGTCGGTGAGACCAGTGACATCGTCAGCAAGGAGATGTACACCTTCGAGGACCGCGGCGGTCGCTCGATCACGCTGCGGCCCGAGGGCACCGCCGGCGTCGTTCGCGCTGCGATCGAAGCAAACCTCCTCGCCGACGAAGGCTCACGTCTCAAGGTCTTCTACTTCGGCCCCAACTTCCGATTCGAGCGCCCACAGCTGGGCCGCGTACGGCAGCATCATCAGTTCGGCGTTGAGGCGTTTGGCATCGCCGAGCCTGCGCAGGACGTCGAGTGCATCCTGCTGCAGATGGATTTCTACCGCCGCTGCGGAATCAAAGAGCTCGAGCTGCAGGTGAACAGCCTGGGCGATCGCGAGAGCAAGTCGCGCTACCGCGAGGTGCTCGTCGGGTTCCTTTCGCCGAAACAATCGCAGTTGGGCGAGGATTCGCAACGGAGGCTCAGCGCGAATCCCCTCCGCATTCTCGACAGCAAAGACCCGCGCGATCAGGAGGCGTGCAAGGGCGCGCCGCCGGCCCTGGAGAGCTTGTCCGACCGGAGCCGGGCCCACTTCGAGCGCCTGCAGGAACTTCTTCAAACGGCGCCGGTGCCCTTCCGCGTTAATCCGAGCCTGGTCCGCGGCTTCGATTACTACACCGAAACGCTGTGGGAAGTGACGGCCGGCGGGCTAGGGGCGCAGAATGCCCTGGGCGGCGGCGGTCGATATGACAACCTGGTAGAACAACTCGGCGGCCGCCCAACGCCGGCGGTCGGTTTCGGCAGCGGGATCGAGCGACTGCTGATCGCGCTGGAAGGTCAGAACGTGCAGCTTCCCGCGCCCCCCCGAAGGCTCGTCTGGCTCGTCGCCCACGGCGATGCGGCACGCGCGGCCAATTGGAAGCTGCTCGGCGGGCTGCGCGCCGCGGGCATCGAGTGCGACATGGACCCGTCCGGCCGGTCGGTCAAAGCCCAGTTCAAAATCGCCGACCGCGAGGGCGCCGCATTCTGTTTGATCACGGGTGAAGATGAGCTGTCGAAGGGAGCGATCGTTCTCAAGGACCTCGCGACCGGAACACAGAACACCGTAAGCCGCGATCAGATCGCTTCAAAACTGGCTACCGAAATCAGTGCGCGGCAGCCAGTGACTTGACCCTCCGATCCCGTAACATCACGCCGGAATGTCAGTGTCATCCCCCGAGTTGCATTACGCGCCTAAGCCATCGCCCTTGCGGCGGCGCCGGATGCGCAACCGTCTCGTGCTCGCGGGCGTGGTGGCAATCCTGATCGTCAGCGTGGTTCTGTTCGGCCGGGGAGTAATCGACCACCTGCGGATGCTCTGGTATCAGCATGCGTGCCTCACGTACGAGTCTGTTCCCGGAGAGGCGGCCTACGACGAGACAGGCCGTGCAAAACTCGCCGCGCCGCTCGTTCCGCAGTGCTGGACGAACTTCTACACAGCCTACTCGCCGCCCGGGTTCCGCTCGACGGGGACCGTGTTCCTCCATTCACTGCGGACGCCGACAGGGGGCGCCGAGCGGCTCGTCGCGCTGGACATCCTCGGCCGCCGCCCCGGCGGAATCACGCTTCAGTCGCGGGTGTTTCGTCCAGGTTCCCTCTTTGACAAGCCGACCGAACTGACCGCGCTGATGATGGTTGGCTTTTTCAGCCGCGACGGAAAGGATATTCCGCCTGCCACGGTATACCTCGGCGTTACCGATCCAAAAAACCCTTCGCATTTCACTTTTGACGTCTCTTCTCCGGCAGGTCGCAGCACGATCAACGGCTGGTTGGGAGACGACGACACGCTGCTTCTTGAATAGCCGGTTGCGCTCTTTCTGCTACACCATGGGCCCCATTGTCGCCGGCGCCATTTCGGCAAGTGGTTCGATCGCGTGATCCCGATCGGGGCTTCCCAGGCGTGCGATCAGCGGCGCAGAGAAGGCCGCGATGAACAGCAGCGCGCCCAGCAAGGCGAAGGGAGCGGCGAACGCGCGTGGTTCGGATGCGCGCGGCCCCAGCGCGTCAGCCCACCATCCCATGATGAAGGGCCCCACAGCCGCGATGGTGCCGGCGATGCTCAGAAACATTCCCGCCACTCTTCCGCGCACGGTTGGCGAGACGCGCTCGAGCATCGCCGCGTCGCTCACCGCATAGCTTCCAAGCTGGCACGCCTGGAACACGCACAGCACCGGAAGCGTTTTGCTCAACGGCCAGAATGGAATTGACGCGATAACCACGCCTCCCGCGATCATGATCCCCGCAAGCACTGGGAGACGGCGATGGCCGGGGCTCAGCCAGACCGAGAGCGGATTCACCAGGATCCCGATCAGCATCATCGAGCCGAGAATGAAACCCGTTCGCGCGGCATCCAGCCCGTGAGCCTTCTGAAGATAGATCCCGACCAGCGACACTGCGGACACGCTGGTAAAGTCGCGCCCGGCGAGCACCAGCGAAACCGCGAGCACCCTCCGCCAAAGTGGCCGTCCCATCGGCGCCGCGGGACGCCGGGCGAAGGCGTTTGATGAATCATCATCAGGCGCTGCGCCACGCGCTTCGCGTGCGAAAATCATGAAGGTGAGTCCGAACAGAATTCCAATTGCGCCCAACTCCACGCACGGCCTCTGCCAATCCGAAACCGCGGGCCACGTCCAGCGCGCCGTCTGCGCCCGCCACCCCGCGAACTGCGGTCCCGCGAAAAAACCCACCGCGGCGCCGATTCCAAGCATCCCGATCGCCGTGCCCGGAGCCTTCGGATAATGCGCCGGCACCAACGCCATCGCCGCGGGGTGGAAGATGGTTCCGGCTAATCCTCCCAACACCGCCAGCAGCAGGAGCGCCTCGTAGCGCCGGGTGAGGCCCATCAGCAGGATGGCAACCGCGTTGAGAATCAGGCCAAGCCCCAGCATCATCTTTCGGTCAGCCCGATCGGCGACCACGCCTGCCGCATAGCTGCCGAGGGCATACACAATTCCGTAGATTGTCACGATCAGCGATGCCGCCTTCGCGCCATTCAGGTGCAGGTCGGCCACCATGAGAAAATACAGCGGCACGAGCATCGTGCTGTACGCGTGGGTGAAGGCGTGCAGCACCGTGCACAAAAACAAAGTGAGCCCGCTGCGATTGTGCGCTTTGCCGTTTGGCATGGGGCGGGCATTATAGGAGCCGTTTTCGTGCCGGCGACTCCTCTGGCACGCTCACGATCGCGACTATGCAAACTTTTGCCTCGCTCGGGTGACTTAATGATTGGGGTGACGCGCTTGCGCTGTATCGCTGGGAGGTAAAGGACCCATGAGAAGCCGTGTGCTCTGTCGCGGTTCTGCATCGGCTCTGCCGCGTATGCCATCGCGCGCGCAGCTCCGCCGATTTACGCGAACACTCCTGGTGGCGTTCCTCTGGGCAGGGTTGCTGATCGGCTTGAACGGCGCCGCCAGGTTCAAGAAGCCGCAACGCACCGACGCCGCCTGGTACAACGCGCGGGGGATCTGCGTGTTCCGCTTCGGCGCCGACGAATTACCGAATACCGCCGCTGAGTTCACGTCGGCCCTCATGGAAGGATGGCGCCGATCCGTCGTCCTGCCGGGACACGGCGACCAGATGGTGCAGGTGCGCGGCAACTACCCGAGCATCGACTCGCTTCGCATCGACCTGAGCGATGCTTCAATCCTCGACAAGACCAGGCCGCTCAAGCCCACCGACAAAAAAATCTCGAACAAAGGCGTGACCGTCGGCTTCTTCGAGCTGGTCGGCGACCCGCTCGTCTCCGGCGGAGCAAAGATGAGCGTCGGCGTTTCGGCATCCGATGTCCGCTTCAATTTCGGCAAGGACAAAGAGGGAACGCCCGTGGTGATGCTCACCGACGCGAAGAATGGGCATCTGCGGTTCGAGATGGCACACCCCGACATCGAGCAGCTCCTGCTTTCATCCGCGCAGGAGCAGGCCGGCAAATTCGGGCTTTCAGTCGACAAGACAAAGCTGAAGCTCACTGCAAGGGATGAGCGGTCGATCGCCGCCGATCTGAAGCTCTCAACTCGCGTGGGCTTTATCCCCGCGGGCCTTCATTTCCGCGCCGACGTCAACATCGACGACAAGCTCAACGCGCGGCTTTCAAACCTCTCCTGCTGGGGAGATGAGATCCTCGGCCCGCTGATCAGCGGCCTCATTCAGCCGGCATTGAAGAAGTACAACGGCCAGAGCAAGCAGCTCGTCGCCTTCCCCAGGGGCGACGTTCGGCTGCGCGACGTCCACCTCAACACGGACGATGGATTCAAAGTAACGGCGACGTTCGGAAGTTGAGATCGGCGGTTAATCGTCTGTGGACGCGCCGCCTCCTTATGGATAGTTTCCCGCGATGCCAGCGATTCGCAGCCGCGGATTTCTAAGCCCCTACTCGGTCCTGATCGTCTTCGCGTGCATCGTCTTGATTGGCTGCTGCCTCACTCCCATCGCCAACGAATTCCGCCGCAAGAGCAAACAGCGCGAGGGAATCCATTCCATCCCTGACGATCGGCTCTCCACCCTGCTCGCTTCGGGGCGCGAGCAGAAGGGCGCGAAAAACAAGGACTACCGCGTTTGGTACGCGGCCGGTCTGACGGTCCTCCGTGGGGAAGACATTTATCCTCCGGGGGGTGAGCAGTTCCCCTTCATCTATCCGCCGTTCGCGGCCGTCGTGCTGGCGCCTCTGGCCGCGATGGGCAGGATCATGATGGTCGCCGGCTTGTGCCTGGTGAATTCCGCCGCGTGCATCGCGATCTCGCTGATGTCGGTCTATCTGGCGACGGGCAAGGCACTGCGGCAGCACCCGATGCTCTACGCGATTCCGGCGCTCGTCGTCGCGCCGTGGATCAACGACAACTTTCTCATCGGTCAGCCCAATCTCTTTCTCCTCTTCTGCATGATGCTGGCGTTCGTCAGCCTGCGGCAGCGGCGCGAGGCGCCGGCGGGTGCGATGATCGCGCTGGCGACGGCCATCAAGGCCTTCCCGCTCATGGGGATTGTGTATCTGATCTACCGGCGGCGGTGGAAGGCGACCGCCTCGATGCTTGCCTTTCTGCTGTTCTTCCTGGTGATTCTGCCGTCGCCGTTCCGCGGCTTCGGGCGCAATCTTGCCGAACTCCGCAACTGGGCCAACGGAATGCTCTTCCACTACGACAAGGAGGAATTAGGCCAGCGCTCCGGACGCGCCTACGCGTGGAGCAACGGATCGCTCCTCGCACTCACCAATCGGCTGCTTCGTCCGGTCGACCCATTCCCGAAGGGCAAGCACAACCAGGACGACGACTCAACGCAAGACGAGCCGTCCGTTTCAGAAAAGTCCAGGGGCCCCCAGCGCATAAACATCGCCAACCTCAACTTCCACTACGTCAATGCAATCTTCGTCCTCACGTCGCTGATGCTCTGCCTTGGATACGTGCTGGTGATGCCCCCCCGCGCCCGAAGCACGCCGCAGACCGAGGCGATCGAGCAGGCCATGTTGCTGGTGCTGATGCTGATTTTTTCCCCGCTGCTGTACGGATATTACTTCGTCTGGCTGTGGTTTCCCTTGACGATAGTCCTCCATCGCCTGCTGATTGCCCAGCCGCGCGAGCGGCGCGGATTGTGGATCTGGTTCGGCCTCTTGCTGCTGACACTCTTCTTCAACGCGCCCCAGTTCAAGCTCGCCCGCGCCCTCGGAAGCAACGTGTGGTCTGCCCTTCTGATGCTCGGCGGCCTCGCGTGGATGCTGCGCAATCCCCCCAGGCCCGCAGAGAATTCCCGCGACGAAGGCATGTTGGACGCCGCTCTTACTCCCCCTTCAGCGCATTGAGCAACACGTCACCATACATTTTCACCTTGTACGGCCCCATCCCTTTCACCTGCTCGAGCGACTCGCTATCCCCCGGGGCGAAGTGTGCGATGAGCTTTAAGGTGCGGTCGTGGCAGATGCAGTACGCCGGCAACTGCTTCGCGCGGGCGATCTGCGTGCGCGCCTCGCGCAGCCGATCGAACCGCCGCGCCGCCTCCGGCGAAAGTTCATCTTCACCGGTTCCCTCCCCCCTGCCCGAGGCGGCTCGTCGTGACTCGCGGCCCAGCGCCAGGGACCGAAGAGATCGCCCGCTCTCGCGGCGCGGCACCAGATCAGAAAGACTCGCGGGCGGCAGCTGTTCGCCTTTCATCACGCTCACCCCCGATGCCGTCAGCTCGACGACAGGCCTGAATTTCACGCCGTCCGGATCACGCTGCCGCGCGAGCCCCGTTTCCATCAGGCGGTGCAGCATCGCGATGATCCGCTTCACCGAATGAGCCCGGAGGAGAGCGAAAACGGACAACTGGTCGAGCCCCCATCGCTGCGATTTCTCGTTGTCCGCGCCTGCCAACACCTCAGCAACAACGCCGACGCCGAATTTGCCGCGCAGCCGGGCGATGGCCGACAGCATCTGCCGCACCAAAGTGATCACTTCGTCGTCGATAACCGGCGCACCGCCCGCGTCGGCGGTCAGTACCTCCTGGCCCTTTCGACATATATCGCATTGGCAGTCGTGAATGGTCGACGTGTCGCCGAAATAGTCCAGGATCATCTGCCGGCGGCAGCGGTGCGTCTGGGCAAACTTGATCAGCAGCTCGAGCTTGTCGCGCGCATGCTGCTTGAGCTTCTCGATCGCGGCGGGGTCGGCGTTTGGGTTCTCTTCGCCGATCTTCTCGATGAAGAATTCCTGCGTGTACCGGTCCTGGTAGCTGAAAAGCAGCACGCACCGCGACGGGCTGCCGTCGCGCCCCGCCCGTCCGGCTTCCTGGTAATAGGCTTCGAGCGTTCCGGGCAGGTTGTAATGAACCACCAGCCGGATGTCGGGCTTGTTGATACCCATGCCGAAGGCGTTGGTTGCTACCGCGACCCCGCGCGGGGTCTGCATGAACCGCTCCTGGTTGGCGGTGCGATCGGCGGTATCCATTCCCGCGTGATAAGCGAAGACCGGGCGGTCCCGCAGATTTCCTGACAAAACCGAGCTCACCTCATCCACCGCTTTGCGGGTCGCGCAATAGACAATTGTGCTGCCCGGCTCCTGACGCAGCAGGTTCAGCAGCTCAACCTCCTTCTCCTGGGCCTTCGCCACCCGGCGCGATTCGTACAGCAGGTTCGTCCGATCAAAACCCGTGACGACGACTGTGGGCTCCTTGAGGTCGAGCTGCCGGATGATGTCGGCCCGAACGTCCTCCGTTGCGGTCGCGGTCAGGGCGATGCATGGCGGATTTCCAAGTGAGCGCCGCACCTCTCCAAGCCGTGCGTATTCCGGGCGGAAGTCGTGGCCCCACTGGCTCACGCAGTGCGCTTCATCCACCGCGAAAAGCTTGGGTTTCAGCTTCTGCAGCACCTCCAGGAAGTCGGCCGTCGAGAAACGCTCGGGTGCGACGTAAAGCAGCCCCTCAAACCCGTCATTCAGCTCCGCGATGACCTGCCTTCGCAACGCGGGGCTCAGCGAACTGTTCAGCAGGGACGCGGCGATCCCCTCGTCGCGCATCTGCTGCACCTGATCTTCCATCAGCGAGATCAGCGGCGAGACCACGATCGTGAGTCCGCCATCCGCGGCGGCCGGAAGCTGATAGCACAGGCTCTTTCCCGCGCCGGTCGGCATGACGCACAACACGTCCTGCCCGCGCATCACGTCTTCGATCACCTCGCGCTGCGCCGGGCGGAAATCGTCGAGTCCGAACAGGTTAACCAGGTGCTCGCGGAGGTCCGGCATGGGTCACGGATTATACGCGCGCCGCGCGCACGATCACACGCACTCGAGCCGCCTGCTCATCCGCGCCGGAGCATCCGCGGCGATCGTCCGGTCTGGCGCCGAAAGGCGCGGGAAAGGTGATAGACTGGCGAGGCGGGAGCTATACATTGAGCAAGATTAGACTCGGCTTTGTGGGCGTCGGGGGCATGGGGCAGGCGGCCCACCTCTTTAACTACGTCGTCCTTCCCGATTGCGAGGTCGTGGCGATCGCCGAGGTGCGCGAGAAACTCGGTCAAAAGGTTGCGACGCGTTACGGGATCCCGCGCGTCTACAGGAACTACCGGGAGATGCTCGCAGCGGAGGATCTCGACGGGATCGTATGCATCCAGATGTACTGGAACCATGCCGCGCTCGTTCCCGAGGTACTCGAGAAGGGGGTGCCGGTCATCACCGAGAAGCCGCTGGCGCAGACCATCCAGGGCGGCGAAAAGATCCTCGAGGCGCTGCGCCGCACGAAGAACCGGCTCTACGTCGGGTACCACAAGCGCAGCGACCCAGCCACGGTGTATGCCAGGCGGCAGATCGACGAATGGAAACGGACCGGCGAAGTCGGCGCCCTGCGCTATGTGCGGATCACCATGCCGCCGGGCGACTGGATCGCCAACGGCCTCTCACACGTGCTGGGCAGCGATGATCCGTATCCGCCGCACACGCCGGATCCCCCTCCACCCGGTGTCGACGCCGAGACCGCCAAGGAACTCGACGGCTTCGTCAACTATTACATTCACCAGGTCAACCTGCTGCGCCACTTGCTCACAGAAGATTACAAGGTTTCATACGCAGACCCGACCGGCGCCGCGATGGTGGTCCACTCCGACAGCGGCGTCTGCGCCACGATCGAGATGGCGCCGTACGAGACCAGCGTCGACTGGCAGGAGCAGGCGATGGTCTGCTTCGCGAAAGGATGGATCAAGATCGAGTTGCCGCCGCCGCTTGCGATCACCCGCCCCGGCCGCGTCACCGTCTATAAGGTTCCGGGCGAGAACGCGCCCGCGCACACTTTGATTCCTTCGCTGCCGAACGTTCACGCGATGCGACAGCAGGCCGCGAATTTCGTCGCGGCGCTGCGCGGTGAGCAGACCTGCCTCTGCGAAGCGGAAGACGCACTGAAAGATCTTCGAGTCGCGCGCACGTACATCGAGATGCGCAAGGCCGAAGCGGCAAAGTAACCACCGCGGATTACATTCATGCCATTGAAATTCACGAAAGTTCAGATCTCTTCCGAGCCGTTCGAATCCGCCGCGGTGTTTGACGTGAACGGCGACGGAATTCTCGACATCGTCTCCGGCGAGTTCTGGTATGTCGGCCCCACCTTCCGCGAGCGCGTCCGCATCGGCAACGTGCAGCGAGTGGGGGAATACTACGATGACTTCTCAACAATCCCGATGGACATCGATGGCGATGGCCGGCTCGATTTCGTCACCGGCGGCTGGTGGGGAAACACCCTCCGCTGGCGGCAGAACCCGGGCGAGAAAGGGGGCGATTGGCCCGAGCATGTCATTGCCGAGGTCGGCAACGTCGAAACCACGCGCGCGTGGGATGTTGATGGCGACAAACAGCTCGAGCTCGTTCCCAATACACCAGGCCATCCCCTGTGCTTCTTCAAGCTGATTCGAGATGTCTCCGGCAAGGGCACGGGAAAGTTTTCGCGGCACCTCGTCCACGACCAGCCGAGCGGTCACGGGCTCGGTTTCGGCGACGTCGACGGCGACGGACGCGGAGACTTCATCCTCAATAATGGCTGGCTTCAGCCGCCCGACGAACCGCTGAAGGGCAAGTGGACTTTCCACCCCGACTTCGATCTTGGCGGCGATGCGAGCATTCCCATTCTCGTCGTCGACGTGAACGGCGACGGCCACAACGACCTGATCGTCGGCAACTCGCACAGCTACGGCCTCTCCTGGTGGGAGCAGCGGAAAGACACATCGGGCAAGCGCTCGTGGCAGAAGCATCCCATCGATCCGTTCAACAGCCAGTATCACGACCTGCACTGGGCCGACATCGACGGCGACGGCAAGCCGGAGCTCATCACCGGAAAACGCTTCCGCGCCCACTGCGGGCACGACCCCGGCGAGTTCGACGACCTGGGTATCTACTACTTCAAGTGGACCGGCGAATCGTTCGCCAAGCAGTTGATTTCGTACGGTCAGCCGGGCGTCGGCGCCGGCTGCGGAATCCACTTCTACCTGGCGGATCTGAGGGGCACCGGCCGGCTCGACATCGTCGCGCCGGGCAAGGATGGACTACACGTTTTCTACAATGAAGGGCAGTGAACGGCGCGAGTGAGACAGCTTGTTGCCATGGCCAGTTGCATGATCGGGGTCGACCGGGCGAGCCGCGACAACGGCTGCCTGCAGGTCCTGAATTCGGTGCCGTCACTACGCGCTGGCGGCGGCCCGGGACCATTCGTCAAACCGCCGGAGCATCTCGCGGGTGACGGACGGCGGCGTGTCCGCGACAACGTCCGCGAGAATGGCGCTCGTGATCTCGCCTTCCTCGCCCGATGCCACGCTTTGGAGGAACGGAACGGTGGCGGCGCGGTCGCACAGGTAGCGGATGTCGGCGCCGCTGAAGCCTTCCAGTTGGTGGGCAAGAGCATCGACATTCACATCTGATGCGAGCGGGCGGTGGGCCAGGTACATCTCGAGCATCTTCCGCCGGGCCGCCAGGTCTGGAAGCGGGATGAAAACCTTCTCATCGAAACGTCCGGGCCGCAGGATGGCCGGGTCAAGTTGCCAGGGCACGTTGGTCGCGCCCATCAACAGCACGGGACTGCCGGCGCCCTTGTCGAAACCCTCGATGCCTTGAAGGATCTGCGGGACGACACGCTGCATGACGCTCGACCCTTCATCCCGACGCGCGGGAACGAGGGCCTCGATCTCATCGATGAAGATGATGCTGCGATCTTCCGCCGTCGCGGCGTCGAATAGCTTCTTGATGTTTTGTTCCGCCTCGCCGACCCACTTGCTGAGCACGTCGGCCGGCGAGATGCGGAAGAACGTCGCCTCGATCTCCCCCGCCGTCGCCTTGGCAAGCATCGTCTTGCCGGTGCCCGGCGGGCCGTACATCAGCACGCCCCCGCCGGGCCGGATGCCAAACTTCTGCGCCAACTCGGGGTGCTGGAAGGGATAGATCATCTTCAGGCGGATGTCTTCCTTCACGTCATCGAGGCCGGCCACATCATCGAACCGCAGCGAAGGTTTCTCGCGCACGATCCATTGGTCGGCCGAGGCAGTTCCCTCTGCTTCCGTAGATGTCTCGCGCGGCGCCGCCCTGCGCGGGGCAGCATGCGCCTTGCGGTTTTCCTTCTGCGCTGAGTCGCAATCCTTCGCCAGTTCCAGAAGCCGCTGGGCCATCTGCTTGCGTCCCTCGCGCAGTTCCTCCCCCTGCGCGGTCTTGCTCAACTCGATCATCGCGCGGGCTGCTTCGAGCAGGTATATGCGCGCCGAGTCCCACTGCCCTGCGCGACGGGCGTCCAGCCCCTTCTGCCGGTATCGCTCGAAGGTGTCCCAGGAAACAGACATTGCGGTGGATTCTAGCGGAGTGAACTGCGTGTGAAACATTTCGGGTTGAAGGATGACGTCACTCGCGCCGCTCCGGGTCGCGGGCGGCAAGCCAGCCCATGATGAGCATATACGCGATCATGAAGCTCACCAGGATCAAGGCGAGCCGCACCGAGCCGGTGAAACGAACGAACAGCGCCACGAGGGCCGTCGCTACGAGCAAAAAGAAGAAGAGGTAGGTGACCCATCCGGCCCAGCGCCGCCGCTCGCCGGTGTCGATCTCCAGTTCGCGAGGCGGAAGGCCGTTGCCGGGCGTGGCCCCGTTCGCAGCGCCGCGAGCGATCGTGATGGAGTCGCTCAGATCTGTCGAGACGACTGATCCGCATTTCGGACACTGGCGCGCATTCTGGAGTAATAGCGCGCCGCAGCCGGGTTGTCGGCAGACCGTGCTCAGCTCACCGCGCATCCGAGCCGCCCTTCTGTTGCCGAAGCGCCGACAACGCTTGACGCAAGCCATGGACGACAGACACAAAGCCCAGCAGCAGAATCACCCAGCGGAATGGCCACCCGGTCTCAACGTGGAAAAGCAGCGCAAAGAATACGCCGAACCCCACGAACAGCGCCGCGGCGATCCAGTGCTCGCGCCGAGTCGGCTGGCGGAACCATCGCGGGTCCGCGGCTTCCGCTTCTTCTCTGGAGCCGCTGGGTTGGGTCATGCGTGAATCATATGCAAGGTGGGGTCTACGTGTGCAGGATGCGCAGCGCCCAGCGTACGCCTAAAACAAAGAAGAAAATCGCCCCGCCGAAGCAGGCGAAGGCCATCAGGTATAGCGCAACCATGAGGGCCAATCGCGTCGATCGCCCTCCGCCGGTATCCTGCGTGACCAGCATCAAGACGCCAATGAGGAAACACCCGCCCAGCACCACGAGCGCCAGCGCACAGAAAAAGATCGTGATCAGCGCGCCGAGCCTGGGCGCAGGACGGGCCTCAGTCGCGTAAGGAAGCGGTTCATGGGGCGCTGGCATCGCGGGCGTATCATCGGCGGTTGACACGTTCCCTCCCGGTTACAAGAGCTCCAGCGGAAAATCTGTTAGCCGCGACACGCCCGTTGCAGTGACCACGTACTGCTGCTCGAGCCGCAACCCGCCCGCCAGTGCTTGTGCGTAGAGCCCGGGCTCGGCGGTGAACACTTCGCCCTCCAGCAGGACGTCGTCCCATTTTGGATTCAGGTGGGGGAATTCGTGGGGCTGCAGGCCGACGCCATGACCGAGGTGGTGAACCATGCCATCGCTCGCATTCACCTTCAGGTGCTCGTCTGCCGCGGCGAAAAGGTCGCGGCAGCGCACTCCGGGGCGCGCTATGCGCTCGACGATCCCCAGCGCGCCCACCACCGCTTCCCACGCCTGATGCTGCGCGTCGGTTGGCTTTCGGTTTACCGCAAACGTGCGGCAGTTGTCGGCGAAGTACCCGCGGAAACAGGGACCGAGATCCAGGATGTAGAGTTGGCCATCCCGTGCGACATGGTCCTTTCGCGGCGGGCCTCCCGGAACGCCGCAGGCGAAATCATTGCCGAGCAGCGCGTTCAGCGGCTGCCCCGCTTCTTCCACCGCCGCGGCCTGCAATTGCTCGAAGACGTGCAATTCGGGAATGCCGGGCTCGATGATATGCTTTGCCCGCGCATACATCGCCGCGGTGCATGCAACGGCAGTCTTCATCAGAATGAGCTCGTCTGGATCTTTCTGGCGCCGAACCTGCCACAACGCCGCATCGACCGATTCGGTGTGATTGTTGAAGGCGATCGCCAGCTGAGAGGCAATCGGCGAGGCATCGACGCCAATGCGTTTCACCCGCGCGGACTTCAACGCTTCGAGCACCTTTTCCGCCGCGACTGCCGGCTGCTCCTGGCGCAGGGTGCCGTAGAAATTTGCCTCGTACGCCTCGGTCTCGTCCGCGGCGGCGGCAGGATTGGGCGCATCCGCCGTCAACATCCAGCATTGTCCCCCGCACCGGAGCACGACCGCGGCCTGGTGGTACCACAACGGCAGGTGTCCGGTCAGGTAGTAAACGTGGTGCGGCAGGCTGAGGACAAGCGCGTCGAGTGCCCGGTCGCTCGTCGCCTCGAGCAGGCGTTTCTGTCGCGCGCGGCACAGGGATGGCTGGAGCATTTCGGCACTGTAGCTAACCGGCCGGGCTGGTCCAGCCAGCCCCGTCGCACTCACGACAGTCGTTGAACAGGCCCGCGCAGCTCACGCGGCAACTCCATGGCAATTTGCCAACAATTCTGTTTTCAGTTACCACAACCTCTATTGCTGGAAGGAGCTCCGCTGAGATGACACGTGCCCTGAACCCCAACGCGCTTGCAGTGAACGCCGACTACGCCGACGCGATGCTGACCGCCCGCCGCGCCAAAAACGTGCTGTTTCTGCTCATCCTTCTGATGCTCCTGGTCCAGATCGCGGTGTTCTTCGTCTGGCGCTATCCGCTCAATAAGCACCACGCCGATAGTTCATTCTCCGCTACGACGACGCTGGCATCGCAGGACGTGTCAAAGGGCGAGCGGCTGGGCATCGACGCCGTGCGCTACCTCACCGGATTGATCGACTTCCTCGGCATCGCGCTGACGATCGTGCTGGCGGTCGTGCTGCTGTTGATCATCCTGGTGATGATGGTCGCAAGGCTCATCGGCGCGGCGCACCTGACTTCCTCATTTATCTGGTGCATCGTGCTGGCTGTGCTGCTGTTTCCCTGGCAGGCGTTTCTCATCTCCAATGACCGGATTCCGGAGACGATGCGCGCCCCCACGACCTCCGAGTCGATCGCGGCGACGCTTGCCTCCGAGCAGCAGATGGCCGCGCAACCGGCTTTCAAAATTCCCGGCGTGCTCTACACCTGGGTGGAATTGCAGCAGGACGGCCGTTTTGACAACACTCCCCTGCCCAACGCCATCCTCAAGTGGTCGCGCTTCGTCGGTTTTCCGATCCTCGCGCTGCTGATCCTGCTGAGTGTGCAGTCAAAGAGCAGCCGGGGATTGAGATTTGCCCTCGGAGAGTCCGATGCGCAGGTCGAGCTGACGACGCCTTCTGTTTGAGCGAGCGGAGCGATCGAGCGTATGCGCGAAGAACGCGGCACCCTTCAAGGGGACATGGTGATCAGCGAGCCTTTCAACCTCTGGGGCTCGATCTCCGGACATGTGACGGCCACCCAGGGCGCCAAGTTCTACGTGCGCGGCGCCATTTACGGCGACCTCACCGTGCTTCACGGCGGTCGTGTGCATGTTTACGGCAACATCACCGGGAATCTCATCGTCAAGGACGGCGCGAAAGTGATCCACAGCGGCATCGTCGGGAAAGACGTGGTGAACGAAGGCGG
This sequence comes from Tepidisphaerales bacterium, assembly GCA_038204465.1. GTDB lineage: Bacteria > Planctomycetota > Phycisphaerae > Tepidisphaerales > Tepidisphaeraceae > JBBRCX01. Next base: position 5,430 of record JBBRCX010000008.1, on the reverse strand, counting down.
CCGGCTTTATGTGGAAGCCTGCTCCAAGGTGTTGGGGAAGGTGAAGACCGCGGAGGGCGAGACAACGATCGAGCCGAATTTTCAGGCCTCGGAATGAGATCCCTCGCGCTCCCCAGCAAGGCGCGCAACAGAAAACGCCCGCCTGATGCAGCGCGGGCGCGATCATTCTGAAAAGCTGCCCGCTGCTAACGGGCCGCTGCTTCTTCGACCAATTCGCCCTTGACCGTTGCGTGATCGTGGTCAAAGGTCAACTCTCCTTTACCGTCCACATCAATCCTGATGGTATCGCCCTCAGGGAAATCGCCCGCCAGCAGGCGGGTTGCCAGCGGGTTCTCAATGCGGTGCTGAATGACGCGCTTCAGCGGCCTGGCGCCGAAACTGGGATCGTATCCTTCCTCGGCCAGCTTCTTTTTCGCCTTGTCGCTGATGACGAGCTTGAGGTTGCGGTCCGCCAGTCGCTTGCGCAGGTGCTCGAGCTGCACGTCGACGATCCGGGTGATCTGCTCCTTGCTGAGGGTGTGGAACAGGATCACTTCGTCGATGCGGTTGAGGAATTCCGGGCGGAAGTAGTCCTTCAGCAGCGACTTCACCTTCGCCTCGACTTCCCACTCGGGCGCCTCTTCCGACGCCAGCTTCTGGATCTCCTGCGAGCCGATGTTGCTGGTCATCACGATGACCGTGTTCTTGAAGTTCACGGTGCGGCCCTGGCCGTCGGTGAGGCGCCCATCGTCGAGCACCTGGAGCAGCACGTTGAACACATCGCGGTGTGCCTTCTCCACTTCGTCGAACAGAATCACTGAATAGGGGCGGCGCCGCACCGCCTCGGTCAGGCGTCCGCCCTCCTCGTAGCCCACATAACCGGGAGGCGCGCCGATGAGCCGGGCGACGGAGTGTTGCTCCATGAACTCGCTCATGTCGATGCGCACCATCGCGTTCTCATCATCGAACAGGAACTCCGCCAACGCCTTGCACAACTCCGTTTTCCCGACGCCCGTCGGACCGAGGAAGAGGAACGAGCCGATCGGCCGGTTCGGATCGCCCAGGCCGGCCCGATTGCGCCGGACCGCATCGGAGACCGCGCGCACCGCGTCACTCTGCCCGATCACGCGCTTAGCCAGCCGTTCTTCCATCTTGAGCAGTTTTTCGCGCTCCCCTTCGAGCATGCGGCTCACGGGAACCCCGGTCCAGCGCGAAACCACTTCGGCAATTTCATCGGCGGAGACTTCGTCCTTCACCAGGGCATTGCCGCTCTGGGTCAATTCGTGAACGCGTTTCTCGGCTTCCTCGATCTGCCGTTTCAGCTCGCGCATCTCGCCATATTGGATCCGGGCGGCGACTTCCCAGTTCCCCTGGCGCTGGGCGGCCTCCAGTTCAAGTTGCTTTGCGTCCAGCTTTTCCTGCAGCGACTTGATGGCGTCCATCGCGCCTTTTTCGTTCTCCCAGCGAGCGGTGAGCTGCGTGTTCCTTTCCTGCAGCTCGGACAGTTCCTTTTCGGCCTTCTGCATCTGCTGCCTGGAGGCGGGGTCTTTCTCGCGACGCAGCGCCTCGATCTCGATCTGCAGCTGCATGATTCGCCGCCGGATCTCGTCGAGCTCGGCGGGCATCGAATCGTTCTCGATCCGCAGCCGGGAGGCGGCTTCGTCGACCAGGTCGATGGCTTTGTCCGGGAGAAAGCGGTCCTGGATGTACCGGTCGCTCAGCACGGCGGCCGCCACAATGGCGCTGTCGGTGATGCGCACGCCGTGGTGAGTCTCATAGCGCTGCTTGAGCCCGCGGAGGATCGCGATCGTATCCTCGACGCTCGGCTCCCCAACCTTGATGGGCTGGAAGCGGCGTTCCAGCGCCGCGTCCTTCTCGACGTGTTTGCGATACTCGTCCAGCGTGGTCGCGCCGATGGTGCGAAGCTCTCCGCGAGCGAGCGCGGGCTTCAGCAGGTTGCCCGCGTCCATCGATCCTTCGGCCTTCCCCGCGCCGACCACGGTATGCAACTCATCGATGAAGAGGATGATCTTGCCGTCGCTCCCGGTCACTTCCTTGATGACGGCCTTGAGGCGGTCTTCAAATTCCCCCCGAAACTTCGCGCCGGCGATCAACGCACCCATATCCAGCGCAATGATCCGCTTGTCCTTCAGCACAGCCGGGACGTCGCCGTTGAGCATGCGGATGGCCAGCCCTTCGACGATCGCGGTTTTGCCAACACCCGGCTCGCCGATCAGCACCGGGTTGTTCTTCGTTCGGCGCGAGAGCACCTGCATGGTGCGGCGGATCTCTTCGTCGCGCCCGATGACCGGATCGATCTTTCCCTGGCGAGCCATCTCAACCAGATCGCGCCCGTAGCGCTGTAGCGCCTGGTACTTGTCTTCGGGATTCTGATCGGTGACGCGCTGCCCGCCGCGAATGTCCTTCAACGCATTGAGCAGAGCTTTGTGGTCAACCGAGTTTGCGGCGAGGATTTCTCTCGCCTCACTGCGAACCTCGGCCAGCGCCAGCAACAGGTGCTCGGTCGAGACATACTCGTCCTTCAGACGATCCGCCTCCTTCTGCGCCTGCGTGCACACCTCCTGCGCGCTGCGGGCCATTCCCGTCTGGGTGCCGGTCGCACTGGGGAGCCGATCCAACTCGGTATTGACGGTTTCCTGAATCCGCGCGACGCTCGCGCCAAGCTTCTGCAGCAGCGGCTGGACGACGCCATCGGTCTCCGCGAGCAACGCCCCCAGCAGATGCAGCGGAAGGATCTCCGCGCTGTTCTTCTGTTGAGCCATCTCCTGAGCGCGAACGACGGCCTCCTGGGCTTTGATGGTGAACTTGTCGAATCTCATGCGCTACCTCCAAGGACGGCCCGGGCGCACCGTGGCCGCTCGAGGTTGCTAACGCAAAATCAGGACCAAAGCCGGCCCGCAGGACGGTGAGACCGTGTTCGCAAGAGGCTGGATGGAAGGGATTTATGGAGGGATGCGAGGGCGCAACGCAGGGAGCACAGCCGTGGGCTGTCAGTTACTGCGGCTTTTGCGGTGAGACTGAAATATTGGCAGCCCGACTTACTTTTTGGGCGCGGGCGCAGCGCCCCACGTCTGCTGGTACATGATTCCCAGCACCGCTGGAACAAATATGGCCATCGGAAGGAGGAAGGGCTTGATCTGCATCCAGGTGGTCAGCTTCGGGGCAAGGTTGTCGTATTTATAGATCAAGCCGAGAATTCCGATCACGAGCATCACCGACCCCTGCAGGCTCATGTAGGTCATGACGGATCCGCGGAAGACAATGAAGCAAAGCAGACCGCACGAAATGAGCCCGAGCATCGCCCCGGCCCAGACGAATTGTGGGTCGAGGTTGAAGGTGCGCCAGATGGCGCCCCCGAGCGCCGCGCCAAAGAGCCCGCCCATGATGGCAACCGCCCACTTCATGAAAGGCAGCGCCAGCGCCGCGGCGATGAAGCCGCCGAGGATCCCGCCGGGCACAGCCGCGCCGGTTCGCTCGCCCAGCGCAATCCCGATACACGCGCCCATAAGGGTTGCATTCAGCACCACCAGCGCCTTGAACATGTAGAAGCCGAACAGCAGGTAGACCACGCCAAGGATGATCAACAGCGTCGCGAGTCCAGGGCCCATGCTCTGGCACCATGAGATCAGGTCCGCTTGAACCGGCCAGTGATTCGGCACGTGCAGCCAACTGACGGTCTGCGGAGCGGTTTGGTTGATGGGTCCGTGCACGGTTCTCCTAGTCTGCACCGGCGCGGCAAAAATGCATGCCCGCGGGTGAGTAGTTCGAGGTGCGTGACGCCGGCGAGTTCGTTCCAAACACCGCCCCGGCTTTCGGCATGAGGCACCACTGCACGAGCACGCCCAGCGCCGCGAGGCCAATCAGAACAAGCAACTGCGTCGAGGCCCGCGCTGGTAACGCGCCAGTCCAACCCGACCCGCGCTGCTGAAGCATCCACAACCCGGCAATCAGCAGGAGCGAGACGCCCAGCAGGCTATGCGCGAGGATCTGACTGAAACGCGGCCAGAAGATCGTCAGGAGAATTCCAAGGACGATTCCGCTCGCGCATGCGATGTGCAATGCGGTAGTCAACACAGCCAGGATCGACGTCAGATTTCGCAATGTGAGCGAATTGACGTTTTGGGCACCCGGCCATTGCAGCCCGTGGCCGCAGACGATGGATGTCAGCAGCCAGGCCCAGGCGGCAAGCACGAGCCCCAGAGCGGCCGCGATCCACCCGCGGTGCAGGAGATATCCACTGAGGCCGAGAAGCACTGCGCCGCCAATCGCCGTTCCCATTCCGTCGATCGACCAGCCGAGCCAGGCGGGAAGGTGCAGGCCGGCTTCGGTCCCCAGGGCCACCGCGAGCAGCGTGATCGCCGATCGACTGAAGCGCGCGCCCGCAAGCCATAGGGTGGCGCCCAGGGCCATGCCGGCCGCCGCGACAGCGGATCCGGGATCGATACTCGCCTGGAAAAGCCTGAGGAACATGCGCGAAAACCTCTCTCGGTCTTCATCGGCAAATGGGGTGAGATTTCTTGTGCTGGTCTGGCGAGAAGCGCTTTCGAAACCATTACCAGCTGAGTTGGTAGGCCTCTCCGGGGGCTGTTTCAAACTCCAGCAGATCGCCGGTGCGTTGAGACTTGATTGGCTTCCCGTCTTTGCGCAACGCAGCCCCGGCGGGGTTCGGGCAGGCGATGCGGCATGGGCCGCCCAGCGTGGAGCGGACCTGGGCTGAATTCATCTGGCCCTCCCCCCACTCGACATCGATGACGAAGCCGCCGGCGGCGCGCAAACCGCTGAAGCGTCCGCGCCAGTCAGCGGGGACCGCGGGAAGAACGCGGATGATCCCTTTGTACGATTGGAGCACCATCTCGATGAGCGCGGCGGTGCCGCCGAGATTGCCGTCGATCTGGAAGATCTTGGGCGGGTGAAGACTCAAAAGGCTGCCCGTCGCGAAATCCGTGAGCAGGTGAACCAGGTGGTGATTCGCTTCGGATGCTTCGCGGAGGCGGGCCCACAGGCAGACGGTCCACGCGCGGCTCCATCCGCTGTGGCCTCCGTCGGCGGCGAGGCGCCGCTCCAACGAAACCCGCGCTGCCCGGGTCAATTCCGGCGTCTCCTCCAGCGTGAATTCATCGCCAGGATACAGCGGGATCAGATGGGAGAAGTGCCGATGCCCCGGCTCGTGCTCTTGGTAATCCTCGAGCCATTCCTGCAACTGCCCGTGCCGCCCCACCTGGTATGGCGGCAGTTGGTTCATGATCTGCCGCCATTTTTCGCTTCGGTCCGAATCGACGTTCAACAGCCTCGCAGCCTCGATGCAGTGGGTCAGGAGATCGCGGATCAGCGCGATGTCGCTCGTGGATGCGACGCAGAGCGACACCGGATCGGTGCCGCCAACGAACATGTTCTCCGGCGACTGCGACGGCACGGTCACGAGCCACCCAC
>JBBRCX010000007.1:0-66503 GCA_038204465.1 Tepidisphaerales bacterium | reverse complement strand
CACCTTCCTGGACAAAGTGGAGGTGCCGTTCGACAACAATCACGCCGAGCGTCAGCTCCGTCCGGCGGTGATCATCCGAAAGAACAGCTTGGGCAACCGCAGTGACGAGGGCGCGCACACGCAGGCCGTGCTGATGAGCGTCTATCGCACCTTGCGCTTGCGCGGCCGCGACCCGACAAAAACGATCGCCGCCGCCTTACGACAACTGCTTCAGACCGGCACGCTGCCGCCCCTACCCGTGGAAACCGTTGCAGACGGGTGAAGTGTTACAAAAATTGAAACCCACCCCTGGATGGGTATTGACTCCATCACGAAAGAATGTATAATGAACCTGTCTGCAGCTTGACGGCTGGGACGGTGTTGGGCGCTCTTTGACAGATGAATTGAGGTAATCCCCGGGGGCGCACTGGATCCGTGTCTCGGCTGCGGTTATTGCGGTCGGGGTTGAGGTCTGTGGCGCGGTTGAGGGCTTCGCGGTCCACGATAACCCCGCAAAAGCCCACCAAAGCCCTGCATGGGGACCGCCAAAGCTTGCGAAAGCCGGCAGAGGTTTTGCGTCGAGCCGGAAGCGTGGGCATGGGGCGCGTTGGGACAAAGTGTGCGCGATTTCGTCTATACTGAGGGCAACTCATTTTGGCCGTGAACCACCGCAAGACAATTCAGAGGTTTGGAGCCTACGGGAGAGACGTATGCGGCATCGTGTTTTGACGAATCATAACCCAGGCGATTGCGCCCGCGATGGCGGCAAGTCCCGCGCGGGCTACACGCTGGTCGAAATCCTCGTAGTCATTGGGATCATCGGGTTTCTGATCGCGCTGCTTCTGCCCACTTTTTCCCGGGCGATGCGCTCGGCCAAGACGGTTCAGTGCGGCAGCAACCTCCGGCAGATCTACAACGCACTGGCCATTTACCTGAATGAGAACCAGGGGATGACCTTTTGGCGCGCGCCCGACATCGACATCGATGGGATGGAGTGGTACGTCTACGGTGGACGGGAGACGGGTAACCTCTGTCTCGACCAGCAAGGTTTGTTCAACCGGATCATCCCGCGGCCGCTAAACAAGTACGTCAGCAACAGTCTATCGGTATTCCGCTGCCCGGAGGACGTGGAAGGCGGCAGCCCCTGGACGAGCAGCGGCGTTCCGCATCATGAGTGGGTTGGCACGAGTTACAACTTCAACGCGAACGGCGACCCCGAAGTCCGCGATCCCGACAGCGGGCTATCGGGCGTTCGCTTCACGCAGATTCGCGACTCATCGCGCACCGTACTTTTCCTCGATGCGGCGCACGTCTGGGGCTACAACTATCTCGGGTACACGGCGCCGTGGCACCCGCAACGGAAGGCGAACGTTTGCTTCGCGGATGGTCACGTCGATTGGATCGAGCGCCCGACGTCGGAGCCGGGGAAGGGCTATCTATGGGGCGTGCAGCGAGCGAAATAGAAAGTGTTCCAACCCGGGTCGAGAGGCGAGGTCTTGAAGTTCCTTCTGCTTTGGCGAGCGGGGGCCCGGCAGGCGGCATGACGGAGGCGTTTTGGGAATGAGCGGTTTTGATATCGAGCAGGTAAAGCGCTGGCACTGGATCGTGATCGGTCTTCTGCTGGGGCTTTCCCTTGGCTATGCGTATGCCGCGAGTGAGGCCGATGGGTTTACCCGCGGGCGAACGCAGATCTCCCCGATGAACTTTGAGCAAGCGTTGCACCAGCGCCCGAAGCAGGGCAAGCCGTGGCTGACAGATATCGTTGTCTACCCTCGCCGCGACGGTCAGCTCGTCCAAATGAACATGCTGACGAATGAAGACAAGACGAATTCCGGGCCGGGTGAATGGGTCTATCGCCCGTATGAGATGTATGCCCCGAAGCCTTACAAGCCATACATGACGCCGCAGGGCCGATGGCCTTGGCGCAATAACGCCCAGCGCCAAGCGCCTTCGCCGGACTACACCGTTTTGAGCTATCTTCAGGACGTTGCGAAGAACAACAACAGGATGAGCTTCCGCTATGGCTGGTGGAAGGAGCCGAGGGTGACGGGGGCATTGTGGACGCTCGGCAGCGTGGTGGTGGTGGGTGGGATTTGGCCGACAGTGCTGAAGCTGCTGATCGGCGCCGGTTTTGGCCGGAAGAAAGAGCCTGAGGCGGAGTACGACCTCGACCGATTCAAGAGCGAGGAAGCGGCGAAGGCGCCGGTAGCGAGTGCGGCGGACGACACGAAGTTGAGATCGCGCGTCGAGGAGATCGAGCAGGAGTTGATGAGCAACTTGAGAACGGCGCAAGCGGGGGGCGCCGACCAGGAAGGTGAGACTGCGGCGCCGATTCGGACGCTGAGCGCCGGGCCCCTCGCCGGCGGCACCATAGGTGCTGCACCGGAGAAGGACAGGAACTACAAGGGCGAATTCTACCCGGTGGCGCATCCTTCGACGAAGCGCGCGGGCGACGGCGGGACGAAGACCCCGCGCGGCCAGTGAGCCAAGCGCGCGCCTCGAAAGCAAACGGGCGGCTTGCGCCGCCCGTAGGAGTGGAGTCGAGTGAGGTGATGAGGTTCAGCTTTGCCTCTTGCGGCGAAGCGAGAGCATGCTGCTGAGGCCGAGCAGGCCGAGCGCGGCTGGCTCCGGAACCGCGGTGATGGAGGCGGTGGCAACCGAGGTTCAGATTTTGCGCTTCACCCACCTTCTTTTACTACCTGTGCGCGAGGATCAACCTGCACCAGTGCGCCGTTTTCGGCATTGATGGCCGAGAGCCTGCCGCTTGGGATAAGCGCGGCGGCGGTGTCGAGAAGCACAATCTTCTCGCTGTGAATCGGGAGCGCGCCGCGCGCGAGCTTCCCATAATTCTGGACGGGCGAGTGACCGAAGTACCCAGTGCGCGACCAATGCTTCTTGAGCGTCACCTCATCGCTGAACCGGCCCCACAGCGCGGCGTAGCGCAGCGCCGCGTCGGCATCAATGCGCCGCGCGAGGTTATCATCCGGCTGGTCCGGCGCGTAGCTGCCGTGAACCACGAACAGGTCTGGCTGTTCGATTACGGCGGGCAACTCGCGCATGAACCGCCGATGCGACGCCGGCACCGCATGGAGCAGGCTCCGCATCCGCGGCTCCGAGGGATTCTCGAGCAGTCCTTCAACCTCGGTCAGGGCGACGCCATAGCTCGTAAGCGTATGAATCAATCCGTGCTGCGCGAACCAGCGGAAGACGGGCAGCGGTTCTGAGACGAGCGGGTGGTCACAGTAGCACTGACCGTTCAGGAGGAAGTCGAATACATCATCGTGGTTGCCGCGGACGAAATGCGCATCGGTCAATGAGAGCAGGAGATCGATCACACCCTTGCTGTCGGGGCCGCGGTTGACATAGTCGCCGACGAACAAGAATCGCGGGGCTGAATCGCGGCGGCTGATCTGGTCCAGAAGCGCCCGCAAAGGAGCGAGCAGGCCGTGGATGTCGCCAATGACCCAGCGCATGCGACCGTCATACCGGAATTCTGTGGGATGTTCAGCAGTTGGTGCGCCTGCGGAAGTATAATGACGGCGAAGGAGTCAAATCATGGCGAAAGAAACCTCACGCGGGTTGGCGCAGAAGTCATCGAAATCAGGGGGCGGCGCGGCGCGCGTCGAGGACGCGCAGGCTGCCAAGCTGCTCAAGCAGATCCCCGGCTGGAAGCGGCAGGGCGGCGAGATCTCCAAGACGTTCTCATTCAAGAATTATCACGAGACGATGGCCTTCGTGAACGCGACGGCGTGGATTTCGCATCGCGAGGATCACCATCCGGACCTGGAGGCCAGCTACAACAAGTGCCGCGTGCGCTACAGCACGCACTCAGTCGGCGGTCTCTCCGAGAACGATTTCATCTGCGCCGCGAAGATTGAAGCACTCTTCAAGATGTGATGGATCTCGCGCCAGCAAGCTCCTCCGCGCGGCGTCGCTGCTCTGTTCCGGAAGTACGCACTCTACGCGACCGCGAGCGAACCGTCGCTGCGCCCGAGATGGCTGAGCATAAGAAGTCTAAAACCGGCCACAACCCTGATCTGCTCAATATCAACCTCGCCTGGCGGCACGCGGTGAAGAATTAGTTTCAGAAGAAGATTCGAGCAGGCGGTTGCCCGAAAGCGTGACGATCGATGATCGAGGACCCAGTTTATGCCCGAGAGACGCGGGCGAACCGGTTCTCTCTGGCAGCTCTGAGCTCACTTTTGCTGGGCTTGGCGGTCGCGCCCGACCTCGCCGTGGTATACACCCGGCTTTATGCGATAACGAACTCGATTCCTCTTCAGTGGGTTATGCTCATTCAGGCGTTCGTTGTCCCCGTCGCAGGGTTGGCGTGTGGCATTGTCGCGGTCGCGCAACGACGGCGCTTGTGGTGGCTTGGGCTGATCGGACTGATCTTAAACGCCTTGGCTATGGTTTTCCTCCTGCTTTCTCTTGCTAAGACGATCTTTCCCCGAAAATTTTCAGAGTTGCCCTGACGTGAATTTTGCCGGTTAGATGGCTCTCCAATAGCCCGGAGGAAACAATGTCACGCAGCGCATCGACCCCGACACTCACCGCCCATACTTCTCCCATGCCGTCTTCGGGTGGCGAAGGCGCCGCGAATCTCGCCGGCAAAGCGGTTGTCGTCACTGGCGGCGCCACGGGTATCGGCCGGGCCACGGCAATACTGCTGGCATCCAAGGGCGCGAAGGTGCTGATCTATGGACGCGATGAGAAAGACTTAGAGCCTGCCCTTGGCGACATTCGCCGGGCTGGCGGCGAAGCGCATGGACTGACCGCCGATCAAACGAAGGAACACGACGTCAAGCGCGTGTTCGCGGAAGCGGACCGGAAGCTGGGCGGGGTCGACATCCTCATCAACAATGCCGCAGTCACTGCCGGCAGCATTTTCGAGAAAGGGTGGGACGACTGGCAGTATGGCCTGAACGCGAATCTGCTCGGCTACCTCGCGTGCTGCCGTGAGGCGATCGACCGGATGCGGAAGCGCGGCGGCGGACATGTTGTCAACGTGGGCTCGATGAGCGCGGACCTGCGCGAAGAAGGAAGCGATATTTACGTCGCGACAAAGGCGGCGATCCAGGGCTTCAGTGAATCGCTGCGCAAGCAGATCAACAAGGAGAACATCCGCCTGACGCTGATCGAACCAGGACTGGTGGGCACGCCGATGGTCGGGATGGATACCTCTCAGCAGCGGCAGAAGGAGCAGTCGCACGAGCTCCTCAAGCCGGAAGACATCGCGCAATGCGTTTACTTCTGTCTGACGCTCCCGCCGCGTTGCGACGTTGTGGAGATTCGCGTGCGGCCAACGAAGCAGTTGATCTGATGGCCACGTGCTTCGCGTCGACGGCGTTCTTCAGGACAAGATAGCCGCGAAGATCGAACAGGTAATCTTCAAGCGCGCTTGGATGATGGGTATCACTCATATCGTGGGCTCCAGAAAGTCTCGTCAGAGGGGGGGCAATTGTGCGTTTCCGCATCGCTCTGCTCACCGCGAAGGTTTTACCGCAAAGCGGCTGTGTTAAAGGTCAAGGGTTTTTACGACGTTGAGTTCAGACCACATGAGGTTGTCGCGGACCATGGCGTTGAGCAGGGTCAACAGTTTTCTCATGCAGGCAACGATGATCACTTTCGACGATTTACCGCTTTTGCCAAGGCGCTGGGCGAACCGGCGCAGCACCGGATTGCAACGCATGGCGGCAAGAGCGGCCATGTACAGAACGCAGCGGACCTGGGTGCGACCGCCACGGATGGATCGTTTGCCTTTGAATGCACCAGAGTCGTGATTGAACGGAGCGACGCCGACCAGGGCGCCGATCTCGCGGCGGTCGGTGTCGCCCAGTTCATGGAGTTCTGCAATGAGCGTGGAGCTGAGCACCGGGCCGACGCCTGGGACCGATCGCAGTTGTCGATCCAGGTGTTTGAAGTCGTCGTCGGAGTCGATGAGCTGGCGGATCTGTTTGTCCAGCGAATCGATCTGCTTGTCCAGCGCCGCCAGGATGGCGTCGATGGACTTGACGGCGCTTTTGCTGCGGGTGCTCAGCCTGCAGTTCACTTGCTGGACCCGGGTCGTGGCCAGCTGTCTGCGGCAGGTGATCAGTGCGTCGAGTTCGGCCTGATTTGCTGAGCGTTTCTGCGCCAGCCGCGGTCCGGCCAATTGGGCGAACTTCATCAGCACCGAGGCATCGATGGGATCGGTCTTGGCCAGGATGCCGCAGCCGATTGCGAAGTATCGCACCCGGCCGGGATTGACCAGCGCAACCGAAAGGCCGGCATCGAGCAACGCGTCCAGCAGCGGCCGCTCCAGACCGCCGGTCGATTCGATCACGATGCAGTTGGGCAAAACCGCCCCAAGCAACTCAACGATGCGGCGGACACCCGGCTGATCGTTGGGAAAAGTCAGCAGTTCGCGGGAATCAGAACGCGCCAGATCGAGCTTGTCCTTGGCGACGTCGATACCGACGAACAAGGAAGAAACGGGTTGAGAAGAAAGTTGCGTCATGCGAGCATCCCTGCCTTGCAAATGCGAGCGTATCCCGACAGATCGGGACGGCTCAGTCGGCTGTTCGGGCGAAGTGACACGAGACTGGCTTGGACCACGCTTCGCGACGGCCGTTGCAGGCCGAGACACGATCGGTCGTGGGCCGGTCGTCGTGTTCGCATGACTCCTCGCTGCGCTCGTCGTCACACGAACACGACGAGGCGTAGTAGAACGTTTTGATGGTATTTTGAACATACAAGCACACAACCAGAATAGAAGTCGAAAAGCGTCGCGCGCCGCGCTGCCCGCGGAGCGCTCCATAGACGCCCAGCGCGAGACAGATCGCCCCGACGTACAGCGACACCTCCCAGTAGATCTCGCGACCGAAAGGCGGCACTCCCTCTGCGCCGCCGAAGAAGTGCGGCGTCACCAGCGTGACAAGATTCTCCGGCGGCAGTGAGCCCGCCGAAGCGAACCTCCAGCTTACCCCGTGTCCGCGCGCGGATTCATCCACGGCCTGCAGTCCCGCCAGCAATTGCATCGCCGCGAGCATTGCACCGCCGACATAAATCGCCGTCAGGAACACGACCGCGCGGAGACACGACGTTCCCTGCCGCCGCCGAAGCGCCATGCCGATCTGCAACAGCGTGTACAGCCCCACCGCGAGCGCGGTGTAATAGACGCTCTGCGGATGCCCCGCGAAGATCGACATCGAAACCGCCAAGGCTCCAACAAGCGTCCAGCGTAATGTCGGACGCTCAAATGCGACGTCAGCCGCGCGGAAGATCAGCGGCGTCCAGGCCATCGCCGAGATCATCGCAAGATGTCCCGCGTACATATGAAGAAGGAAAGGGCCGCAGAACATGTATGCCGTTCCCGCCAGCAAGGAGGCGGGAATGCTCAGGCCGCGCCCCCTGCACCAGAGCGAAGTGAACCAGCCGGCCAGTATGAACTCGAGAACGATGCTCCAGTTGGTTGCCGCCGCCAGCGGAAGCAGCAGATGCACCCAGTTTGGCGGATACAGCAGCGCAGACTGGAAGTTGGCAAAAAATGGAGTTCCGCACAGATTATGCGGGTTCCAGAGCGGAAGATGCCCCTGAAGCATCTGCCCAAACCCGAACTGCCGGAAAGGCAGGATCATCAGGTTCAGGTCCTCGCCCGCAAGACCCAGCACCTGCTCGCCGCTCTGCAGCAGGACCCTCGCGAATACCCCCATTGCCAGCAGCGCAAAATAGAGAGGACCAAGAATCGTGAATCGAAGCAACGCAGGTCGGCGACGAGGTTCGGCCTGAAGGTTGGGCATGTTACCGGACCACGCGCGCATCAGAAGCTGAGGAGCTTATTCGGTTTAAGTGGAGGGTGCGAACCCGCCGGGGCGCCTCGCCCGGTATTGTGGCAATTCCACACCCGGTGGGGTAAACACGTTCTTGCAATCCTCCCTGAAGCTTCTAGAGTACTTCGCTCTGTGCACCGTCACGGAGGAGTTTGGGGGGAACTGGAAGGCGGCGCGGGAGGCATCTTGTCCCGTGAAAAGGAGTTGTCGCTGCCGGATTTTTGCTGCCTGGCTTCCCGGCCCGTCGATAAGAATTTCGCCCTGTGCCATGTCTGGCGGCAAACCGCTGCCGATGCCGCGGGTCTGACCCGGGCATCGAAACCCCTGGCTTATTGAAAGGAGCGCGTCTTGCGTCTCTCGGCTTTCGACACTATCGCGAAAACAATCAAAGCGGCCGCCGCTTGTGCTCTGCTTTTCGGCTCATTCGGCATGCTCGCCGGCTGCGAAACCAAGAGCTTCTTTGATCCGGGCGAGGTTGGACGATGGAAGCCGGACCCTCTGGTCGTTCGGATTCTCGACAACATCGATCCGTCTATCGAGGAGCCCGATGAGCGCTTCGCCAACGCCGTCGACCCTGGGCCGGAAGAGGCGCAGGCGAACAGCGCTGACTACCTCATCAGCCCCAACGATCAATTGAGCGTCTCCATCAGCGATCTTCAGGGCGCCGGTGTCGAGACGGTCAAACAGATTCGCGTCAGCGAAAGCGGCAATATCAGTCTTCCGTACATCGGCCCGATCCACGCCGAGGGCGCTACGGAGATTGATCTCGAGCAGATGATTGTCGACGCCTACCGCACCGCCGGAATCATCCAGAAGGCGGTCGTGTCGGTGGCCGTCGTCGAAGCGCGCGGCCGCGCGTTTAATATCCTCGGGCAGATCACCAGGCCCGGAGCTTATCAGATCCTGCAATCCGACTTCCGGCTTCTCGACGCGATCACCCTCGCGGGTGATACCACCTCCCCTCTGATCGAAACCGTCTACATCCTCCGGCGGACCGATCGCCGGCGGCCGACAACCGAGCCGACCACCGGAATGTCGCGTCCGACAACGGTGCCCGCCGTCGCTCCGGACGAATTTGCGCCGCGGTCCGACGCCCGCACCCATGCCAATCATCCGCTGCAGATGATGCAGGCTCCCGCCGATGCCGGTGATGACATGGCGCCAGGCGCCGTCTCACCTCCGCGGACAGGTGGCGATGCTACGAACCGAACCATGGAGCGTGCCGCCGAGGACACCAATCGCGCCGGCGTTACCGCCAATGGGACCGAGGCAACGCCGGCACGCGCTCCCGGGGCGACGTTCGAGTTCAACGAGCTCCCCGAGCCGAAGAACCTGCGCGTTATCCGAATCCCAATGCTCGACCTGCGCCAGCGCGGACGCCTGAAGTACAACATCCCGATCCTGGCCCGCGACACGATCATCGTCGCGCCCCTCACGACCGGCGAATACTATATGGGAGGTCACATCACCAGCCCGGGCGCATACAGCCTCAACGGCCGGAGTATCACGCTGAAACAGGCGGTCATCGCGGCACGCATGCTCGACGGCCTCGCGATCCCGCAACGGACCGACATCATCCGCCGCCTCGGGCCCAACCGCGAAGTCTTCGTCCGGGTGGACCTCGACAAAATCTTCGCGGGTACCCAGCCCGACGTATTCCTCAAGCCCTATGACGTCGTGGACGTGGGTACCAATTTCCTGGCCCCGTTCCTCGCGGCTGTACGCGGTGGGTTTAGAATGACTTACGGCTTCGGCTTCCTGTATGACCGCAACTATGCGCCCTCGAACAACAACCGCCGCTAAATCGACGGGAACAACTCCAGATTTGGGCGACGCACGGCGTTTCAAGCACGCCGTGCGGTCGCTTTTTTATCGCCAAGTGCAGATTCCAAAGCGGTTAACAGGTATGCTGTTCCCCAGGATGTTGAGTCCCGGCGGGCTTCATCGAACCGAGTCGCGATCCGGCCCGTAACTAAACTCGGGCAGGCGCGTGTTAAAGCTGCGGGCAAGACCTATCGCGACCGCCGGAACCCGTTCGAAACTTTTGATCCGATTTCCCACTGCGTAGCCGGTGTAACCATCGGAACGCCCAAGGGGAGCAGCCTTGACCACCATGAGCTCCAATGCCGCACGCGAACTCATTCGCGCGGATCGTGAAGAACAACACTTTTACGGCCTCACGCCAACTGCCTGGCTGAAGGTGCTGGTCATCACGTTGCTGATGGCCGCCCTCTTCCGATTCAACCTGAGCCGCATCTGGTCGAAGACCAATCCCTTCACGGGCGCCGACGGCAACTGGGGCCATACGCTCATTCTTCCGCTCATCGGTATCTATTACCTGTATGCCAACCGTGAAAAGCTGCTCGCCGCCCGGGTGTATACCGCCTGGTCCGGACTCGCCATCCTGCTGTTCGGCATCCTGTTCTTCTTCTATGGGATCTATCCGGGCTACAACGACTTCTTCAAAGACTTCGGCATGGTCATCGCGCTCTTCGGGGTCGTGACCTTCCTGACCGGCTGGGACGTGATGAAGATCGCGTGGTTCCCCATCGCCTTCCTGGTCTGCGGCATTCCCTGGCCTGGTCTGTTCTACAGCGCTCTCTCCTGGCCGCTTCAGACACTGGCGGCAAAGGTCTCGGTGAAGACACTGGTGCTCTGCGGCATTGATGCCAGCAATTCCGGAACGAAGATCTTCATTGCCGAACCCGACAGCGTCCGCGCGCTCAATGTCGCGGAGGCGTGTTCGGGCCTGAAGTCGCTCATGACCTTTATCTCCGTGGCCGCCGCCGTCGCTTTCCTCTCGGCGCGGCCGCTCTGGCAGAAGGCGATTGTTACGCTGTCTGCGATTCCTATTGCCGTGTTCTGCAACGTGATGCGCGTGGCCGGCCAGGGACTGCTCGATCATTATGTAAGCCACAAGCTTTCCGAGGGTTTTGCCCATCAGTTCGTCGGTCTGGTGATGCTCATCCCCGCGTTCTTCCTGATCCTGCTCGTCTGCTGGATCCTCGATCAGCTATTCATCGACGAAGCCGACGAGCAGAAGCGCGCCCAATCGCTGGCCAAGGCGAACGTCACGCTGCGGCAGCGTTCGAACCTCTCGCCGGTACCCGCCGCGGCCGGCGTCGCCGCTCTGATGCCCTCAGCCGCGATCGCCGCGCCCGCCCCGGCCACACGGAAACCCGGGGCCGCGCCTCGGCCGGCGCCCGTTGCGAAGCCGGCAGTTTCTTCACCCCCGGCGGCGCGAATGCCCCCGCGGCCCACGGGCCTCACCAGCCGCGGCGGCTCCAGTCCGTCGAACCGGCCGCCTCTGGTCCGGCGTCCGCCCCAGGAGGGAGCCAGCGGCAAGCAGGCGCCGGATGGCGCGGACGGTGACAACGCAAGTGCGACTGGAGGAAGCAAGTGAGCAACGGCACATCCATCAAACGAATCTTCTCCCAGCCGAGCTTCCTAATCGCGGCCGCCGTATTGCTCGTCGCGGCAATCGGCCTGAACGGCGCGACCGCGGCCCTGCAGTTGCACTTCAAGAAAGAGGCGGTTCCCCTGCGCGTGAAGCTCGATGACCTGGCGGGGGTGCCGTCCACACTGGGCAAATGGGTGCAGGTGTCGCATGACGAACCGCTCGACCCGCTCACGCTGCACACGCTGGGCAGCGACCAGTTCGTCTTTCGCGACTACGTGGACAGCACCCGGGTCAAGCCCGAGAAAATCGAAGAGTTTCAGGGAAAGTCGACCGACGCCCGCGCCTCGATGGTCATGGGCATTCAGCAGCATGACCCGCATGCCGTGATGCGCGTAGCGGTGGTCTATTACACCGGCCTGGTCGATACCGTCGCCCATATCCCCGACCACTGCATGGTCGCCGATGGGTACCAGCCTTCGGCGGACCCGGAGATCATCAAGAAGGAGCTGGGAACCTATGTTGATGGGACCCCTCGCAAAATCGAGATGCGTTTTATCAACTTTGAGGACCAGAGTCCGACCCAGCGCGTATCGAAGAATGTGGCTTACTTCTTCCAGGTGAACGGCGAGTACGTGAACGGCCCGCTCGCTGTCCGCAGAAAGCTTCAGAATTTGTTCGAGCGCCGCGGTTATTACGCGAAAGTGGAAGTAAGCAATACCGTCGGCAACCAGACGGAAGCGGCAGATGACATGGCGGGTCTCCTCGCCGAACTGCTGCCGAGGGTCGAACAGTGCCTGCCCGACTGGAAGCAGGTCCAGGCGGAGCCGCAGAAGTAAGACTGTCGCAGAAGTAAAATAATCAAGTAACAGTTCCCGAAGCGCTGCGGCGGCGCTCGCATAACCAATTGCCAGGGAATACCTTTCTATCATGGCCAAGCGCGTTAACACACGGTTCCTGACGATCCTTACCATCGTCGTCGTCGGCCTCGGTGCGGGGCTGTTCGCATTTGCCAAGTTCGCCACGCGTCACGACCCGTCCAAGCTGGTGGCGGCGGGGGACCGGGCATTCCAGGAAGGGCGCTACGAGAACGCCGCCGACAACTACCGCCGGGCCGTTCTGATGGCACGCTCTGACAAGGAACTGCGGTTGAAGTGGGGCGACGCCCTGTATCGCATCCCGACCAAGGACAGCGAGTTGATGAGCGGTGCGCGGGGCGCGTGGTTCAATGCGCTGGAGATCGATCCCAAGTACCCAAGGGCCATGGAGCGGCTGCTCGACACGTTCTGGGCCGAGATCGAAATGGCCCCGACCCCCATGGGGTTCAAGCGCACGGCGGAGATGGGGCAGCGGCTCTCGGAAGTCGAGCCGGCGAACACCAATGCCGCGGCGCGCTGGCATATCGCCACCATTCGCCAGTGGCTCAGCGGCATTCCTACCAAGGCGGAGCAACTCGACAAGAGCCTGAAGTCCCTCGCCGCTATCCACGACAAAGCCCCCGCGGATCCGACGGTGCTCTTCTACCTCGCCCAGTCCCGGCTCAAGCAAGCTTTGGACAAGCGAAGGCAGCCTGGCGGTGAGGCCGAGGCAAATCAGATCATCGGCCAGACCGCGAAGATGGTCGACAAGGCAGTCGCCGCCGATCCGAAGAACCCCGAGCTGCAGCTCCGCGCATACCAGCTCTACATGACATTGTCGCAGATCGACGCTCGCCCCGACGATGAATCAGGGCCGGCTGCCAAGCGATATGAGCAGCGCCTGGCGGATGCGCTGGTGGCCGCGCAGAACGCCACCCCCGACAATCCCCGCTACTTCGACATCCGAATGGTGGCGATTGGCGAAAAGCTTCAGCACAACAAGCTTGTTGAAGCAGACAAGATCCTTCTCCAGCTGATCGAGGATCTCAAGGGCAAGCCGGATGAGCAGCGGGCCCGTTATACGTACGGGCGCGTGATGGGCAAACAGCCCCAGTATCGCGAGAAAGCGATTCAGGTCCTGGAGCAGGGCGGCTCAGGCCCGGGAGAGGCGGCGGGTATTCAGGTGCTGCAGGTGAAGGAGAACGAGGCACGCGCCCTGTTGGAGCTCACCAGTCTCCGAGCCGACTTTTTCCTGGAGCCTTCCACAGAGGTCGCCAAACGCAAGCAGTTGAAAGAACAGATCGATGAGGGGCACAAGCGGCTGAAGTCGATGGTCGCATCAGACTTCTACGACATGATCAAGCTCACAGGCAAAGTGCAGCTGGTCAACAATCGTATTCGCGAATCGATCGCCAGTTACAACCGCGCTTGGGAGCTGACCCGCGCCTCCTCCGAGCCCGACTACGAGCTGGGCCTCGTGCTGGCGCGCCTGTTCACTGCTGCCGGGCAGACCGGGCAGGCCCGGGAAATCCTCCAGGATGTCGTCAAACAGTTTCCCAACTATGTACCGGGCCGGATGAACCTCGCTCGCGTCCTGCTCCAGGAAGGGAAAAAGGAGGAGGCGCAGGCGCAGGTGGAGGTCCTCAAGAAGCTCGTCGCCGCGAACGCCCCGCAATACCCCGAGCTGGTTGCCATCTCCGGTCAACTGGCGGGCGGCACGGCCCTCGAGACAGCCAGCGGCTTCAAGGAGCTTCCGGAGACGAGCGTCCAGCAGCGCCTCGTGAAATCCGCCGTCGCAAGTGGAATCAAGAACTACGGCGAGGCGATCCGGCTCTCGTCGTCTGTGCTGGTGGAGGAGCCGAAGAACCTCACGGCAAGTCAGAACCTCGTGAACGCATACATGGCGCTGAATCAAAAGGAAAAGGCACGCGAGGTGCTGCAGCAGGCCGCCAAACTATATCCCGATAACCGCGACATCGCCAATGTGCTCGAACAGCTCAAGCTGAATGACGCCTCGCCCGAGCAACTCTACACGCTTCGCAAGGCGCAGCTGGAAAAGGAGCCCGACGCATTCAACCGCGAGATACAGCTGGCGGACTTGGAGGTCCAGTTCAACCACATCGATCAGGCCACAAAGCACATCAACGCTGCGGCGAGGATCAAGCCGACTGACTCTGCGGTTGCCCTGCGCCAATTCGAGGTTGCGCTGAACCAGCGGCAATGGGAGCAGGCGGAGAAATCGCTCGATCTCCTGGTGAAAGGCAACGCCGATCAATTCGGCGGGCTGAGCTTCCAGTTTCAGTACCAGATGGCCCGAACTGACTTTCCGCAGGCGGTGAAGACTGCCCGCGAGCTCACAACCAAGTGGGGGCAATTCGCGGTCAGCTGGGTCGATCTGGGCAAATCGCTGCAGGCGAGCAATCGATTTGCCGAGGCGATCGAGGCCTATCAGGCGGCGCTCGAGCGGCAGGGAAGAAACTATGAGGCGATCAAAGGCCTCATCGACTCCCACATCGCTTTGAACCAGCCGGACCAGGCAAAGCGCTTTATTGACCAGGGCACGAAGCTGTTTCCCGGCGACTCTGTGTTCAGGGAGCTTTCCCTGAACCACCAGCTCGCTTACGGGGATCCCGAGCCCGTGGTCGTCGAGCGCGAAGCTCAGCTGAAAAAGCTCCCCGAGAACCCGCGGAGCTATGTCGATCTCGCTTCGGCCTGCGTGCGCGCTGCTCAGAGCAAGGGGAGCGGCAGTCCCCGCTACGGCGAGCTGTTGGGCCGTGCCCGGGAGGTGCTCACGCAGGCCCTGGCAAAATTCCCGGAGCAGCAATCGCTTTACGCCGTGATGTCGCAGTTGCTGCAGTTGCAGAAGGAGCCGCAGACCGAAGAAAAACTGCTGCGCGAATTTGCCGCCCGTCCGGAGCAGAAGGGCAAGCCCGACGGCGCTCTGCTGCTCGCGGGTTTCTACAACCGCAGCAGCAAGCCGGACCTGGCGGAGCAAAACCTCCGCGAAGCGCTGGCCAAATCGAACAACAGCATCGAAGTGCGGCAGCGGCTGGCGGCTTTTCTGAATTCACAGAAAAAGTACGACGATGCGCTGCAGGTGCTGTCGGCCGGCGGCAACGAGCCGCGCCTCGCGCGGCAACGCGTCGAGATCCTCTTGAGCGCCAAGCGTAACGCCGACGCGGAAAAAGCGGTTCGCGAGCTTCTCGCCAAGTCCCCTCAATCCGCCGATCTCCTGTTGCTTCTGGCTAACACGTACGCCAACGACGCCAAGTATGACCTTGCCGCCGAAGCACTCAAGAAGATCCTCGACTCCGATCCGAATAACGAAGACGCCCTCTACAACACCGCCGTCATCAAGCTCCGCCAGGGTGACGCCAAAGCCGCCGCGGACGTGTTGGGCAAGGTCGTGGCCCGCGATCCGCGCAACGCCCGCGCCCAAAACCTGCTGGCCGACGCAACCAGCAGCTTCAACCTGAGCGGCGCCATCGCGGCGCTGGGTAAGGCCGTCGAGGAAAACCCCAACAACATCCCGCTGCGGCTGAAGCTGATGGACTTTTACGCGTCGACCACGCCCCCCTCCTGGGACGATGTCGTGCGCCTCGCTGACGACGCCCTGAGCAACTCCCGGCTCTCTTTCGACCCCGCGTGGAATCGATCGAAGGCGGCGGTCTATGCCAATCGAAACGACTTCCCGAAGGCATACGCCGAGATCCAGCAGGCGATGAAACTCGCCCCCACGAATCGCGCCCTGACCCGGCAGTATTACGAGTTGCTCGTCCGCGGCAAGGAGCATCAGAAGCTTCTAAGCGAGTCAGAACCCATTGTCGCTGAAGGCAAGGCCGAACCCTGGGTCTATCAACTGCGCGGAACCGCGAAGGCCTCCTTGAAGGATTCGGGGGCGCTGGCGGAATTTGACAAGGCACTTGCCGGAATCGACCCGAAGCAGGACGTGAACGGCGCCGACACGATCCTGCGCGCAATCGTGAATTCGCTGGGGCACAAAGAGGCGATCGTCCGCGTCCAGAAGTGGGCCCAGGAGGACCCCCGCTGGCTCCTGCGCATCATGGTGCTTTACCAGGAAAGCGGCGACTGGACCAATGCCTTGCAGTCGGCCGAGGCATTGCAAAAGCAAATGGACAAACTCGAACCGGCCGATCAACTGCTGGCGATGAAGCAGGTGGCTATCTTCTATCAGGTCGCCCAGCCGACGCCGAATCCGGAAAAGGCCGTTGAGTTATATCGCGAGGTCGTCAAGCGAGCGCCGAACGACTTTCAGGCGCTGAATAACCTCGCTTATCTCCTGATCGATGAGATCAAGTCTCCGGATCCCAGGGCTGCAAGAGAATTCAGCCAGCGCGCATTTGACCTCGTGCGGAATACTCCTCAGAACAGCGCCGGCATTCGTGATACCCACGCCTGGGTTTTGATTCACGGGTCTGCGGCGGACGTGAGCCAGGGTGTCAGTATTCTGAAGGACATCGCGCAAACTTCGCCATTCCCTGAGGCGTACTACCACCTGGCTGAAGGATTCCTCAGGCAATCCAATCCGCAGGAAGCGCAAAAGGCCCTGAAATCTGCGGTTATGATGATCGACCAGCAAAAAAAAGAGAATAAGAAGCTGGTAAATGCCGTAATCGAGGAAAAGGTCCGAAACCTGCTCGCCAAAACGCAAGGTACGGCAGTAAAAACTGAAGCCGGCGTTCAATAGAGCCATTCGGGTCAGGCTGAGCCGCCAGCGGCAGCCCGGGTATAATTGACCACCGCGTTTTCGCCGCGCGAGCCATCTGTACGCCCGCATCAAAATCTGTTTAGCCGGCCGGAGACGAGCTATGACGACGTTACCGCAGACGACCACCCCCCTCCGCCTTCCCCGATTGCCGGAAGGTAGCGGCACGCAGCTTTCGATCCCGACCGCCATGCCGGTGGGAGTCGTTCCGAATATCACCGGGCCGGCGATGAGCGGCGGCGACGTGTGGCGCGTCATCCGCAGCAACTGGTGGCTGATCGTCCTCGGCGTCGTTGCGTCGGCAGTCGTCGGCTACTTCGTCAATCGCTATCTGGCCAACCACTATTCACGCTACACCGCTTCAGGCCTGGTGCTGATCCACCCCGACCAGGATGAGATCGGCGGCACCGAGCCGAACCCCCAGAGCGTCGAGATGGAGCAGTTGACACAGGCCCGCCTGCTGACCCACGAAACGCTGCTTCTTGAAGTGCTTCGCGATCCGAACAACGACGTCTACCAGACCGAGTGGTTTCACCAGTTCACCCCGTTCCCCAACATCGAAGCCGCCAAGGAAGACCTGAGAGACCACTGGGTCGTCGCGCCGGTCACCAACGCCAAGCTCGTGCAGGTCAGCATGACCTTCCGCAATCCCAAGGACTGCAAGAGCATCGTGCAATCGATCGTCGATCAGCACATCAGGAATCAAAAAGCCGAAAAGTCGGCAATATGGGCCGAGCGCGGCCAGGGGCTCACCCGCCAGAAGGAGATCTACGAAGTCCAGATGAAGCGGCTCTCCGACCAGCTCGCCGAGTGGGCGCGAGGCCTCGGCATGAACGGGGTCGAGCGCGGCATCACCAGCGTATCGCAGTTCGAGTTGCAGGGTCTCGTCGCCCAGCGGGCGAACTTCCTCAGCGAGCAGGTTGACGCCCAGCTTGGCCTCGAAGCCTTCAACAAGCAGCGCCAGGCCGAAGGGGACCCCGATGGTTGGGAGAAATATCTTCCTTCCGCCAGCGGCGCCGCCTCCAACGACTTCCAGCGCATCATCGATACCCTCGACATCGAAATCGCCGCCAACACGCAGCTCGGTCCCGAGAGCCAGAAACTGAAGGATTTGCTCGCCCGGAAAAAGATCTATCAGGGCAAGCTGGAGACGCAACGCGGGGAGCAGAAGGACACGGCCATCATGGCCATGGGGACCGCGCTCGCCCTGGACATTCAGAAGGCGACGCAGAAGGTGAACCACCTCGACTCGCAGATAAAGGAGCTCAAGAAGGTCATCGCCGAGTCGTCCAAGCGCGAGACCGAGTACGCCCAGGCGGATGCTGAGTTGCGCGACGTCCGCGAGAAGTATCAGAAGAACCAAGAGCAGCTCGACCGGATCACCAACCTGCGCGGCAGCTGGGCCAACGTCTCCTGGGCAACAATCCCCTCGACGCCCGAGACCCCTTCGTTCCCGAGGCTCTATATCACTTTGTCCCTGGCGGTGGCGATCGGACTGATCCTCAGCCTGGGCATCGCCTTCCTCCGCGAGCTGACTGACACCAGCGTGCGCTCGCCGCGCGACATCGCACGCGTGGGCCAGATGCAGTTGCTCGGCACCGTGCCTCACGAAGCCGACGACCCGCAATCGGCCGGCGCACGCCTCCCGCTGGTCATCTTTGATGCCCCGCACTCGATGGCCGCCGAGGAATACCGCAAGATCCGGACCCGGCTGCATCACAGCGCATCGCTCGACACCACGCGCAGCATCCTCGTCACCAGCTCCAACCCGGGCGACGGCAAGAGCACGGTAGCCTCGAATCTCGCGGCCGGCCTCGCGCTTAACGGCCGCCGCATCCTCCTCGTCGATGCCAACTTCCGCCGGCCGCAATTGCACCAGATCTTCGGCGTCGCCAACGAGCAGGGCTTCAGCGATGTCCTCAACTCACTTGACTATTTCGATGAGTGCATCCGCGAGACGCAGGTGCCCAACCTCACGGTCCTGCCCAGCGGCGTGAAACCCGCCAACCCGACAGAGCTGCTCGAGAGCCAGTTGCTTATCGATTTCATCGAGCGGGCGCTGGAGGAGTTCGACCACGTGATCTTCGACAGTGGGCCGCTGCTCATCGTCTCCGAGACGATGGCGCTGGCCCCGCGGGTTGATGGTGTGATCACCGTTGTCCGGGCCCGCGCCAACAGCCGCGGCGTCCTGCAGCGCACCCGCGATGCCCTGCGCCAGGTGAAGGCCGAACATCTCGGCATCATCCTGAACGCCGTCCGATCGCAGGGCGGCGGCTATTACGGCAGCAACATCAAGACGTACTACGCCTATCAGAACGCCTGATCGCAGACGCTATTCAAGGCATTCAGCGCGGTGCCTTCGAACGGAAGGCGCCGCGTTATTTTGGTGGCTGCGAAAGCACCCGCTCATCGCCCAAGCCAGCGCCGCAGCCGGTGTTTCCAGTCTCCATGCGCCGCCCTCGCAAACCCCGGGTTGAACTCCGCGATGCAGTAGCCGAACTTTTCCGGCGAGGAAATCAGCACATTGAACCGCGGGTCGCACCGCATCGCCCCCACGCTGCGGTGATGCTTGACGTGACGCGTATCGTCCAGCGCAAGATAGCAGTGCCCCTTGAGTCTTGATGCGACGTGGCCGAACTCGATGAACCCCATGTGCCCCGCGCTGTCCAGTAAAACGAAGTCTGGCCGGTCATTGAATTCCGTCAGGCATTTCCCCAGCAGATCATCGGGCAGGTCGGGGAAATCAGTCTCGCTGAAGTATGCATCAACGCGCTCGGCCGGCGCGTGATCGACGAACACGCCTTGCTCGTCTCCCTCGACATAAAGTGCGCGGATCCGCTCGCGCGTTGGCAGAAGGTGGCGGGGGACTGACAGCCCGTTCAGCAGGCGTACGTCGAATCGCTGCTGCTTGATGTTCTGGGCCGCTCTGGCGGCAAATTCCGGGTTCACTTCAATCGAATAGAAAGTTGCCGTCAGTCCGATCCGGCGCAGCGCCGAGCCGATGATCGCCGTCGTCCCCGTCCCGAGGTGCGTGCCCGTCTCGATGATCCGCTGCGGGCGGATCCGCGCGAACAGCCGGCCGAGGTCACGTCCAAAACGCGACTCCGTGCCCACCTGCCGCGCGTCGTCCCCGCTGCCGCTCTCGGTGGCAATCTCATATCCCATGAAAGGTCGCCGCTGCGTGTCAAAAAAGAAACCGGGGCTGCTGACAACCCCGGTCGTCTCTCAAATTTGTTTCAGCACCCTCGTTTACACAGCCGCCGGCGACGGCGCGATCAGCGGACGGTCCTCCGCCAGCGCCTTGGAGCCTCGCGGCAGGCCGATCGTCTTGGCGGTAATCTTGTCCTGCAGCCGCATGATGCCTTCCATCAGCGCTTCGGGACGGGGCGGGCAGCCCGGCACGTATACGTCCACCGGCACCACCAGGTCCACGCCCTTCACCACGTTGTACCCATACTTGAAATATGGCCCGCCGCCCACCGTACAAGCCCCCATCGCGATCACGTATTTCGGGTCCGGCATCTGGTGGTACAGCCGCTTCACCCGGCTCGCCATCTTATAGTTCACCGTCCCCGCGACGATCATCAGGTCCGACTGCCTTGGCGTCGCGCGAAAGGCCCCCGCGCCGAAGCGGTCGAGATCGAACCGCGACGCTCCAACCGCCATCATCTCAATGGCGCAGCAGGCGAGCCCGAAGGTCATGGGCCACAGACTGTTCTTCCGCGCCCAATTGATGGCAAAGTCGAGGCTGGTAACGATCAGCCCTTCCTCAAATCGATTCTCTATCCACGACATTTATTCGCCTTTCGTAAGAATGATTATTGCGCCAAACTGCTCCCACCTCAAGTACTCCAGCTTTCAAATCGATGGATCGTCACTGTAACTGATGCGAAATCGAATAAAGTGTTACAAGATCCCCATGTCCCGCTCATCCGACCCCCCGCGAGAGCAGCTGCCGGACCATCCAACGAGGCCACCCGTCGTTCTCGCGTATCACTCACCCCCCATCATCGGTCCGACGCTGACCATCGGCACGGTCGGGAATGAGGCCGAAGCGCAGCTGGTTTCCGATGCGCTCGCGGACGCGGGTATCCCATGCCTGCTGCTCAACCGGCACAGCACCAGCCTTGGTGCATTCGCCGGAAACGCCGTGCTGAAGATTCAGGTTGAGGAATCGAGAGCGGCTGCGGCGCGGAAAATCTTCGACAGCGTTCTCGGCCCGGCGGAAGACCTCGAGCCCGCGGATGACGCGGACCAACCAACGCCGCTCGACAAGACCGGACAGCCGCTGGCGGTGGAGGTTGTCGGATCATATGACAACCCGACGTTGCTCTTCGACGCCGCGGCGTCGCTTGGCGCCGCGCGGGTGCAGTACTTCCTTCCGGCACTCGTTCCGCGGGGCGATCGCGCGCTCGGCAGTGGAAAGCGCTTCCTACTTCGCGTTGAAGCCGAGGACGCGCCGCGAGCGCGCACCATTCTGAAGGAGATGGAGGCGGAGGAACGATCGGAGCCGCGCTGTCCTCAGTGCTCTTCCTGGCGCGTCACGATTGTTCCGCGCGGCGTCCAGAACCTGCTCCGCTTCATCACTGCCCGAAGTGCGCTCCCGGAAGAACTGGAATGCCTTCGCTGCCACCACCGCTGGACCGCTTCGTGAGGCCACTTCGCGTCTCCTTCCCGGGCCGGTTTGCGCGGGAACTTCATGACTTACCAGCGCCCTTCCGTTAAAACTGGCGTCGATGCCGGAGCATATCACTGTCCTCGGCGATGGCGCCATGGCCACCGTCTGCTCCATCCTGCTGACTCAGGGCGCCCACGATGTCACCATGTGGGGGGCCTTTGAGGAATCGATCGAGCGTCTCATCCAGAATCGCGAGAACCAGCGGCTGCTGCCTGGGGTGCGCGTGCCGCCCGGCGTCCGCCTGACCGCCAATGACTCGGACTGCTTCGAACGCTGCACGCTGGTCCTCTCCGCGATCCCGACGCAATACATGCGCGGCGTCTGGAAACGGCTCGGCAGGTTTCTCCCGCCCGGCGTTCCGATCGTGTCCGTCGCCAAGGGCATTGAGGTGGGCACCCTCCTGCGGCCGACGCAAATCGTCGCTGATGTGCTGGGCGGCAAAACCTCCGTGAATGAAGGACCAACGTGCGATTGGCCGCTGGCGGCGCTGTCCGGGCCGAACATCGCAGCGGAGCTGGCGCGCTACCTGCCGGCGACCGCCGTTGCCGCTTCGCAGAGCGAAGCATTGGCTCAACGTGTACAGTCGGTCTTCTCCACAGATTGGTTCCGGGTCTATACCAACGCGGACGTGGTCGGGGTTGAGCTGGCCGGCGCCATGAAGAACGTGATTGCCATCGCAGCCGGCATCCTTGACGGCCTCGCCGCCGGCAACAATGCCAAGGCCGCTCTCGTTACTCGCGGCCTCGTCGAGATCACCCGGCTTGGCGAGGCAATGGGCGCGAAGCCGGAGACGTTTGGCGGCCTCGCGGGATTGGGCGACCTCATCACCACCTGCGTCAGCCCCGAGGGGCGCAACCGCACGGTCGGCGAGCGGATCGGGAAGGGACAGCGATTGGACGACATTCTCGCGGACATGGACAGCGTCGCCGAGGGGGTGCCGACGACCCGATCGGTCATGCAGCTGGCGGGGCGATACAGCGTGGAGATGCCCATCACCGAAGCGGTCCACCGGGTGCTCTTCGAGGGCAAAGACGTCATTCACGCCCTGACGGACCTGATGACCCGCGACCCCAAGCCGGAATCGTTGAGGGTGTAAATCGGCAGGAAATACTGAAGCGGATCGAGCGTTGTAGCGATGGGGCGTGAACGCGATGCCAAGACTTCACCCGCTGTTAGAGCCATACCGCCCGACGTCGGACGACCCGTTCGACAAACTCAAAGCGGCGCACCTCCTGAACCGCGCCGGCTTCGGCGGCACTCCTGACGAGATCCAGCGGGTCGTAAAGGACGGCCCCAGCGCCTCGGCCGAGCGACTGCTCGATTTCCACGCAAAGTCTGCTTCCGATCGATCCGAAACCGATGGCCCGGACCTTTCGTCGATCGAGGGTCTGCCGAAAACCTTCCCCGAGCTGCGGCGAATGTTCGCGGGGAAAAACCAGGAACAACGCAAAGGGCTCCGCCAACAGCTGATGAAGGCCAACCGCCAGGCCATTGGTGCCACCGTGGGCTGGTGGATGGACCGGATGGCCTTTGGGCCTAACCCGCTGCAGGAGAAGCTCACGCTCTTCTGGCACGGGCATTTCACCACCAGCGCGAAGGACGAACGCAGCGCTTCTCTCATGTGGGAGCAGAACGACCTGCTCCGGAAGATGGCCGCCGGCAACTTCCGCGAGTTCGTCAAAAGCATCTCGCGCAACCCGGCGATGCTCGACTACCTGAATAACTCGCAGAATCGCAAGGGCCATCCCAATGAGAACTACGCGCGCGAACTGATGGAGCTGTTCACGCTCGGCATCGGCAACTACACGGAGAACGACGTCAAGGAAGCCGCCCGCGCCTTCACCGGATGGGCCCACGAAGGCGGCGACTTCGTCTTCCGCGCCGACGCCCACGACGACGGCACCAAGACCTTCCTTGGCCGCACCGGCAACTTCAATGGCGACGATATCATCGAGCTGATCCTCGCCCACCCCGCCTGCCCGCGGTACATCGCCGGACAGCTCTTCTCGTTCCTGTCCTACGACCCCGACACGGACAAGGGCCTGCGCGACGGCCTTGCGAGTGTTCTGCAAAGCGCGAAATACGAGCTTCGCCCACTGCTGAAAACCATCCTGACCGGCCGCGCGTTTTACAGTCCGAAGGCAATGGGCTCGCAGATCAAGAGTCCCGTTCAGCTCGTCGTTGGAACGGTGCGATTGCTTGGAATGACGATGCCGCCGACGGAAATGCTTTATGGCGTTCTTCGCCAGATGGGGCAGGTGCCGTTAGCCCCGCCGAACGTCAAAGGTTGGCCCGGCGGGCATTCCTGGATCAATGCGAGCACGATCTTCGTCCGCTACAACACCGGTGTTCGTCTTGCCGCTCAGGCGAAACTATCCGCCGCGGCACCGACAACCGCTCCCGCCGACGGACCTGCTCTCGCCAACGGAGCTACAACGAACACCGCTCAGTCACCCAGCGCCCGGATCGTGAGGGATTGGGTGTCACGGCTGATCCAGCGACCCGTCGACCCCGCGAAAATCAAGATCCTTGACGAGGCAATGACTGCTGAATCCTCCGAGAAGTCGTTGCGGGCGATGGTGCAGCTGGTCCTTTCGATGCCGGAATATCAACTCTGCTGAGAAGAGCGGAGAACGCGATGACCGATTCAATCTCGACTCGCCGGGTTTTCATTCAGAAGGGGCTGACGCTCCTTGCCGTGGCGCCGACCATTCCGTTGTTCCTCGACCGGACTGTACTCGCGCTCGCAAACCCGCTCGACCTGCCGCGAACGCAGCAGCCAACCGGAAAAGATGGAAAGATCCTCGTTGTCGTCCAATTGTCCGGCGGCAACGATGGCTTGAATACCGTCGTCCCCTTCGCCGACCCGGCTTACTACCGTGCGCGTCCCACGATTGGGAAAGATGCGAAGTCGGTCCTTAAGCTCAATGATGTCGTCGGGCTGCATCCGAACCTGGTGAAGTTCAAGGAACTGCACGACAAGGGCTTGATGGGACTTCTGCAGGGCGTCGGCTACCCAAACCCAAACCGCTCTCACTTCCGCTCGATGGACATCTGGCACACCGCCGCGCCGGACAAGGAGAACGTGACGACCGGCTGGATCGGGCGCTACTTCGACAACACCTGCGCCGGCGCCGATCCGCATGCCGGCGTCAGCATGGGCGAGACGCTGCCGCCAGCCATGCAGGGCGAGCGCATCACGCCGCTGGCATTCGAGCGGCCGGAGATGTACCGCTACCTCGGCCCGGACCCGGCGCGCTACAAGCGCCTCAATCGGATCAACGAAGCCTGGGACGCGCGCAATACGATTCCCGCGCCACGCTCCAGAGCGGAACCCGGGGGGGCAGGGGAGCTGGACTTCCTTCAGCGCACCGCGATGGACGCGCAGCTCTCCAGCGACAGGCTGCTCAGCATCATCCGCGGCCACAAGCCCGCCGCGCAGTATCCACCGGGCGAATTCGGCCTTGGCCTACAGAACATCGCGGCGATGATCGGCGGCGGGCTGCCGACTCGCGTTTACTACGTAAGCCTCGGCGGCTTCGACACCCATGCCAATGAGGTCGGCCGGCACGATCGCCTCATGACGGAGTTGGCGCAGGGCATCAGCGCATTCTGGAGCGACATCACGGCGCAGAAGGACGAGCAGCGCGTGCTGATGATGACCTTCAGTGAATTCGGCCGGCGCGTCGCCCAGAACGCGAGCGGCGGCACCGACCACGGCACCGCCGCCCCCATGTTCCTCTTTGGCGCATCGATCAAGCCCGGTCTGGTCGGCCAGCACCCCTCGCTTACCCAGCTCGATCACGGAGACCTGATCTACAACACCGACTTCCGCAGCGTCTACGCCACCCTCTTGCAGGATTGGCTCGATGCGCCAAGCAAGCCCATCCTCGGCCAGCAATTCAAGACCCTGTCGCTGTTCAGGGCGTAACCCAACCAGAGCTTGCGGCAAGAGAGATGTTCCGGCCGCTCTCGCGCCCAGGAACTCGTAAAACGCGATCACGCGCCGCGTTCGCAAGCGCAAAGAAGAAGACCCCGTCGAAACGCGCCGGGGTCTTCTTTACGCTTCCGGTAGGTCTTCGCGCCTACTTCCCGCTCTGCACATCAAAGATGTCGCCGTTCGGGCGGATCTTCAGAGTGAGCGGATGTCCACCCGCGCTCTCTCGCACCTGGTAGTACCGCTGCTCGCCGCGCTGGGCCCCTTGAACGCGATCGCCCTTGAACAGGCCATTCACCGTCGCCATCACGGGCTGCGGCAGTTGGCCTTTGTCGATATCCGTGCGGATCGCGTAGACGTCGTTGGCGCTGTCCAGGATGATCCAGCCTTTCTTGCCTTTCTCGTCCGTGTCCACCACCACGAACCCTTCGGCCTCGGGCCACTTGTAGGTCTTGCCGATGGTGGCGTCAGGCATGCGCTGGTGCGCTTCCTCCGCGACCTTCTGGTGCTGATCGCCGGTGATCTCCTCCCGCGTCGAAGCCGCCTGTTCCTCGCGCAGTTCCTTCTGGCTCTTGATGTCGGTGAGCCGGCCAGTCGCGTCCAGGGTGAGCTGATACTGCTTGTTGTTCGCGGCGATGTAAACGAAGTACGTGGTGCTCACGCGCGAATCGACGTCGCTCGGAGCAGTCTTGAACAAGCCCTCGGTCGCCTCGCGCACAGGGCCAGGCAGGGCCTTCGCCGATGCCGGTACGCCGCTGTCCAGGAAGTCGCCGTTCGATGTCACGACCGCGGTGCTGCTGCCGCCGCTCTTGGGGCTCACTTCCACTTCGAAGATCTTGATGCCGTTGCCGCCGTCGCGCTCGGCCTTCTTGGTCAGCCTGGCATCGGGGTATTGCCGGGCGAGCGCCTGATCGGCTTTCGCGTCCCCGGTAACGGCTTGCGCCGCGGGGGCGGCGACAGCGGCGTTCGGTTTCACGAGGACGTCGATCGCGGCGGACGCGGTGCCCAGTGCGAGCACCGCACAGAGAAGTTGGCGTTGCATGACGAATCCTTTCATAGAAGACTTGAGCGCTCTGTCTGTTGCTGCGACAGCTCGCGCCCGAACCATTGGGACCGATAACTCGCAGCCGGTCATCAGACCGTGAAGAGCCGGCAAAGTTAGCGATTATGCGGGCGCCGATGCCGGGGCGCGAGCGCCAAAAGCCCGCGAAGGCGCTGCGGCTTCCGGTTTCCCGATAGACTTCACTTCCACCCAAACGTAGACTGTTGATAGCAAGTAAAGGGGCGAACCGGGGCGCGGAATTTGGATCTCTGCTCACCGTGATGATGCCCCGTGCGGTGCGGCGGTTGGCCGCAACGCGTGTCCGAAAGGGAGGGGCCGAGCGAACCTCGGAAATGATTCCTCCCGCCGGGCCATGCCCGGCACGGGTCCTTAGACGGGCCCGCCGAACGAGCCAGGCTCGAACGCGGCGAAGGTCGTGCAGTAGATGCGCCGCCGCGGGTTTGGACGATTGGTGCGGTGTGGCCCCCAAGGCCTGCTTGCCGGTCGTAGCCGTTCGGAAGTTGTTGCAGTGATGGTCCCGTGGCCGATACCGAATGGGTCGGCACGGGGACGAGCAACCGACTCCCGCCGGGTCCATTCGGACCCCTACCCCGCGGCGCTAGCGCCACCTGCCCCGCCCGACCACAGCTCTTTCGCATCGCGTCGCCGCCGCCCGAAAACTGCGCCTGCCCAACGACGCACGCATTAACGGGCCGACGCGCCGAGTGTCTGGAACAGCGGCCGAACCGATGACGGATCGATCGCGCATCGTGACGGAGAACGCCATGGCGAAAAACCCGCTCGCAAACATCATCGATAAGAAGCTCGACGTCTCGCGTTTCCGAGAGCAGCACTGGGAAGGAACGCTCTGGGAATACCTGGAGATCGTTTCCGAAAATCCCGCCATCGCGCGCAATGCCTTTCAGCGCGTTTACGACATGATCCTCAGCTACGGATCCGAATCGTTCACCCAGTTCAAGCAGGAATACATTCGCTACCGCTTCTTCGAGGATCCCCTCGAGAGCAGCGCCGACGCCATCTATGGGCTCGAGCGGCCCCTCATGCAGTTGGTCGATTTCTTCAAGTCGGCGGCATCGGGATACGGCACCGAGAAGCGCATCCTGCTTCTGCACGGCCCCGTCGGGTCATCCAAATCCACCATCGCGCGCCTGCTGAAGAAGGGCCTCGAGGCGTATTCGAAGTCTGACGATGGCAAATGCCACACCTATTCCTGGCGCATGCCGCATCGGATTGGCGACGATCAGGGCGAGCAGTACCTCGAGTGCCCGATGCACGAGGAGCCGTTGCTGCTCATCCCGCGCGAGGCCCGGCAGGAAGTGCTCGACGCCGTGAATGAGAAAGTCCCCGAAGGCCGGCGCATCAAGCTCTACGGAGAGATCTGCCCCTTCTGCCGCAAGATCCACGCCGACCTCATGGACATGTACGACGGCGACTGGAAAAAGGTGATGGAGCACGTGAAGGTGAAGCGCCTGATCCTTTCCGAAAAGGACCGGCGCGGCATCGGCACCTTCCAGCCCAAGGACGAAAAGAACCAGGACAGCACGGAGCTGACGGGCGACATCAACTACCGCAAGATCGCCGAGTATGGCTCGGACAGCGACCCGCGCGCCTTCAACTTTGATGGCGAATTGAACATCGCCAACCGCGGCATCGTCGAGTTCATCGAAGTACTCAAGCTCGATGTCGCGTTCCTCTATGACCTGCTTGGCGCGAGTCAGGAACATCTGATCAAGCCCAAGAAGTTCGCCCAGACCTACATCGACGAGGTGATCCTCGGCCATACCAACGAGCCGGAATACAAGAAGCTGCAGGGCAACGAGATGATGGAGGCGTTCCGCGACCGAACCATCAAGATCGACGTGCCCTATAACATCCGGCTGGACGACGAGGTGAAGATCTACCTGAAGGATTTTGCGGCGGAGAAGATCAAGGGCATGCACATCGCCCCGCACACCATCGAGGTGGCGGCGATGTGGGCGGTCATGACCCGCCTCGCGGAGCCCAAGAAGGCCGGAATCACCAAGCTTCAGAAGCTCAAGCTGTATAACGGCAAGAGCATTCCAGGCTTCACTGAAGACTCCATCAAGGAACTGAAAGAGGAAGCGCCGCGCGAGGGCATGCAGGGAATCTCCCCGCGCTACATCCAGGACAAGATCAGCAACGCCCTGGTAAGCCACCAGGCGCAGCTCGAGAAGGCGATCAACCCCTTCATGGTCATGAACGAGCTGGAAGGGGGCCTCAGCCACCATTCGCTCATTACCGACGAGGAACTGAAGAAAGAGTACAAGGAGCTGCTTGCCGTCGTGCGCGAGGAGTACGAGGACATCCTCAAAGGCGAGGTGCAGCGCGCCATCAGCGCCGATGAGGACGCGATCAAGCGCCTCGCGGCCAATTACATCGAGAACGTCCGGGCCTACACGCAGCACGAGCGCGTCCGCAACCGTTACACCGGCCGCGACGAGGACCCGGATGAGCGGCTCATGCGCTCGATCGAAGAGAAGATCGACATCCCCGACAGTCGCAAGGACGATTTCCGCCAGGAGATCATGAACTACATCGGCGCCCTGGCGCTCGACGGAAAGAAGTTCGAGTACAACACCAACGCCCGGCTGCTCAAGGCGCTCGAGCTGAAGCTGTTCGAGGACCAGCGCGACACGATCAAGCTGAAGAACCTGGTCAGCAGCGTCGTCGACGACGAGACGCAGCAGAAGATCGATGTGGTGAAGCAGCGGCTGATCAAGTACTTCGGCTACAACGAAACCAGTGCAACGGACGTTCTGAATTACGTCGCAAGCATCTTCGCCCGCGGCGACAGCAAGCAGGACGATTAGCGGGTTGTTCGCGATCCGCGACGCCGGTAACGAGCAATGAGCAGACAGGAGGACAAAGCGACCGTGACAATCGAACAATTACGAGCTACTGCGAAGGCGCAGCCATTCGTTCCGTTCACGCTTCGGCTGGTGGATGGTCGCTCGTATACGATCGATCATCCGGACTTTATCTCGTCGCATCCACAAGGTCGGACGATCATCGTTTACAAAGCTGGCGAAGGTGGCGATCTGGAGATCATTGACCTTCTCCTGGTCGTCGGTATCGAGGTTCATCGCTCGAAGCAATCGAGACGCAAAGGCGCATAGTCGATGACGCGGGCCACCAAGAGAGCCGGCCTCGTACTCGTCCTGCTCGGGATACTGGGTGTCCTGTTCTTCTGGACCACCGACCCACACTATGGCCCCGCAATGCACCGTGCGCCGCAGGTGGCAGGGCATGCGGATCCGCGATACTGGCTGTTTGTCCTGCGCGGATCGCCTGACAACCTGTTGGACGCAGCGAATGAGGCGCGCTTGAGCACTTTCGTCGGGCTGGCAGGATCGACGGCGGTGCTGCTGGTCGGCGGCTATTTGATGACCCGGCGAACGGTTTAGAAGGTATGTCGCTTGCGTCGGAGGCTGTGCAGGTGCGGAGCATCGCATGATCCTCAAGATCGAAAAAGATCACCAGCGCTTCCGGCAGATCGTCAAAGGCCGGATCCGGGAGGATCTGCGCAAGTTTCTGACCAAGGGCGAGTTGATCGGCAAGGAAGGCAAGCACCTGATCTCGATTCCGGTGCGGGGCATTGAGTTGCCGCACTTCCGCTACGGGGATAATTCGGGCGGCGTGGGCGCGGGTGACGGCAAGGAAGGAGACGTCGTCGGCAAAGGCCAGCCCGGCGGCAAGAGCAGCCAGGGCGGCACCGAGCAGGGCCAGCACCTGATGGAAGTGGATCTGAGTCTCGACGAATTGGCCGAGATTCTCGCCGAAGAGCTCAAACTTCCCCGCATCGAGCCCAAGGGCAAGCACCGCATCACGACCATTCGCGACAAGTACAGCGGCATTCGCCGGGTCGGCCCCGAATCGTTGCGGCATTTCAAGCGCTCCTTCAAGGAAGCGCTCAAGCGGCAGATCATGCTGGGCGACTATGACCCGGGCAATCCAACGATCATCCCGCAGAAGAAGGACATCCGCTATCGCAGTTGGAAAGAGGTCAAGAGCCCGCAGAGCAACGCGGTCATCATCTTCATGATGGACGTATCCGGCTCCATGGGCGAAGAGCAGAAGGAGCTCGTGCGCCTGGAGTCGTTCTGGATCGACACCTGGCTCCGCAAGAACTACGAGGGCATCGAGAGCCGCTACATCGTCCACGACGTCAGCGCCAAGGAAGTCGACAAGCACACCTTCTATCACCTCCGCGAAGACGGCGGCACGAA
Organism: Tepidisphaerales bacterium; assembly: GCA_038204465.1. Classification (GTDB taxonomy): domain Bacteria; phylum Planctomycetota; class Phycisphaerae; order Tepidisphaerales; family Tepidisphaeraceae; genus JBBRCX01. The sequence goes on along the minus strand of JBBRCX010000007.1, from coordinate 35,808 downwards.
GATCAGCTCCGCGTTCCGCTGCGCCAAGCAGCTGCTCGACAGCCACTACGGCCCCGATGAGTGGAACATTTATCTGTTCCACTTCTCCGACGGCGACAACAGCTCCGAGGCCGACAGCCGCGACTGCGTCAAGCTGCTCAAGGAACAGTTGCTGCCGCTGTGCAACATGTTCGGCTACTGCCAGGTCGCCAGTGCCTACGGCTCAGGCAACTTCATCAATGTCCTACACGAACACCTGCGCAACCACGAAAAGGTGCTCACGAGCCGCGTTAACAGCAAAGATGACATCTATGACTCGATCAAGACGTTCTTCGGGAAGGGGCATTGAAGCGCCCTGAGTCGCGCACCGTGCATTCGGCAAGGCCGCTAGCGCGAAGGCGAATGGGCTTGCAGCGAGAGGCGGAATGAGTCCTGGCGATATAGAAGAGTATCTTCAGCGCGAGCCGTTTGTCCCGGTGCGGCTGACGTTAGCCAGTGGAGACCAGGTTGTGATTTCAGAAGAGGACGGAGCCTTTGTTCTCGGACTGGTGCTGGTGCTCCGAGGTGACCGCCGGGCAAGCCGGTGTTACGGAACGAGCTCGGCTGGTCTCAATCCCAAACATCGTTCTCGCCGAGCGATATGAGCCACGACTGGGCGGTGGCCGGAAGAGGAGATGATCTCGTGACCCCAAAGCAGGTTGAAAACGTCGTCCACCAAAAGCCCTTTGTGCCATTCCGTCTCGTACTCAAGAGCGGCGAGGAGATAATGGTGCGCCGACCTCGAAAGTCGTTCGTCAGCGGCGATGAGGTCGCGCTGGTCGGCGAGTGCCGTGAAAACGGAAGCCGGGCCGCCGTTGAGCGCCTTCGCATTATTCCGATCGAGAAGCTTGCTGTGGCGGAAAACGTAAGGGATTCCAAGCGCACCAGGTGACGACACAAACGCTTTTATCGGATACCGGATCTGATGCCGACTCTAAGCTTCATGCTTGAAACCGCGCTGTACGTTCAGGATTTGAACCGTTCCGCGAGGTTCTACCGGGATTTGTTCGATGTGGAGACCCTGCTTGAAGATGAAAGGATGCGCGCCCTCTCCGTCTGCGGCAAACAGGTGCTGCTGCTCTTCAAGCAGGGCGGCTCGCGCGATGGCGCACACGTTCCCGGCGGCTACATCCCGCCGCACGATGCCAGCGGCCAATCGCACCTTGCTTTCGCGATTCCAGCATCCGAGCTGGACGCCTGGCGAGAGCGACTGGCGGAGAAGGGCGTTGAAATCGAGAGCACCGTCCACCCCCCGCGCGGCGGCACCAGCATCTACTTCCGCGACCCCGACGGCCATCTCGTGGAGCTCGCGACGCCCGGGATCTGGCCGATTTATTAAGGAGCTTCTCCGTGCCTGCGCGGTGAATAGAATTCGGTAGCAAACTATGGCTTCGCACACCCTGGTCCCATTCCCTGAAGAGCTGCTCGCGGCCAAGAAGCAGATCCGCGAGCGAGCGCGCTCCTATGGGCTCGACTTCTTCCCGGTCGTCTTCGAGATGTGCGATTACGAGCAGATGAACCAGATCGCGGCGTACGGCGGCTTCCCTACCCGCTATCCACACTGGCGCTTCGGCTCCGAATATGAAGGCCTGCGCAAACGCCATCATTACGGGCTGGGGCGCATCTACGAAATGGTCATCAACAACGATCCCTGCTACGCCTACCTGCAGGAGTCGAACGCGCTGGTCGACCAGAAACTTGTCATCGCTCACGTCTACGGCCACAGCGATTTCTTCAAGAACAACCTCTGGTTCAGTCAGACCAACCGAAAAATGATGGACGAGATGGCCAATCACGCCACTCACGTCCGCAAACACATCGAGAAACACGGCTACGATCCGGTTGAGAATTTCCTGGATATCTGCCTGAGCATCGAGCACCTGATCGACGCCCACAGCATGTTCCTCAAGCGCGGCCCGGACGAGATGCCGCGTGAAGATGAGAAGCGCGAGGAGCCCAGCGGCAAGTTCAAATCGAAGGACTATCTCGATCGCTGGATCAACCCGCCGGCAAAGCTCGAAGCGGAGGCGAAGAAGCTGCGCGACGAGCGGGCCAAGATGCGCCACGCGACTCCCGCCCGGCCCACGCGCGACGTGCTGCTCTACCTGCTCCAGCACGCCCGCCTCGATGACTGGCAGAGGGATTGCCTCTCCATCGTCCGTGAAGAGAGCTATTACTACGCGCCGCAGGCGATGACCAAGGTGATGAATGAAGGCTGGGCGAGTTACTGGCACAGCACGCTGATGACCAAGCACTTCGTCGAGGCGAAGGACATCATCGACTACGCCGACCACCACAGCGGCACCGTCCACATGCCGCCGGGCAACTTCAACCCGTACAAGGTCGGCATCGAGCTGTTTCGCGACATCGAAGACCGGTGGAACAAGGGAAAATTCGGCAAGGAATACGAGGAGGCCAGCAACCTCGGCGAGAAGAAGAAGTGGGACAAGGGCCTGGGCCTTGGCCGCGAAAAGATCTTCGAAGTGCGCCGGGTTTACAACGACGTGAATTTCATTGATGAATTCATGACGCCCGAATTCATCGAGAAGCACAAGTTCTATCAGTATGGCCGCGACCCCCATACCGGCCACCTGCGGATCGTCAGCCGCGACCCCCAGCGCATCAAGCAGACGCTGCTCTACCAGCTCACCAACATGGGCCAGCCATTCATCTACGTCGCCGATGGAAACTATTGCAACCGCGGCGAGCTCTATCTCGCCCACCAGCACAACGGGCTCGACATCGAGATCAAATACGCCATTGAAACGCTCAAGAACCTGTTCAAGATCTGGCAGCGTCCCGTTCACCTGCAGGCGAAGATCGACGACGACATGATCCTCTTCAGTTACGCCGGAGATCAACCGAAGCAGCAAACCATCCACGACGACCTTCCCAAGCCGGCGCACCACGTAGCGTAAGTCTTGACCTGCCGCTTCGAATGGCGACGGAGGGGGAAGCAGCACGCGCAAAACGACGGTTCACATCGTGGGGCATTGCCAGCTTCGGCGCATCTGATCTATCTTCTCCCCAATGGCTTGCAGCATAATCATCGTTCGCGCCGACGCCCAATCGGTTGCTCAGGCGGCGGTTGATTTGATCGTTGTCGCCGCGGGCGGCGTGCCAGGCTTTTCGATCGCTCTTTCCGGCGGCAGCACCCCGCGGACGCTGTATGAGCTGCTGGCGCAGGAGCCGTATCGCTCACAAATCAACTGGTCCGATCTTCAGGTCTTCTTTGGCGACGAGCGCTGCGTGCCGCCCGACCATCCCGACAGCAACTATCGCATGGCGCGCGATGCCCTGCTTACGCGGGTGCCGATTCCCGAGCAGAACGTTCATCGCATGAAAGGGGAGCTGGAGCCGCAGATCGCGGCTGCAGAGTATGGGCGGATGCTGAAACAGAAGTTCGGCGACGGCGGACTGGACATAGTTCTGCTCGGCATGGGCGACGACGGCCACACCGCCTCGCTCTTCCCGGGCACAGAAGCCTTATCCGAGACCGAACACCGTTGCGTCGCCAACTACGTCGAGAAGTTCAAGTCGTCCCGCATCACGCTCACCGCCCCATTCATCAACCGGTCGCGACAGGTGCTGGTGCTGGTCAGCGGCGCCAGCAAGGCGGCCCGCGTGAAGGAGGTCCTGGAAGGGCCGCACGATCCGCAACGACTTCCGATTCAGCTGATTCAACCCACAAACGGCTCGCTCACCTGGCTTCTGGACGTCGCTGCTGCAGGCATGAACGCCGACGATGAATAGCCCGTCGTCTGCTTCCCATGCCGTGCTGAAAGCTATGGGCGACGAGGCGAATCTCCTCGGCGCGGCGGCATGATCGCTCCCGCCTTGCCGCCGAATCGACAAATCCTTGCTTGGCAAAGATTGCGCGAGCCACTAGATTACCTTTCCTCGGCGGGCATCGGGAACGCGCAGGCTGGCAAGGGAAGGTTGAACCAGACATGCAGGAAGCGAGCACGAAGAAGATCTATGACATGCACTCGATGTTCTATGATGCGACCTTCGGCAGGCTCGTGAAGCGCCGTATCGCCCGCGCGATCTCCCATATGAATATTGCCGACACTCACCGGGTCCTCGACCTCGGGATCGGCACCGGCGTCTCGCTCAATTACTACCCCAACAGCGGGCGAATCGTCGGCGTCGACCTCTCCAGCGGCATGCTGCGCGAAGCGCGCAAGAAGATCCGCGAGCGCGGCCTCGATCGTGCCAGCGTCTTTCAGGCCGATGCAATGCGCCTGCCGTTTGCCGACGACACGTTCGACCATGTTTTTATCAGTCACGTGATCAGCGTCGTGAGCGACCCGTATCGCCTGGTGCAGGAGGCGCAGCGCGTCGCCAGGTCGGGCGCGCGCATCGTGATCGTGAATCACTTCCAATCCACCAATCGTTTTGTTGCGCTGGTGGAAAAGTGGCTCTGCCCGCTCTGTACGAAGCTTGGCTGGCGAAGCGACCTCGCGCTGCAGGACCTGATCAGGCGGACCGGCGTCGAGGTGGATTACCGCTACAAACTTGAAAGCATCGACCTGTGGGAAACGGTGGTGATCACCAACAACAAATCCGCTGTGGCCCCGCCGAAGAAGTCTCTCGCCGCCTGAACGCCCCCGCGCCCGCAAATCCGCCCAAATTCGATCAGCCACCCACTATCCCGCTGCCGTGGGTGAAGCCGAATTGGACATGCCTTCTGTTGGCTGCGATGACGGCAGCGTTGTCGGCGGGCGGTACTCGCTCGAGCGCAGCTTCTTGCGCTCGCGGATGCCGCGGGCGGCCAAGGCGTGGGGGTCAAACGACGCTTCGGAGACCGGCTTCATCGTGTAACTCAACCGATGCCGGTCCACCAGCGGCAAGGGAAAGAGCTCCGCGACGAGATCGATCGGAACGATCTGCCAGAGCGGTGCCCACACGCGCGGCCTGGCGTCGATCGTCTTATATCCGTCCTTGCGAATCTGCAGGTCGTAGGTTCCGTACCAGAGGAAGTTCCGCGTCAGCGGGGTCCGCCCGACCTCCTGATCGTTCAGGTATACCAGCGCACCCGGCGGATTGCTGGTTACCGTCAGCGTGCGCTCGACACATCCGGCGCAGCCGAGCAGCGCGAGCAGGCAGGATTTCTTCCATCGGAGCATCGACGGTCCTCTTCTCGTCGCGGCAGTATAGACCCGGCACGATGCGCGGCAAGGCGATCGTGTGCGGGATGAGACCAATGCCGAAGGCATATCGACCGCCTAAGATGCGGTGGTCCTCGTGACCATTCACGTTTCTCATGCGCTTCCGGTTCTTCGTCACCATCCTCGCTTGCCTGCCCGCTCTCAATCTTGCCTGGTGGTGGCTGGCTGACAGTAAACTGCGGCCGCTGCGCCGCCCTCGGATCTGGCGCGGGCTCCTGGCGGGGTTCGTCCTTCTGCAGCTCGCACTCCTCGCGTACTGCGTCATCACGCGTAAGGCGTGGCAGCCGCGGAACACCGGCTGGGTGATGCTGCTATCAGCGGTCTATCTCTGGCACCTGCTCGTGGTGCCGATCTGGTTACTGGGCTACTCGCTGCTGGAAGCCATAAAAGGCGCGATCGGAGCCGGGAAATGGATTTGGGCCAGTGCCGAGTTAGGGCCCAGCGAAGCTGAATCGCCCGCAACCACCCTGCCTTCCTCTTCAGCCGGACTGACGCGCCGTCAGCTCCTCGGTGCCACGGCCGCCGCCGTGCCGCCGCTGCTCGCGTTTTCGGCAGCCGGGGCAGCCACCTTCGAGCTTGGCGATTTCCGCATTCGCTCGCTCGATGTCGTCGTTCCAGCCCTCCCGCCCGCGCTGGAGGGGTTGACGATCGCCCACGTGACTGACGTCCACGTGGGCAAGTTCACCCGCCCGGGAATCCTTCAAACCTTGGCGGAACGCGTCAACCGGCTGCGCGCTGACCTGGTCCTGCTGACCGGCGATCTCATCGACGTATCACTGGCTGATCTGCCTGCGGCGCTGGACATGGTCCGCCATCTCGATCCGCGTCATGGATTGTTCCTGTGCGAAGGCAATCACGACCTGATCCAGAGCGGGCCCCGCTTCGAGGCAGCGATGAGGGCCTCAGGCTTGCCGATCCTGCTCGACGAGTGCGCGTCCATTCGCCTCAGAGGCGAGGCGGTTCAGTTCCTGGGACCGCGCTGGGCGCGTGGAGACGAGGCGATCTCCGAGTTGGTAAATGATCTGGCGGATCAGTCCGAGCCCGCCGCCTTTCGAATTCTCCTCGCCCATCATCCGCACGCCTTCGACCGGGCGGCAGCACGAGGGCTGCCTTTGACCCTCTCCGGGCACACGCACGGCGAGCAACTCATGCTGAACGAACGCCTCGGCGCAGGGCCGGTGCTGTTCCGCTACTGGTCCGGCGTCTATGAGAAGGGAGATTCGCGGCTGGTGGTTTCCAACGGCGTCGGGAACTGGTTTCCCCTTCGCATTAACGCCCCGGCGGAGGTGATTCACCTGACACTGCACCGCACTGCATAGCATCCCCAACCGAAGTCGCGCCTGAAGTGCGGTTTCCTGTCAGCGCAGCGACAGCACCAACCCGCTATCATCTCGGCATCAATAGGCCATCGTCACACCCTCCGTCCGCTTCGTCGAGCGTCCACAGTGAGCCCGGCGCGCGGGCCCGATCCGCGGCTATCTTCCGGTCCTTCTACTTCGCCTTTGCAGGTCTTGCGTATCTGCTTCGAACGCAGCGCAACGCGCGCATCGAGCTGTTCATCGGCGCGATCGCCTGCGGTCTCGCCGCCTGGCTGCACGTCAGCCGCGCAGAATGGGCGGTGCTGGTCTTTTCGATCGCGCTGGTGTTGATCCTCGAAGGCTTGAACACTGCCGTCGAGGCCGCGATCGACCTGGCCTCACCGAAGGTTCATCCGCTCGCCAAGGCCGCGAAGGACCTGGCGGCGGGCATGGTGCTGATCGCGGCGATGGCCTCGGTGGCGGTCGGGCTGCTCATTCTCGGCCCGCCTCTGTGGATAAAGCTGTTCAGGCCGTACCGCTGACCCACCCGGAAGCGACGGTAAAGGCTGTTCATCCCGATAAGTCACGCGCTCAAGCACTGCCGGATCGCGCCAAGGGGCTTCAGCGTTGTCTCCACCGCGACTTGCACAAGTTAGCGCACTTTGATCCGGCGGCGGCCAAATACGATACTCAATCTCGCGATGCTTGCTCAATCGTCACGGATCCAACCGCGAGCGATTGAGACAGCTTCGCTTTCGGAGAGACCGATGAGACATGTACGGAGCAATGCTCGGGGCTTCACCCTGATCGAGATCCTGATCGTGGTGGTAATCCTCGGCATACTCGCCGCGGTAGCGGTCCCGCAGTTCACGACCGCCAGCACCGACGCCCGCCGTTCGAGCGTGCGCAGCACCGTGCAGACCCTGCGCGGCCAGGTAGCGCTCTACAAGCTGCAGCATGGCGATGCGCTTCCCGATCTCTTGACCGACTGGAGCCAGTTCCTGCTGAAGACGGACCTGGCCGGCAGCACTTCGCCGGCCGCGGGGGTGCAAACCTTCGGGCCTTACATGCAATCGACGCCCGTGAATGGGCTGAACGATAGCAGCCTGGTTCTCAACGGCGACGGCACCGCCGCCGCGGGAACTTTCTGCGGCTTCGTCTACGACTACTCCGCCGGCGCGGGCAGCGGCAGAGTGTGGGGCACTGACAGCGACGGCGTTACGCTTCTGCCCTGAGCCGATGCTCGGTGGCGGCCGGACGTCGCGTGAGCGCGACGGCTGAACCGAAACCTGAGCCGCCTTCTACGCTCAGCCAATCTGCGCCAGCGCTAGCGTTTCTCCCAGTTGGTCGAAGAGCGCCGCACGAAGGTTCTGATGGACGGGGTTGCTTAACTGGGGATCTTCGCCCAGGATCTCCAGCGCATCGTCCCTCGCCTGCTGGAGCAGCGCCATCTCGTTGGTTATGTCTGCCAGCTTGAACTCCGGCAATCCGTGCTGCCGCGTGCCGAAGAACTCGCCCGGCCCGCGCAGCTTCAAGTCCATCTCGGCGATCTCAAAGCCGTCGTTCGTATCGGCCATGGCGCGCATCCGCGCCTCGGCGGATTCCGTCGGGGCTTCGGAAATCAGCAGGCAGTGCGAAGCCTCCGTCCCGCGCCCGACGCGGCCGCGGAGCTGATGCAGCTGCGAGAGCCCGAAGCGCTCGGCGTTGTCGATCATCATCACCGTGGCGTTGGGAACGTCGATGCCGACTTCGATCACCGTCGTGGCCACCAAGACATCGGTGGCGCGGTCACGGAAGCGCATCATCGCATCGTGCTTTACTTCGGTGTTCATCTGTCCGTGCAACGCCCCGAGCCGCAGGCCATGCAGCGGGCCCCTGGAGAGCCGGTCAAACTCGCGCGTGACCGACTTCGCGTCGTCCAGACCGTTGTCGTCTATCTGCGGCAACACGATGTAAGCCTGCCGCCCCAGGTCCACCTCGGAGCGGATGAACTCATAGGCCTGCCCCGCCTGGCCCGGCCGCAGCCAGCGTGTCTGGATCGGCTGCCGCCCGGGGGGCAGCTCGCCGATGACCGTCACGTCAAAATCCGCGAAATATGACAGCGCCAGCGTCCTCGGGATGGGCGTGGCGGTCATGACCAGGTAGTGAGGCGATAGGCCCTTCCCCTTCAGCATCGCCCGCTGGCGCACGCCGAGCTTGTGCTGTTCGTCCACGACGACCAGCCCGAGGTTCGCGAATTCGACGTCCTGCTGGATCAACGCCTGCGTGCCGACGGCGAGATGGATCTTCCCGTCCGTCAGCGCCCGCAGCCGTTGCGCGCTTCCCTGGCGCTTGCTGCGGTTGGTGAACAACTCGATCGTCACGTTTGAGTCGCGCAGCAGATTCGACAGCGTCAGATAATGCTGTTCCGCGAGCACTTCGGTCGGAGCGAGCAGCGCGGACTGCAGCTTGTTCGCGACACCTACCAGCATCGCGTAAAGGGCCACCACCGTCTTGCCGCTTCCGACGTCTCCCTGCAGCAGCCGGTTCATCGGGCGGCCGCTCTGCAGATCGCGGGCGATTTCCCAGATGGCGCGCTGCTGCGCGTTCGTCAGCACGAAGGGAAACCGCTTGCGGATGCGCTCGTCAAGCAAGCGATCGACGCGCATGACCGGCGCGGTGAGGCGCCCGTCACGCAGGCGCTTGCCGATCCCCAGGCCCAGCTGCATCAGCATCAGCTCGTCGTAGACGAGCCGTCTCCGGGCCCGCATCGCTTCGTTTAGGTCAGACGGCCGATGAATGCCGCGATACGCTTCGCGCCGGCCAAGCAGCGAGCGGCGCGTCACCAGCGACGAATCGAACCACTCGTTCACCTCTGCCAGGGCGGAGTCAAGGTGGTCGTCGATCACGCGGCTGATTACATTTGATGCGAGCTTCAACGAAGCGGGATAGATCGGCCGAAACTTCGACTCTTCGATCTTCTCCGTTGTTTCGTCGATCACCCGCCACTGCGCGTTGGCCATCTGCGGCATGTTGCGGAAGTATTTCACCTTCCCCTGCACGCGAATGAGAAGGCCGGGATGAATCTGGTTTCGCAGATACGCGCTGTGGAACCAGACGAGGGCGAGCTTTCCGGTACCGTCCTGGATCGTCGCCTCAAAGCGTGGCCGGGGCCGCACTGGCATGTAGTCGACCGCGATCACCTCCCCTCGAACGGTCTGGATCTGTTCCGGCACCAGGCGGGAGATGGTCAGTTCGGATGATTCGAATTGATAGTCGCGCGGAAAATACTCGAGCAGGTCGCCGAGCGTGTGGACTTTAAGGGCTGCGAAGGCCTTCGCCCGCGCAGGCCCGATTCCTTCGAGCGATTCGATCGGACGTGAAAGTGCCGAAGCGGAGGTGTTTTTCACCGGTGATCGGGATGCATTGAGGTGAGCTTGCAGATTTTCCCGATGGCAGGGCGGGTCTGAGACCCGCCCCTACGAGGCGGCAACGCGGGCCGCTGGGACTTATTCCTTTTGCCAGCCTTCTTCACCAATCAATTTCACGAATCGGCAGGGGCAGACGTCGGTCGTTGTCAGTTCAGCGCCGTCGCGTCGAACCTCCATCAGCATCTGCTCGTCCTGCGGCCCGATCGGCAGCACCGCGAGCCCGCCATTTTTCAATTGCCCGAGCAGCAGCGCCCGAGGCACTTCCGGCGCGCCGGCCGTTATCATCATCCGGTCGAATGGCGCTTTCTCCGGCCACCCCAGCGTGCCATCGCCGAAGTGATAGTGAACGTTGCGGATACCGAGCTTCATCAACTGCTCGAATGCGCCGTCGAGCAGCGGCTTCAATCGCTCAACCGTGAACACTTCGCGCGCGAGCTTGCCGAGGACCGCGGTTTGATAGCCGCTCCCCGTTCCGATCTCCAGGACGCTGTGCTCCGGCTTCACGTCAAGGTGGTGCGTCATCAGCGCAACCATGTAAGGCTGGCTGATCATCTGCCCGTGGCCAATCGGCGCGGCGCGGTCGGCAAAGGCATCCTGCCGGGTTTCTTCAAGGAAGAACGTGTCACGCGGCACCGCGCGCAGCGCGTCCAGGACGCGCTCATCACGCAGGCCCCGATCCACCACCTGCTGCTGGATCATTCGCTCCAGCGACGACATCTCGGTCAGTTGATTCATGACAGCCACATTGTATGCCAGGGGCGGTTCGCGAACGAGCGTCGCAAGCCGCGCAACTCGGATTGACCCTCTCTCCGGCCGGCCCTATCCTGCCGCGATGCCCCGACCGCGGCGCGCCCCCGCGCCCGATCCGCCCCGGCCGATCATCACGCTGATGAGCGACTTCGGGACGCGTGATTCTTACGTTGCGGTGATGAAAGCTGTTCTCCTGCGCCACTGTCCCGCGGCGCGCCTGATCGACGTCACACACTCGATCGCGCCGCAGGATGTCCTGGGCGGATCGATCACGCTCGAGCGGGCCATCGATGGCTTCCCGCCGGGTACGATTCATCTCGCAGTCGTCGATCCCGGCGTCGGCACGAAACGCCGGCTGCTGGTGGTGCGGATCAACGATCAACTCGTCGTTTGCCCGGACAACGGTCTCATCACCTGGGCCTGGCGACGTCTCGGCGGCGGCAAAGCATACGAGCTGACGTGGAAGCCGAAGCAATCGAGCGCGACCTTTCACGGTCGGGATTTCCTTGCACCGGCGGCCGGCATGCTTGCCTGCGGAGTGAACGTGAAATCGATTTCCCGGCCAATCGAAGACCCCGTCCTGCTCGACGTCGCCCCCGCGAAGCCCGGACAGGCGGTTGGAGCGATCATCCACATCGATCATTTCGGCAACGCCACGACGAACGTCGGGGAGGACGTGCTGAAGGCGGTGAAGATCAAATCCATCCGCGTCCGCGGTCGGAAGCTCGGGGCGCTGCGACGCACCTACTGGGACGCTGCGCCGGGTGAGCCGATTGCTCTGATCGGCAGCGCCGGGCTCCTCGAAATCGCCGTCCGTGATGGCTCCGCCGCGAAGGAATTGCATCTGCAGGTGGGCGACGAAGTCAGATTGAAACCGAAGCCGCCAAATTCGCGGTTGAATTGAACCCGAAGTCCCGGCAGCGCATCTGTATGAATCGGGGAGCAACGGTTGAGAACACCGCGCGACGCGATCTACGACGAGCTGCTGATTCTGCGGTGGCGTCGCGGAGACCGGACCGCGATTGACGAGCTGCTCCGCCGGTGGGACCGCCGGCTGCTGTATTATATCCGCCGGATCGTACAGGGCGAAGAAGATGCCTGGGACGTGCTTCAGCGGACCTGGTTGCAGGTCGTGCGCAAGCTGGCGAGCCTGCGCGAGCCCCGGAAGTTTCCCGCATGGCTCTACACGACCGCGCGCAACGCCGCCTTTGCTCAACGCCGTGAATCTTCAGCGGCTGACAAATGCATCGACACGGACGTCCGCCTGGATGACCTGCCTCACGCGGAGATCGAGCTGCACGGCGACGACACTGAGCGGGTCGGGCGGGCGCTGAGCGAGCTTTCGCAGCCGCATCGGGAGGCGCTGACCTTGCTGTTTCTGCAGGACCTGTCGATCGAGGAGATCGCCCAGGTGGTTGGGATTTCGCCGGGGACGGTGAAGTCGAGGGTTCACTACGCGAAGCTTCAGATGCGCGCGATCCTGGATCGGATGGATGGCCCGCGATGAGAACATTGCCGAAAGACTTCAGCGAGCGTTTGATCGATACGGACGCGGCGGACTCACAGCGGCGCGAAAAACTACGAGAGGACATTCGCAACATGATCGAGCAAAAACTGTCCCGCACGAAACGATTGGCGATGGTTTGCGGGGGAGTTCTCCTGGTCATCTTCGCAATTTGCGTCGCCTTTCTCTCAGGTGCGCCCGCGGCGCGGCGCGTACGGTACCTGCCCGAGTTCATTCGTATCATCGCGGTGATCGGCGGAGCAGGATGTCTCATCCTCGGCGTAACAATGCTCTGGCTGGCGCGCGCAGGCGTGTATCACCGGCGGAAGCACGGCCAAATCTTCCTGCTGCTGTCGATCCTGATGGTCGGCGGACTTGCGCTGATGTTTCTGAATGAAGGGTGGTCCACGGGCGATCCGCAACTGGTCTTCATCGGGCAGTTCCTGCTCGTCCTGGTGGGCATCACGCTTCTGCTGCATCTGGGCGAGCAGTTTCAACTCTCATTGATGCAGAGGTTCCTCGAGCTGGAGTATCGGATCGCGGAGCTCTCGGAGAAGATCGACCGGACTCCGCCCACAAAGCCGTAGTTGAGCAGTGAGGGAGGCACGTCTATCCTCATCCGACGATGACGCGGCCTCGCTATTCCACTCACGATCTTCGGCGGCTCGACCAGCAGCACCTCTGGCACCCGTTTACGCCGATGCAGCTTTGGCTCGAGTCTGAGCCGCTCGTGATTACCGACGCCGACGGCATGTACCTCATCGATAGCGAGGGCAACCGCTATCTCGATGGCGTGAGCAGCCTGTGGTGCAACGTGCACGGGCACCGCGTGCCGCAGATCGACGACGCGATCCGCGAGCAACTGACGCGCGTCGCGCACACGACGATGCTGGGCCTTGCGAGCGAGCCCGCGATCCTGCTGGCGGATCGATTGATGAGGCTCGTGCCGCAGAACCTGAAGAAAGTCTTCTACAGCGACGCGGGCGCTGCCGCGACCGAGATTGCCTTCAAGCTGGCGGCCCAATACTGGTTCAACGTCGGCAGGCCGCAGAAGAACGAATTCGTCGGCTTCACGAATGCCTATCATGGCGACACCGTCGGCGCCATGTCGGTGGGGCGGATGCCCGCCTTCCATCAGCCGTATTTTCCGCTGCTGTTCAAGGTGCACTTCGCAAAAACGCCACATTCCACCGGCGGCGACGGAGGCGGAAAAGAATCACTCGCCGAACTAAAACGACTTCTCGAGCAGCATGCCCAGCGCATCGCGGCCATCTGCATCGAGCCGATCGTCCAGGGCGCCGGCGGAATGATCGTGCAGCCGCCGGGGTTTGTGAAGGAGGTCCGCCGGCTCGCGAGCGAATACGACGTCCTGCTCATCGCTGACGAAGTCGCGACCGGCTTCGGCCGAACTGGAAAGATGTTTGCCTGCGAGCACGAAGCGGTCGAGCCTGACCTGATGTGCGTCGCAAAAGGAATCAGCGGCGGCTATCTGCCGCTGGCCGCGACGTTCGCGACGCAACGGATCTTCGACGCGTTCCTCGGCGAGCCGTCGGAAGGCAAGACGTTTTATCACGGCCACACTTACACCGGGAACCCGCTGGCGTGCGCCGCCGCACTGGCGTCGCTGGAATTGTTCGAGCGGAACGATCTGGTGAACGATGTCGCCCGCAAGAGCAGCGCGCTGGCGCGCATGCTGGATGAGCTGCGGACCCTTCCGCACGTCGGCGAGATCCGGCAAAAGGGCTTCATGGTGGGCATCGAGCTTGTCGAGGAGAAGAAGACCGGCCGTCCTTTCGATCCGAAACTGCGCACGGGCGCGGCGGTGTGCGAGAAGGTTCGCCGGCAGGGCGTCATGCTCCGGCCGCTGGGTGATGTGATCGTGCTGATGCCTCCGCTCGCGATGAAACTGAACGATCTGCAAACGATCGTCAGCGCAGTCCGCGCCGCGCTCGCATCGCCGTGATCAGAGTTGACGGCGTGGCGCATCCTTTGCCGGTGTCAACCGCGCCATCGCCCGCAAGCGGCGCCGCGGGCCGGTTCCGGTCTCGGCCGAAGCGTGCTAAGCCTCCTATAATGCGCGCATGTTGAGCGCGGTTGAGATTCCCGGGCTGCTGGTGACCGGCACCGACACCGCGGTCGGCAAGACGCTCCTGGCCGGCGCGATCGCCGCCTGGTTTCGGCGGTGCGGTGCGCGGGTGGCGGTCTGCAAGCCGTGCGGCAGCGGGTGCGTCCGGCGGCGGGAGGGGTTGGTCAGCGAGGACGCGGAGTTCCTTGCGCTGTGCGCTGACGCGAAGCACCCCCTGGACGTGATTTGCCCGCAGCGCTACGCGGAGCCGCTGGCGCCGGCGATCGCGGCGCAGAGGGCGCGGCGGCCGCTGGATTGGGAAACGATCGACCGATCCATCGCCGCGATGTCACGCGACAGCGACGTGATGGTGGTCGAAGGCATCGGGGGCCTCATGGTCCCGATGGACGCGAAGCACACGATGCTGGACGTAGCGAGGTGGCTCAAACTTCCGGCGGTGGTCGTCGCCCGGCCGGCCTTGGGAACGATCAATCACACGCTGCTGACGGTGAATGCGCTGCGCGAAGCGGGGGTCAAGGTGGCGGGCGTGATCATCAATCGCTACCCGGCCGAAACCGCCAGCATTGCTGAGGAAACCAATCCGGCCGCGATCGAGAAGTGGGGCAAAGTTCCGGTGCTGTGCATCGTGCCGAACGAGCCGCGTCCGCGCCCCGAGATTGCCCCGGGCATCGTCAGCACCATCGCCACGGTCGATTGGCAGGGCCTGTTGCAGACTCCACGTGACGCGCACCGGCGCTCTAAATAACTACGCCGCACGCGGAGGCTGATATAGCCGGACACAGTTCCGATTTCCCGCCTTCGCCTCGTACAGCGCCTGGTCGGCGGCTGAAAGCAGCGACGGAAGCGTGAGCAGGTTCTGCTCCGCGCTGCGCTCCGCCACGCCAACGCTCAGCGTAGGCGTCTGACCCAGGTTGGTAACGGCAGACGAGAAATCGACGGCGGCGAATGCCTGGCGCAGCTTCTGAACCACCTGCTCCGCCTGCGCGATCGGCGTCTGCGGCAGCGCCACCACAAACTCGTCGCCGCCATAGCGGAACGCCAGATCGGTCTTGCGCAGGGTAATCCGGACGCAGTCGGCAAAGGTCTTCAGCAGGTGATCGCCGGCCGCGTGACCGTGGGCATCGTTGATGCCCTTGAAGCGATCGAGATCGATCATCACGATGGAGAGCGGGCGGCTGTGCCGCTCGGCCAGCGCCACCTCGCGGGCGAGCAGCGCGTCCATGAAGTGACGGTTGTAAAGCCCGGTCAAGGCATCGGTCATGCTTTGTTTTTCAGCCTCCGCCAGCAGATGCAGCGAAACGAGCGCCGACTGCGCCGTGTTCACGTATGTCTGCGCGAGCTGGCGACGTTCCTGCGTCCAGGCTTCGTCAGGGGGCAGGAGCATGGGCCAAGACTTGTATCTTGCGTCCCACGTTGAAGGGCAGGCAGTACGCCGGGCTCGCCTGAGACAGCGCCGCTGGCGCTTCAATGGCGCAGCGCACCAGGTCTTCGTCAGGCCGGAAGAGTCGCGGCTGATTCTGGCGGAGGCATGGGCAGCTCGAGCCATCCAACTCAACGCCCGCGCGCTCTCCCGCATCTGGCGCGGTCGGCGGCTCCGGCCATCGCGCCCTCATCTGTGTTGCCGGCGCCGCTTCCGGCGCGTGCGACAGAATCACCAGTTCCGCAAGCGCAAGTTCGGTGCGAAGGAAGTGGGCGAGCGCCGCGAAGACCTGGTGAAGCTGCCCTGCGCCGGCGATGATCTGCGAGAAATCCAGCAGCCGGTTCACTGTGTTGGTGCGCTGTCTCAGGTTCTTCTCCGAGCACTCGCGCTCGGTCCGCGCCTGCGACAGATGCGCCACGACGCGATCGAATGACTGCCGCAAATCCCGAAGGTCGCGATTGGGAAGTGGCGAACTCGCGGTTGCAGGCAGCACGCCGCCCACCAGGCGCCCCATGTCGCCCCGCAGCTGGTGCAGGGGCCTCAGCAGCCTGCCAAGCATCACGGCTGCCAAGCCCAGTGCGAGCACTCCCCCGGCGGCGGTGGAAATGCACAACTCAAGGGCGTTGCCGCTCCCGCGCAGTGCAATCAGGGCAACGCCGGCACCAAGTCCCGTGACGGCGACGCAGAAGGCACTGAGGAGCACGAGTTGCAGGCGGAACGATTGGAACTTCAGGAGCCGGCGCAAAGTTGACCACCTGTCCGGTAGCGAGGTTAAGCGGCAGTGAGCAGCAGCCTCTGCTGAATATCGGCGTTTTTACGCCGAAAACTGCACTCGCGCTGGGCAAGCGGCATCACCAGCCATCATTTCTTTGAAAACACAAAACTCCTGCTTACATTGTAAACATGCCTGAAGCCATCGCTCCCAATCTTCACGCAACGCCGCTCACGCGCGACCAGGAACTGTTCACGCTCACGGAAATCGGGCAGATCCTGTCCTCGACGCTCGAACTGCGCGACGCCTTCGGGAAAGTGATGCAAATCATTTCTGACAGGATGGATATGCGCCGGGGCGCGCTGGTTCTGCTTGACGAGTCCTCGGGCCGCCTGCGCACCGAGGCGGCAACGGGGCTGACTCTGGAGGACATCGAGCGAGGGAAATACGCATTGGGCGAAGGCATCACAGGCAATGTCGTCGCGACCGGCCGCCCGCGCATCATCGCGGACCTGCGGGCCGAACCCGATTTCCTCAACCGCACCGGCCGACTCAACACTCAGGATACCGGCTCGCGCGTGAGCTTCCTCTGCGTGCCCATTCGGGTGGAAGGCCGAACCGCGGGCGCACTCTCGGTCGACAAGCCTTTCATCAGCGATGAGCAATTGCGCAGCGATCATCAGTTTCTCGACATCATCGCCGCGTTCCTGGCGCAGGCCATCCAGATCAACCGCATGGTGATGCGGCAGAAGGAAGAGTTGCTGGAGGAGAACGAGCAACTGCGGGCCCAGGTGCGCGACCGCTACCGCTTTGAAAACATCATCGGTGATTCGCCGGCGATGCACGAAGTCTTCGCCATCGTCGGCCAGGTGGCAAACTCCCGCGCAACCGTGCTGCTATTGGGCGAGACCGGGACGGGCAAGGAAATGATCGCCAAGGCGATCCATTACAACTCGCCGCGCAAGGACAAGCCCTTCGTGCGGGTGAACTGCGGTGCGCTCACCGGGACGTTGCTGGAGTCGGAGCTCTTCGGCCACGTCAAGGGCTCTTTCACCGGCGCGATCCGCGACAAGATGGGCCGCTTCGAAGCCGCCGACGGCGGCACTCTCTTCCTCGACGAGATTGGAACGCTCGAACCCCAACTGCAGGTCAAGCTGCTCCGCGTGCTGCAGGAGCGCGAGTTCGAGCGCGTCGGGGATACGCAAACCGTGAAGGTCGACGTCCGGCTCATCGCCGCTACCAACGTTGACCTACAGGAAGAGGTGGCCAAGGGCGGTTTTCGCGAGGACCTTTTCTACCGTCTCAACGTCGTCAGCGTGTATCTCCCGCCGCTTCGCAACCGGCGCGAAGACATTCCGCGCCTGATCGACCATTTCCTCGACAAATACAACGCCATCAACGAGCGCCGACTGCGCCGGATCAGCCGGGACATGCTCAACATCCTGCTTCGCTATCCATGGCCCGGAAACGTGCGGGAGCTCGAAAACGCCATCGAGCGCTCCGTCGTTCTCAGCAATGACGAGGACTTCACCGAGGACCTGCTGCCGTTGGCGGTGCGCATGTTTGCCCAGCAGCGCCGCACGAGCCAATCCTCCGAATCGATAGAAACCCTGAGCCGGCGCCTCTCCGAGCAGGCGCTGATCGACTACGAGCTGCGCGAAGGGGAGATCTACCAACTCGTCGTCGAGCAGGTCGAGCACGCGCTGATCGAGCGTGCGCTGCACAAGTGCGGTTCAGTCAAGACCAGGGCCGCCGACTTCCTCGGCATCAACCGCAACACGCTGAACAAGAAGGTGAAGGAATTGGGGATTGAAGCGGAGGACTGAACGGATCGTTCGGGATCGCCTGCCAGCTTTAACCCGGATTGGTTTTCACTTGCCGCGGCGCGGTGTTCCATGGCCACTCAACTCACCTTGCTGCCGGGCGCGACATTTTCCGATGGGTTCACCACAATGACACGATTTGTTGCGCTATCGGTAACGGCCAGCAGCATTCCCTGGCTGATCTCGCCGCGCATCTGCCGCGGAGCCAGGTTTGCCACGATGACAAGCTGCTTGCCGACGAGTTGCTCGGGCGTGTAGTGCAGGCGGAGCCCGGCGCAGATTTGCCGCTTTTCCGTCCCCAGATCGATCTGAAGGATGAGCAGCTTATCGGCATTGGGGTGCGGCTTGCATTCCGTGACGATCGCGGTGCGGAGGTCGAGCTTCGCAAAATCGTCATAGTTGATAATGGCGCCTGTCGTATCCGACATTCAGTCCTCCGGAAGCTGGATGAGGTGTACACTCTATGCCGCCAATGCCGCCCAGCCAAGGGCTTACGCGCGATGCCGACGCGTTGGTCCGCAGTTTGCTCCCGATCAGTCCGGTGCAAGGAAACTGAAAGGAGCGCACTATGAATCGGAAGACCATAACCGCGGTGTTACTGAGCGGCGTGCTCGGGATGCCCTTTGTCGTCGGCTGCGACCGTGAGATCTCCCACAAGGAGACCGTGCGGACGACCCCCGGCGGAGCGCAGGTCAAGGATGAGAAGACAACGGTCGAACATCCGGACGGCTCGGTAACTACCGAGCGTCAGAAGGTTCGCGTCGACCCGGGCAATCCGTAATCAGCCCGTAAGCGCACGTTAGATCACTGCGCCGCGCATGCCGAGAGGCAACGCGGCGCGGTTTTTTTATGTGTGTCGGCCGAGATCAAAGTTGTTCAGTTACCAGGCTGGCCAGTTCCGAGCGCTCACTTTTGTCCAGTGTGATGTGACCGACGATGGCCTGTCCTTTCAAGCGCTCGACGAGATACGACAGGCCGTTGCTCATGGCCGCCGTCAGCGGTGGGTTGGCGCCGCTCCGAGGCCGCTCCGAGGCTGATTGTGCCGGCCCACGGTTGTGGTATCACTGCCGAAGACAGGACGATAGTCGCTCGGGTGGGGCCTGGCCGCTCAGTCGGTGCAGGCGTTTTCGGTACGTGCCATGTCGCTATACCCGCTCAAATTCAAGCCGCGATTCCTCGAGAAAATGTGGGGCGGGCGCAAGCTTCAGACGGTGCTGGGCAAGGGCCTTCCGCCGGGCAAATCCATCGGCGAAAGCTGGGAACTGTATGATTTCCCGCCCGGCGTGATCGACAACTCGGGCGATTGGGTGAGCAGCGAAGTCGCCGAAGGCGCGCTTGCGGGGCGCTCGCTCCATTGGATTGTCAGTGAGTTCGGCCGCGATCTGCATGGCGATGTTCCGCTCGTCGGCCCGCATGGGCAGTTTCCGATCCTGATCAAGTTCCTCGATGCCCGGGACGACCTGTCGGTGCAGGTGCATCCCGACCAGCGCTATGCGGAGGACAATCCCGGCGCACACTTGAAGAGCGAAGCCTGGTATGTCGTGCAGAGCGATCCGGGAGCGCGTCTTTTCAAAGGCCTGACGGCCGGCGTTTCGCGGGAACAGTTCAGCGAGGCGGTAGGACGCGGCTCCGTCGAGCAATTCATCAAGAGCATTCCGGTAAAGGCGGACCAGTGCTATTACCTGCCGAGCGGCACGATCCACGCGCTGGGCGCCGGCATCCTCGCCGCGGAGGTGCAGACGCCCAGCGATACCACGTATCGTGTGTTTGACTTCAATCGAGTGGACCCCGGCACCGGCAAGATGCGCCAGCTTCACGTCGAGCAGGCGATGCGGTGCATTGATTTCTCGGGCGCGCCCGAGCCGAAGCAGCCGCGAAGTCATGTCGCGGGTTTCTTCACGACCGTTTCGCGACTCGTGACCAGTCCGTACTTCAAGATCGAGAAAGTGCGGTTCACCGAAGGGGTTGAGGAGCCGGTGCCCTATGACGAGCCGGTTGTGTGGATGATGCTGGACGGGCACGCGGATTTGCGCGTCGAGGGCACGAGAGAGCCAACGCATGTGGCGCGGGGCGATACGGTGCTTCTGCCGGCCGTCATGAAGAACCCGACGATCAAGACGCTGACCGACTGTGTCTGGCTGGAGATCACTTTTCCTACGGCACGCTATGTGGAGTAGCGCCCGAGTTGCTTGTGCATGTCGCATCGCTCGCACGGGCGGGACGCCCGCGCACCCATGAAGCCGGCGTCATCAGACATATGAAAGAGCGCATTCAAAAGATCCTCGCAAATGCCGGCATCGCTTCGCGCCGCAATGTCGAGGAGATGGTCTTGCAGGGGCGCATCGCGGTGAACGGGAAGCTCGTCACGCGGCTCCCCATCCTGATCGATCCCGAGCGCGATCGAGTGAAGGTGGATGATGAGCCGGTCCGCTTCGAGGCGCGGCAAGCACGAGTCCGGCTCTACCTTCTGATGAACAAACCAAAAGGCGTTTACAGCACGAACGTCGCCCAGGGCGAGCAGGTGCGCGCGATCGACCTGCTCCCGCCCGGCTTGCCGGCGCGAGTCTATCCAGTGGGCCGGCTTGACGCGGAGTCTCGCGGGCTGCTGCTCCTGACGAACGACGGCGAGCTGACCAACCGTCTCACGCATCCGCGCTACGGGGTTTCCAAAACCTACCGGGCGGTCGTCGATGGTCATGTCCGCGCCGCAACATTGCAGGAGCTGGAGAAGGGGATCTGGCTCGCGAGTCCGAGCGGCGCTGGCGGCTTCAAGACGGGCCGCAGCCATGTGAAGGTCGTGAAGCGGTCGCGCGACAAGAGCATCCTGGAGATCACGATCCGCGAAGGCCGCAACCGCCAGGTCCGCCGGATGCTGGCCAGGCTCGGGCACAAGGTGCGCGACCTGACCCGCGTGCGAATGGGCCCGCTTACGCTGGAAGGCCTGGGACCCGGGCACGTTCGCTCGCTCACGGCCCGAGAAGTTCGTGCGCTGCACGCGCTGGCGGACCGGCAGTCGAACCAAGCGACCGCGCGCGGACAAAAAACATCCGAGGCGAGCGATGATTCGAGTGAGGCTGACGATTGAGAACGGTTGCGTTATCTTCGATCTAAGCAGGCGCGCCTGCCGCGCGGCGCCGCCCTGGTTCTTCATCTGGGCGAGCTACCGACCTGACGTGCTCGGGCATCGCTTCCGATTGGGCGCGAGTGCGACGAAACCGCGGGCTCAGGCATCGAAGGGTTAATGCTCGATCCGCTTCAGGCCATAATTCCCCGGCTTGAAAGCGAAAGCGCAGGTTACCATGGATAACTCATTCGACGGACGGCGCGTGTTGGTCACCGGCGGCACCGGCGCCCTGGGCGAAGCGGTGGTTAAAACGCTGCTCGATGGAGGGGCCAGGTGCGAGGTCACGTGGCTGGTCGAGAGCGAACTGCGTCACTTCACACTCCGCGACCGCGTCAATCTGCACCAGGTGGATGTCGCTTCCGAGCCGGCTGTCGAGAAGCTCTATGGCGAAATGGACGACCTCTGGGCGTCGCTGCATATCGTCGGCGGATTTGCCATGTCGCCCATCGAGAAGACGTCCATCCAGGAGTTTCGCCGGCTCTTTGAGATGAACGCGCTCACCTGCTTCCTCTGTTGCCGCGAGGCGGTCAAGGCGATCCGCGGTTCGGGAAAAGGCGGACGCATCGTGAACGTATCGGCGCGTTCCGCGATCGTTCCCACCGGCGGGATGATTCCTTACAGCACTTCCAAGGCGGCCGTTGCCTCGATTACCCAGTGTGTCGCGGAAGAGGTAAAAGCCGACGGGATTCTCGTGAATGCCGTGCTGCCCTCGATCATGGACACGCCTGCGAACCGGCGTTCGATGCCTGCCGCGAACTTTCAGGATTGGCCGAAGGTCGAGCAGGTTGCGCAGGCCATGTATTTTCTGGCCAGTCCCGCCAACGCGCTGACGAGCGGCGCCCTCGTTCCCGTGTATGGCAAATCGTAAGCGAGTCAGGGAGCGATCGCAGTCTGGCAGCCATCGCCCGTGGAAAGCCATCGCAGGCGCGGAGAGCCAGACAGGTACAAATCGCAGCGTGTCGGCACACTGCGGTCTTTGAAACCGTCGGGCTCGCCAGGGCAGTCGATCGCGGCATAAGCCTTGCTCGCGTCAGGTTAGTGGAAACCACGTTAGTTCTCACCGGGAGCAGAAATGGCCAAGAAAGCTAAAGGCATGAATGGCGGCAAGAATCGAAAGCAGCGGGGACGGTCGGCGATCAGCAATATCCCCCCTGTTTCGCCGACCACTCCGAACGTCCCGCAGGTGATGCGCACAGAGGCAAACCGGCCGGTGAAGGCTGGAGGCGGCAAACACCGCGGCGACCGGCGCGACATGAGCCGAACTTACACCGGGAACGAGCGGCACGCCTCGCGCGGGAACAACCCTCGCAGGGATGTGTCGACGCGAGCGCGGTAAGACGCTCTGGACCGGCCGAAGATCAGCATGCGAACGCGCATCCGGCTCAAGCACGCCGCGAACGTGCAGGTAGCCGTTCTCGAGGAAGAACAATTTCTCTCGAAGCGTATTCATGAGCGCGCTTCAAGGCTCGGGCGCGCGATGCGCGAGGGCCCCGCCCCTACGCAACCCAATCCATCTGCAAGTTGTGCCATACGCCGATGCCGCACAGCTGGCGGCGAAGCGGGGAGGTTTGCCGCTCGGCAAAATCGCGCGACAGCTCGTAACCGTCCTCCTCCCACTGCCGCATCCACGCGTGCTTGTAGCACAGCATGATCAGTTTGCGCGGGCGGTCTGAGCGGTTGGGCGTATTGGTGTGCCAGATCTCCGTGTTGTTGATCAGGCACGTGCCGGCTTTGCCGGTTACGCGCACCATGCCTGGAATATCGCGCGGCTGTCCTTCGGGGCTGGTGTGTTCCTTCGGTGGAGGGCCGCCCGCCAGGTGCGATCCTGGCAGGAGCGTAAACGGGCCCATCTCATCCGTCACATCGTCCAGGAAGTAGCTGCAGCGGACCCAGAAGTTCTGACGCGGGTAGGCCGTGTCCACCATCCACGCCCAATCGTTATGCCAGCTGATGTAGGCCGGTGCGCGCGCCGGGCGGTAGTCGGCCTCGCCGCCGCCGGCCAGGGTGACGTCACGTCCGATCACGCCGCGAGCAATCGGAAAGACCGCCGGCCAGTCCATCAGTTTCTCGAAGACGGGATCGCGCTCGAGGATGCGCGTGAGGTCGACATGCCCGGGGATCGGGCCATCGCCGTGGACTTTGGCGATGTATTCGTCCATCAGCTGGTCATAACGCCGCAGCATTGGGGCCAGCACGTCTGGCGGGAGGGCGCCGGGGACCACGACGTAGCCGTCACGCCGAACCGATTCCACCTTCGCCTGCAGATCTCGCTCATCCATCGTTTACTCCGGTTGGTGTGCCACTGGATCAGATTCGTCCACTGTCGTCCATTGCACTTTCCGCAGGGCTGCATATCGTTTTCTGCATGGAGCTATCGCGCCGGCTGTCGCGGATAACGGTGGGGCGGGGACCGTTGCGTCCAGTGTTCAAGGAAATCTGGGCCGTCGACGAGACGATTGCGCCGGGTTCGGTTTACCCCGCACAAATCCTGGACCGGACCCTGCTGCTTCTGACCGAGACGGGGCAAGCGCGCTCGGAACTGCGCTCTCAGACGCTGCTGCATCGCCGGGACTGTTTGATCGTGGTGAAGAAGGGCACGCGCATGCAGGAGCTGGCGGGCGCAGCGCCCTGGCACGTGCGCTACCTGATGCTCGCTGGGGCGGCCGCCGTGCAGGTCGATCGACTGATCGCTGCGCATCGCGACGAAGCGTTTGTGTACGATCCCGCGCCCAACGGCATGTTGCGACTGCTCGACGAGGCGGTCGGGCTGGCGCTGGATCAGCCTCCGCAATGGCAATGGCTCCTCTTGAGCCGTGTTGCGGAATTGTGGGCGAGGATCGCGCTGCACCCGTCGCCGGCGCTCGGTCCCCATGGCCTGGTCAGCCGGGTGCGCCGGTTGGTGGAGCAGTCACCGCAGCGCGCGTGGTCCGTCGAGGCGCTCGCCGGCGTGCTGCATGTCAGTTCCAGCAAGCTGGCGCATCGCTTTCGTGAAGAGACCGGCGAGCCGCCCGTGCGATACGTCCGCCGGCACCGCGTGGAAGTGGCGCGCCGACTATTGCGTCAGGGTTTGAAAGTGGTGCAGGTGGCAGACCGGCTCGGCTTCGCGGACGCGTTTCATTTCTCGCGCGTATTCAAAACCGTCACCGGCGTTCCGCCGTCGGCAGTGAAAGCGGCTGCGCAGCGCAGTCCGCTGCACGAGAATTAGAGGTGGCGCAGAGGATACCTCTGAGTCGGTGGATGCTTCGGTCGATCGAATCGCCTGCACGGCGAGATGCCCGGTAGGCACCGTGCCGAAGTGTCGCGCGAAAGCGCGCGATCAGGCTGGGGACTTTCCCATCCCCTCAGGCTGCGGAAGGTCCTTCAGGGAATTGAGGCCGAAGATTTCGAGGAATCTCCTGGTGGTCCCGTAAAGGATCGGCCGGCCCGGCTCCTCGGCGCGGCCGGCGATTTTTACCAGGTGTTTCTCCATGAGACTGCGGATGGTCTCGCCGCAGGCGACACCGCGGATCGCTTCGATGTCGGCGCGGAGGATCGGCTGTTTGTAAGCGATGATGGAGAGCGTCTCGAGGGCCGCCTTGGTCAGCTTCGCGTCGGCCTCGCGCTGGTGAAGCTTCTTCAGGTGCTCGCCAAATTCCGGGAGCGTGAGGATCTGGTAGCCGCCGGCAACCTGCTCGATGCGGAAGGATCGGGCGGTGGAAACGTACTGTTCGTTGAGGGCTTTGACGGCCTGCCGGATGGGCTTCGTGGTCGGGAGGTCCATCAGCTCCGCCAGCCGCCCGGCGGTGAGGGGATGATGAGTGCTGAGGAGCAGCGCCTCCAGGATGGCAACATCCACGGCAATGTCTGCCGCTGTTACTGATTGGCCGCCATCGTCGCTGGACTCATCGGAAACATCCTCGACCAGGCCATCCGCCTCCTCGGCATCGGCCCGATCCAGGTCGGCTTCCCGGCGGTCGGCTTGCGCCTCGTTATCCTGCAACTCGCTAACCTCTTGCTCGTCGCGCACCAGTCTCATCACCATAACGGATTCTCCGATCTTCGACATATGATCGGCGTTTTCAAGCAACCGGGTGCAGCATTATTGGTCCGGCACACGCGCTCAGAAGCCGGGTCCTGCGACTCGCATTCGGAAATTTGATGCCATTGGTGCTACCAACGAGCACCGCGATCGCCCACCTCACGCCGTCTTGCTGAACGATGCGAGGATGCAGCAGGATGGCGGTAATGGGGGTCGGGAGTTACGCGGTCGGGTGGCAGGTGAGTGTGCGCTGGCACGGCAAGACGCTCGTGCCGCGTTTGGCCCTGCCTGGTTCGCGAGCTTTACGGGATCTGTGCCTCTTGCTCCTCAGCAGCGGCGGCTCCGTCACCCGCGTGGTCCTGGGTGCAGAACGACAGTTCGTAAGCGGCGCCGTCGGGAGGATATTCGATCGTGCAGCGCCCGCGGAGTTCGCGCGTGACGAAAGCGTTCACCAGGTCGGTTCCGAGAGAAGTGGTGCCCGGGGTCGTGGTGCGCGGGCCATCGACCTCTTTCCACCGCAGTCGCAGATCTCGACCCTGATCGCCAGGCAATGACTCCCACAAGACCATGACGGTGCCCCCGGGGGCGCTGTGGGCGCCGTACTTCGAGCTGTTGGTGAACCATTCGACGAGGATCATCATGAGCGTGACTGCCTGCCGCGGCGCCAGCGGCACGGGAGGCCCTTCGAGCACCAGCTTCGCCTGAAACGGCGCAATTCGCTCCATAGCAGCGGCGGCCGACTGCACCAACGACCGAAGCTCGACCGATTCCCATCCCGCGTCCGTCAGCAGACGATGGACCGTCCCCATCCCCATGAGCCGCCCCTCCAGCGCCGCCGCAAAGACGGCGACGTCGGTTGTGCGCTGCTTCATCTCGGCGACGAGTCCCAACAGGCCGGCAAGATTGTTCCCGACGCGATGATCCACCTCGAGTGCCAGCCTGCGATAGCGCTCGGCCAATCGGCGCTGCGCGTCTTCCGCTCGCCGCCGCGCGGTGACGTCGCGGAAGAACCAGACGCGGCCGTAGTAGGCGCCGTCCGGGGCGGTGATGGGCGCGCTGTAGCGG
This sequence comes from Tepidisphaerales bacterium, assembly GCA_038204465.1. GTDB lineage: Bacteria > Planctomycetota > Phycisphaerae > Tepidisphaerales > Tepidisphaeraceae > JBBRCX01. The sequence continues at coordinate 9,409 of JBBRCX010000007.1, read as the reverse complement.
TCGAAGGTGCGCCCGTCGCGCAGCAGAACCTCCTCGCGGCCGTACTCGAGCGGATGACGATAGAGGTGGTCGACGCGGCGCATGTATTCGTCGGGATCGAGCAGGTTGTCGCGCACGTGCTGCAGCGCCGCGTCATCCGACTGCAATGCCAGAACGTCGGTTGGGATGTCCCACATCTGAGCGAAGCGGCGGTTGAAGGAAACGATTCGGCCGTCCTCGGCGACGACCAGAATTCCCTCAATGGATGCTTCCGTCTGCGCCTCCAGCAGGCTCTTTCGAAACCGAAGCTCCTCCTCCGCGTGACGGCGTTGGGTGGTGTCGCGCATCACCATCACGCCGCCTTCGATGACGCCGCCTTCGCCGATCAAGGGACGGGCGGTAATGGTAATCCACACACCATCCGGCCGACTGGCGTTTCTCAGGAAGACTTCCGCATCGTCTACCGCCTCGCCGCGCAAGGCGCGAGCGAGCGGCAGCTCTTCGGGCGGATACAGGGTCTTCATGTCGGGCAGATACAGCCCGTAATGAGCGGGCCTGCGGTGCATCAGTTCCTGGGTGACGCCCATTCCCATGATGCGTTGAACGGCGGGGTTCATGAGCACGAAGTGCGCTTCGTTGTCGGAGACCATCACGCCATCCCCCATGCTGTCGAGGATCGAGCGAAGCACCCGCGTGTGATCCTTCAGCGCCTGTTCGGAGCGCTCCAATTGCCGGGAATGCTCCTCGACCGCCGAGGTTCGTTCGGCGATGCGGCTTTCAAGGGTGGCGTTGAGAGCCTGCAACTCGGCATTGAGCGATCGGAGTTCCTTCTCTGCGCGCTTGCGGCCGGTGATGTCCCGCGCATAGCAGGTGACGCCCGCCACAGCGCCCTTGGAATCGAGCCGCCTCTGCGCAATGAGCTCAAAGTCGAACCAGCGGCCGCCGTACTCGAGACCACATTCGAATTTTTCGGGCGCCCCGCTGCGCATCACACGGTTTTTGATTTCCGCCAGCCGCTGCGCCTCCTCGGCTCCGACAAAGTCTCGATCGGCCTTGCCAATGAGCTGGTTCGGTTGGAGCAGATCCGACATCCTGGAGATCCAGGTGAGGCGGAGTTGGGTGTCCTGCTCGAAAACGAGGTCTGGCGAATTATCAACGATCAACTGCAGGCGGCGTTTGCTCTCGCGCAGAGCGTCCTGCGTTTGACTCACGGAATCAGGCTTGCCCGCGGCAAGATCGCGCGAAGGGCCACCGGTCAGTTCGGCGCCGGTGGCGACAAGGTATTGCGTGTTGTCGATCGAGACAGGCGCCAGGCGCCAGGCAAAGCGCCCGCCCCCGGTGGACCTTGCGGCAAAATCGGCTTCGAGGGCGCGCGCTGAGTTAGCGGCGATGACATCGGCCATGGCACTCTTCGCTGCCTCAGCGGCGGCGCTATCAAGCACCGACCAGAACGCATGTCCGAGCACCTGAAGCCGCGACAAGCCACTCGCCTCTTCGCAAGTCCGATTGAACCGGGTAATTCGCCCTTTGACGTCAAGGACGATGACGGGGTAAGGGATGGCGTCCAGGAGCGCAGCGCCGAATTCGTTCTCACAAGCCGCCATCGTTTTCGCTCCTGAGCACTGGCGAGATCGATTGGAGCGATTATAGCAGTGCGGTGGGAAATCACGGGCGCGACGGCGCCGGAATGGCGTATTCGCACGCAAATCGGCCGGTCATGTCCGGCACGGGCGCAAATCCCTTGCAGATCAGCGCCGATCCTGATCGAAACCAGGGCTCAGCCGTCAGGGGCAGCGCGATTTAGCGCGATCCATCGTCGAGCGGATCACTATTCTTCTCAGAACTGCGCCCAAGCACATCAAAAACCGAGTTGCTGCGCGCGGTGAACTGAGTGATCGGAGTGGAGGAGAACATCGCGTTGAGCGCGAATGTCGTAATCGTCGAGCCGGAGCGCGGGGTAGTGATGTTCGCAATCGCGCTGTACGCCGAGTTTCCGGCGGCGTTGTAGGCGCGAATGCGATATGAATAAGTGCGTCCGGCCTTTAGGCCGTTGTCGGTGTAGGTGATGACGTCTGCGCCGGGCGCGGCGATCTGCTTCCAGACGCCGTTCACCAGTTTCTCGATCTTGTATCCGCTCTCGCCCGCGACGTTTGACCAGTTGAGCTGAATCGATCTGCTGAATGCGCGAATGCTGGTCCAGGCGGGCGCGGCGGGTACGAGCGGCGCCGCCGGCGTGGTGGCAGAGACGGGCGGATTGGTGAATGCCGAATCGCTGCTCGTTCCGATGGCCTGAAGGCGATAGTAATAAGTGATGCCGGCCGAGAGATTCGCGTCGCTATATGATGTCACGTTGGCGGCGATGCCGTCGATCGTGGTGATGAGCGCTGCGTTGGTGAACGTGCTGTCGGTTGAGCGTTGAATGCGGTAACCGATCTCGCCGCTGACGTCATTCCAGCTCAGGTTGATCTGGCTGGATGACGCCGCCACGGCGGTGAAACCGCTCGGCGTCGCCGGGACTGCGGTTGGAATCTGCTGCAGCGTTTTGAACGCATTCAATCGACCGCCGGTCACTGTTTTTCCCGCCAATGACGCGACCGCATCGACGCCGCCGAGGATCCAGCTTTTTATGCTTGTATACGATGCGCCGGGGCTGACGCTTCGCGCCAGGGCAGCGACCCCGGTGACATGAGGGGCGGCCATGGAGGTGCCGCTGTAGGGGACATAGGTATTACCCGCTTTGGTGCTGAGAATATCCACTCCGGGCGCGCCCAGGTCCACGCTGGCCGGGCCGTAGTTGGAGAAGGAGGCCTTGGCATCATTCTGGTCGGTGGCGGCGACGGCGATGATGTTCGGAAGCGTATAAGTCGCCGGGAAGACAGGATAGGTCCACATTCCCGCGGGGGCGTCGTTGCTATAGCCCTGCCCAAACAGACGGTCGCCATTACCGGCGGATGCAACGAACAACTGATTGTCCCGCTCGCCCGCTTCCCGGATCGATGCGTAGAGCGGATCGGTGAAGTTATTCACTCCGCCGCTTCCGCCCCAGCTTGCGTTGGCGACGGTGGCGCCGTTGTTGGCGGTGTAACGGATGGCATTACCGATCACGGTGTCAACCACGCCGGTGCCGTCGTCGGCGAAGATCTTGACGGACATGATCTGGGTCTTCCAGTTCACGCCGGTGACGCCGGCGCCATTGCCGCCGATCGCTCCGATGGTGCCGGCGGTATGAGTGCCGTGTCCGCCGTTGGCGGTGCCGCCGTCGAACGGATTGTTGTTCCCCGCCGCGAAGTTCCAGCCGATGATGTCGTCGACGTATGGGTCCGCGGAGTACGCGATATTGTTGTAGGTGTAACCCTGATACGAGACGCCGTTGATTCCGTCCGCCCAACCGCCGGACGCGGCGGGTGCGAGCAGATCGCGTGCATCAATTCGACTGTCCGAATTCGTGTCGCTGATTTTGCCGGTGCCCTGATTGATCGGATCATTCAGGTCCCAGAGGGTAATCAGGCCATCGCCATCGAGATCGACGAGATTTGCCGTGCGATCGGAAGGAATTTCCGCCTGGTTGACCCAGACATTCTTGTAGAGGTCGTCGTGGGTGTAATCGATGCCGCTATCGACGTCGGCGACGGTGACTCTCGTGCTTCCGGTGGTAAGGTCCCAGGCCTGCGGGGCCTGGATCTTCTGCAGGCCCCAGAGTGAGCCGTAGCTTGGATCATTTGGAACGAGATGGGGCGAAACCGTCGCCGCATGATCCAGCGGCGCCAGCTTGAAATGCCCCGCCGCGGAAAGCAGCGTGCGCGATTCCAGACCTTCCACAACGACCGCCGAACGCGCAGCTTGACGCATGTCCACTCCTTTAACCGAATTTCGCGAAATAATGCCCCGAGCCCGATGGCCGTGTAATCAACTCTACGCCCAAAGATTACGTGATGGATGTTGACAGGTTCGAATGTTTTTATCAAGGCGCTCGCGAGCCTCGTGAGGCACCCGAGCGACCGCCGGAATCCGGCTTGGGCCGGTGCCGGTCGCGTGTTCGACGGCAATATCCATCGCGTTCTGACTGTGTCGCCTGTAGAGACTTAACAGACGAGTCCGGTCATCGTGTCATGGCTCGGTACGCGCAAGCGCGTGTGGGGGGGTGCAGAGTGCGGTGCGAATCAAAGGCAACGCGAGGGAACGCAGCGGAAGGTGCGGAAGCGGAAACGGCTGCAAGTGAGCGAAGCTTATCGGTTTCCCGATTCCGTTCGGTTCACTTGCAGCCGCTGCCGATGGAGTACCCCCAAGGGGAGTCGAACCCCTGTCCTCTGGCTGAGAACCAGATATCCTAGGCCACTAGACGATGGGGGCGCTGAAATCCTCTTGCTCACCTAGGAGGCCGGATTATCTGAGCGGGTGTGGGGGCAGTCAAGCGGGGGATGGGGCGGAGAGGACCTGCTCGATGAGCTCGCGCGGGCAGCCGATGTCGACGACGCTTACCTCGCCGAGATACTCTTTCGCTTCATCCGAGGAGAAGCCAACCTTCTCGGCTACGAAGGTGACGGTTCGGGCGGCGCGAACGCACGGCCCGAGCGGGCGGCCGGTGTCGCAGTCCAGGCCGCTGGGAACATCCACTGAAAGCAGCGGGAGTCTCGATCGCTCAAGAGCCACGACGATTTCACCGAACGGCTCGCGCGGCGCTTCGGTGAGCCCGGTGCCGAACAGCGCGTCGATCACCAGCAGCGCGCCCGATGAGGCGATGGCGGTTGGCCGCGCGTCGATGGTTTCCAGTCCCATCGCTTGTGCTACCTGCCAGTTCACCAGCGCGTCTCCCTTGTAACGCGAAGGATCCACCGCCAGCGCGAGCGTGACATCGGTGCCGCGATTGTGCAGATGCCGGGCCGCTGCCAATCCGTCGCCGCCGTTGTTCCCGCCGCCGCACAGGATCAAAACTTCGCCGACGCAGTTGTTGTCGAGCATTTCGCAGCAGGCGTCGGCGACGCCGCGGGCGGCATTTTCCATCAGCACGATCGAGGGGATGTGGTAACGCTCTGCCGCGAGGCGATCGATCTCGCGCACTTGCTGACGGGTGAGGCGGATCATTTCTACCTCGAGAAGCGCCCAGTATACTCCCGCAGCCCATGTTGATTCTGCTGACAAATGACGACGGCATCACCGCGCCGGGCCTGGTGGCGCTCTACCAGGAGCTGATCCAGCTGGGGGAGGTGCACGTCGTCGCGCCCGAAACCGTTCAGAGCGCCACCGGCCACGGCATCACGATCAGCACGCCGCTGCTGACGCAACAGGTAACCATTCCGGATGCGTTCACAGGCATTGCCGTGGATGGACGGCCGGCGGATTGCGTGAAGCTCGCGGTGGCGAAACTCCTCCCCCGGGCTCCGGACCTGGTGATAAGTGGAATGAACGCTGGGGCGAACGTCGGAATCAACGTGATTTACAGCGGCACCGTCGCGGCGGCGATTGAGGCCGCGTTCCTGGGACTTCCCAGCATCGCGGTGTCGGTTTACCTGCGAAGCGACATCCCTACAGATTATGCCCGGTCGGCGAAGCTCGGGCGCATGACGATTGAGAAAGTGCTGGCGGCGGGGCTGCGCCCGGGCCAGTGCGTGACGATCAATCTTCCCGCGCTGAACGAAGGGGAGAACCCGACCGGCTTGAAAGTCGTGCGGCAGTGCGTCCGCTCGTGGACCGACACCTATGAGGAGCGGAAGGACCCGCGCGGCCGCAGCTATTTCTGGAACAGCACTCAGTTCACGCTCGGCAACACCGAGGAAGATACCGATGTGGCGGCGCTGCGCGATGGCTACATCACGGTCACGCCCATGCAATTCGACCTCACGCACTACCCGATGATGCGCGAGTGGAAGGAAGCGGATTGGTCGCTGTGATGCGATGCGGCGACGATGCCACGCGGCCGCATCGTCTACTTTGGCCTCGGAAGGCGGGGGATCACCGCTTCCTGACCGCGCCCTTCGATTGAGATCGGGGTGATGCGGTAGAGCAAGCGCTGCTTGCCGGACTGCTCGAAATCGAAGCTCCATGTGCTTCGCACCGGCTGATCCTTCTGCACAAACGCGAGCGTGTCGATCTCCACGGTGATCTGGTCGGCGTTTTGGGTGACGCGCTGGTGGAAGATGCGAATGGAGTTCACGCTCCATTCCGTTACGCCGCGCCGGGCGGCGTCGGTGATCTGATCGGCGTTGTCGTAGAGAGCGAAGGACGCGTCGGGGGAGAGGATCGAGCGAAAGGTTTTCCAGTCCTGTTTGTTGATCGATGCGATGAGCCGGTCGGTCTGCCGGACGGCTTTCTCCTTCTCGGTGTCGACGAAATAGCTGATCAGCGAGAGCAGGATTGCCGCGGCGAGCAAGCTGAATCCGTAGCGCAAGAGTTTGCGGTCGCGGCGGTTGTTGCCGGACCAGAGCAGCACCGCTCCCACCCCGGCGATGAACGTTGGCAGCCACCATGGGGTCTCGAAGAACCACTCGCTCATGAAAGGCTTATCCTCCGCCGGCGATACGTCCGATAACGGGCAATGCGGGCCTGCCGTGCGGGTCACGCTACAGCCACGACCGGATGACCGCAACCGCCGACCTGTCAACCCGATTCATCCTTCCCGAAGCTGGGGCAGCGAAGCGCGGAGCGACGTACATGAAGCTCTCCGACGCAGCCGAGCAGCACTGCGGCGAGCCGTCGGAGACCGAGATGCGGCGCATCGAGGCCGACCGGAAGATCGCCGCCGCGAAGCTCGACGCCCGCGAGCGGCAGCGCCTGCAGGTGCAGCGCGACATCGATGTCCATGGCGTGATCGAGGCGGCGCAATCGTTTCAGTTGCTGATGGACGAGGTCATTCAGCATCCTGAAAACATCGGCACGTCGCCGCGGGGGGTGGCGGCGTGAACCATGTAACCGCAATTGTCTCGATGCTTCACGAGCCGGCGGAGAACTGCAGCGCCAACCGGCTGTTTCGAACCCAGCCGGTGCTGCGGTGGACGCTCGACCGGCTGGCGCGATCGCAGCGGCTTGGAACCATCGCAGTGATCTGCTGGGAAGACCAGTTGGAAGCGGTCTATCCGGTGGCGGCCGACGAGCGCGCGTATGTGCTGGCCAAGGGCCCGCGAATCGCGCTGCCGGAGATCGAGGCGATCGCGGCGGCCCAGCGGTGGGCGGTTGGATGGCGCGGGGGATTGCTGTCGACGTGCGATTTCGATCTGGGTTTCTATGCCCCCTATGTTTTGGAAGTGGTGCATGAACTCGGGAGCGACGCGGTGCTGCTGGTCGACCCATCGTCGGGGCTGATTGACCCGGAACTGATCGACGGAATGATCGAACATGCGTCGGCGCACGCGGATCTCGAGCTGACTTTTTCACCCGCCGCGGCGGGACTGGGCGGGGCATTGCTGCGGCCTTCGCTCGTGCGCAAGCTGGCTGAGGCGAAGGGGCATCCAGGGAAGCTGTTGCACTATCTGCCGGACCCGCTGAGCCGCGAGCCGCTGGCGGGGGATGGGTGTGCTCCGACGCCTCGGTCGGCGGCGCGCACCCTGCACCGGTTCAAGCTCGATTCGGATCGACAGATTGCGCGGGTCGCGGGAGCGATGTCGACGCTCAATGGGCACCTGATCTCCAGCGGCGCCGAAGACCTGGTCGCCAAGTCGCATGCATACGGCGCGACGGATGTGCTGCCGCGCGAGGTCGTGGTGGAGCTGAACACCAAGCGGGCAACCCGGCCTGTCTTCTGGCCCGGCTCGTATCAGCACATCGAGCGGGGGGAGCTTGGCGTCGAACGCGCGAAGCGACTTTTCGATGAGCTTGCGGAGCTGGATGATACGCGGATCACGTTCGGCGGCGTGGGAGACCCGCTGCTCTCCCCGGACCTGCCGGCCATCGTTGAAGCGGCGCAGGATGCGGGCTTGCGGGCGCTGCACGTCGAGACGGATCTGTTTGGAGTTGACGAAGAGCAGGTTGCGCGGCTGGTGGACTCGGGCGTTGACGTGGTCTCAGCTCATTTGCCCGCGCTGACATCCGAAACATACGCCGTCGTGATGGGCGTCGACGGTTATCGCGACGTTCTGGAAAACATCCGTACTTTCGTGACGCGTCGACAGGAGCGGGGCACGAGCCTTCCGGTTTTGGCGCCGCTGTTCGTGAAGTGCCGGCAGAACCTGGCGGAGATGGGAGGGTGGTACGACCAGTGGCTCCGGGCAGTGGGCAGCGCGGTCATTAGCGGGCCTTCGAACTTTGCCGGGCAAGCCGAGGACGTATCGTCCGCCGACCTGGCGCCGCCGCGACGCAGGTCATGCGCCCGTCTCGCGTCGCGCATAACGGTGTTGTGCAGCGGCGCGGTGGTCTCGTGCGAGCAGGACGTGCTTGGCCGGCAGGTGATGGGACATCTGGACGCGGACTCGATCAAGACGATCTGGCAGAAGCGCTTCGGCGCGCTGCGCGCCGACCATGGGAAGTCGCAGTGGAGCAAGCATGCACTGTGCGGCGCGTGCACCGACTGGCATCGGCCGTAGACGGTGACGTGTCGTCAATCGCATTTTGCGAAACGCAAATTACAAATATGCTGCCAACGGCGGTGGACTGGTTGCGGCTGTTGTGGGTGCGTGCCTGGGCGGTGCCATCGCTGGTCACGCCGGAGGCGCCGTCCCAGTTGCCCAACTGATCGAGGTTCCAGCTTTGCGTGCGCGTGGCGGTCCCGCTGATGCTGTCCTTGGCGGTGTTGAGGGCGCCGCGCTGGAAGGCGGTGAGGCGGTTGAGGCTGTCGTAGCCGGCGGTGGCGCCGTTGGCGTGATACAGCTCGGAGAAGGCGCTGTTGACGGCGTTGTCCTTGTACATCACGTTGCCGTCGCGGTCGTGGGCGTACTTGAAGCGGTCGGTGGGGCTGGTGACGCTGGCGGTGGGGATCCAGCGCTGGTCGACGATGCGGTGCCCGCGTACTGATCGCCCACAGCGCTTTGCTTGAATGACGTCACGAATTGGACCCGTCCCGCTCAATTCTTGTAATAAGCAACAGGACCTACCCATTTCATTTGTCTGAGCGGTGGGGATCTTCTAGTTCACCATGGGGAGAGACGGCTCTCATCTTACCAGCCAATGCAGCTCCGCATTCAGGGCAAACCGAGCTGCTCGATCGCAGGTCATAGCCGCAATAGGTGCAGAGTTTCAGCCGCTTACGATCATTCAATCTTTTCTTGCGTCGTGCGAGAAGCACAACACACCAAATTGGGCAGATTGCAAGAAGGAGCCCGATGATTTGCCCGTTCTGCTGGAGGAACCCAATCCATAACTCCCGAGCTATGACCAAAAGCTGTGGATGAAGACGCGGCAATAAAAGCGGCGTACCTTGGGTGATTGATTCAACTCACTCACCCGTTGGGCCACGAGGCCCGGAAGGATACGCCACATGTCATCATCATCATTTGCGTTGCGG